>JBJMPM010000188.1:0-22220 GCA_045803205.1 Longimicrobiaceae bacterium
CCGATCCTGAACGAAGTTCCGAACCCATGGCCGAACGCAAGATCCGCGTGCTGGTCGCCAAGCCCGGGCTCGACGGGCACGACCGCGGCGCCAAGGTGATCGCCGCCGCGCTCCGCGACGCGGGGATGGAGGTGATCTACACCGGCCTCCACCAGACCCCCGAGATGGTGGTGGCCGCCGCCATCCAGGAAGACGTGGACGTGGTCGCCATGTCCATCCTCTCCGGCGCGCACATGACGCTCTTCCCGCGGGTGAAGGCGCTGCTGGAGGACGAGGGCGCCGACCACGTGCTCATCACCGGCGGCGGCATCATCCCCGAAGAGGACATGCGCGCGCTGGAGGCGCAGGGGATCGGGCGGCTCTTCGGGCCGGGCACCACCACGGGCGAGGCGGTGGAGTACATCCGCGAGTGGTTCGCGGAGCACGGCCGCGACCGCGAGCTGGCCACCCCGTGAGCGCCCCCACCGCCGAGGCCCCCGCCGAAGCCGAGTCGCGCGCCCGCCGTCTCGCCCGCGAGCTGGTGGAGCTGGAGACGAAGCTCCGCGAGGGCGGCGGCAAGAAGCGCATCGAGCGGCAGCACGCCGACGGCAAGCTGACCGCCCGCGAGCGCATCGGGCTGCTGCTGGACCCGCGCACCCGCTTCCAGGAGATCGGGCTGCTGGTCGCCCACGACCGCTACGAGGGTCAGGCGCCCGGCGCCGGCGTGGTGACGGGGATCGGCACCGTCGCCGGCCGCGAGGTGGTGGTCGTCGCCAACGACGCGACGGTGAAGGCGGGGTCCTGGTGGCCGGAGACGATCACCAAGATGCTGCGCGCGCAGGAGATCGCCATGCGCTGCCGCGTGCCGATCGTCTACCTGGTCGACAGCGCCGGCGTGAACCTCCCCTACCAGGGCGGCGTCTTCCCCGGCCAGTACGGCGCCAGCCGCATCTTCTACTACAACTCGGTGATGCGGCGCTACCTGAAGGTGCCGCAGATCGCCGCGGTGATGGGCCCCTGCATCGCCGGGGGCGCGTACCTGCCGGCGCTGAGCGACGTGATCCTGATGGTCGAGGGGACGTCGTTCATGGGGCTGGGCGGGCCGAACCTGGTCAAGGGCGCCACGGGGGAGACGGCGGACGCCGAGACGCTGGGCGGCGCCTGGACGCACAACGCGGTGAGCGGCGTCGCCCACTTCCGCGTGCCCGACGACCGCAGCTGCGTGGCGAAGATCCGCGACCTGGTGCGCGAGCTCCCGCTCCCGGCGCCCGTGCGCAACGCCTTCGACGCGCAGGAGCCGGCGCGGCCGGAGGCGGACCTCTACGAGCTGCTCCCGGCGGACCACCGCCAGCCGTACGACATGCGGGCGCTCCTCTCCTGCATCATCGACGCGGGCGACCTGGACGAGTTCCAGGCCGACTACGCGCCGGAGATGATCTGCGGCACCGCGCGCATCTGCGGCACGCCGGTGGGGGTGATCGCCAACGCGCGGGGGATGGTGAAGGACCCGCGCGGCGGCCGGCCCCGGTTCGGCGGCATCGTCTACGCCGACAGCGCCGACAAGGTGGCGTACTTCATCGAGACGCTGAACCGCCACCGCACCCCCATCCTCTTCGTGCAGGACGTCTCGGGCTTCATGGTGGGCACCGAGGCCGAGCACAGCGGGATCATCCGCGCCGGCGCCCGCTTCGTGGAGGCGATGGCGACGGCCACGGTGCCCAAGCTGGTGCTGACGGTGAACCACGCCTCGGGCGCGGGATACTACGCCATGGCGGGGCAGGGCTTCGACCCCGACTTCATCTTCACCTGGCCCACCGGGCGGATGGGGGTGATGGAGGGCGACAGCGCGGTGATGGCGCTCTTCGGCACACAGCTCGAGGAGCTGAAGAAGGCGGGGCAGCAGCCGGACGAGGAGATGCGCGGGAAGATGGACGCCGTGCGCGCCGACTACGACCACCAGCTCGACGCCCGGTTCGCCGCCGCCCGCGGCTTCGTGGACGCCGTGATCCTCCCCGAAGAGACGCGCGCCGCCCTGTCGCTGGCGCTGCGCACGGCGCTCAACAACCCCGGCCCGCACCTCGGCGCCTTCGTCCTGCCGCCGCACCTGACGTAAGGAGGCAGCCATGTCGGTCGATCTGGCCATCCGTCATCGCTTCACGGTGGACGAGTTCCACCGCATGGGCGAGGTGGGGATCTTTTCCGAGGACGACCGCGTCGAGCTGATCAACGGGGAGATCGTCGAGATGACGCCGATCGGGAGCCAGCACGCGGCCTGCGTCCGGAAGCTCGACCGCTGGCTGCAGTTCCTCGTGGGTGACGATGCGCTGGTCTCCACCCAGCTTCCCATCATCATCGAGGATGACGGCGAGCCGATCCCCGACGTCGCCGTTCTCCGGCCACGGACCGACAGCTACGCCGAGTCTCATCCGACACCCGCCGACATCCTCCTCGTGGTCGAGGTCAGCGACTCAACGGTGCTCTTCGACCGCAACGTGAAGCGGCGGCTCTATGCCGGCGCCGGGATTCCCGAGTACTGGGTCGTCGACCTTCCACGTAACTGCGTGGCTGTGTTCGGCGAGCTCGTGGATGGCCGATACACGCAGGAGCGAGACTACCGGCTCGGAGAGGCGTGGACGTCGCCAGCCCTTGGAGGACGGACCGTCTCGACCGAGCAGGTGCTGGGCCGCAGCCAGGCCAGTTGAGATTTTGCGACGGCACTCGGGCGCGCTTCGTCCTGCCGCCGCACCTGACGTAAGGAGGCAGCCATGGCTGTTCAGTTCGTGCAGCCGCACAGGTTCAGCGTCGACCAGTACCGGCGGATGACCGAGATCGGACTGGTCCCGGAGGATGGGACCGAGCTGATCGACGGCGTCATCGTATCGGGAACGCGCCCGTACCGCTTCTCGTCGGACGATTACATCCGTCTCGGCACCGAGGGGATCCTGGGCGAAGACGAGCGGGTGGAGCTGATCGACGGGGAGATCATCGAAATGAGCCCGATCGGGCCTCGCCATTCGAAGTGCGTCGCTCGCCTGATCGAGCTCCTGACCACGAAGCGGGTGCGCGGCACGGAGGTGCGGGTTCAGGACGTGCTGCGCGTTCGCGAGGGGCGCACGGCGCATCCCGACCTGGGGCTCTACCGCCTGCGCGAGGGCGAGTTCGAAGACGAGCAGCCCACCGGGAGCGATGCCCTGCTGGTGGTGGAGGTCGCCGACACGTCGCTCCTGTACGATCGTACGGTGAAGATGGAGGACTACGCCACCGCCGGGGTGCAGGAGTACTGGATCGTGGATCTGCGGCGGAACGTGGTGATCGTCGCGCGCAACCCCGTCGCGGCGCAGTACCTGGACGTTCGCGAGCACCGCCGGGGGGACGGATGGTCGTCACCCGCGCTGGGTGGAAGCGACGTTCTGGCCGAGGACGTTCTGGGACCGGAACGCGTGTGAAGGCGGCGACCGCACAGGGGCAGGCTGCGCAGCCGCCTTCGTCCTGCCGCCGCACCTGACGTAGGGGAGAGCTGGAAAGGAGACGAGACATGGATTCGGCCGTAGCGATTCAGCGCCGCCTTTTCAACTCCGACGAGTTCGAGCGCATGGGACCGCTCCTGATCGTTCCCGAGTGCGCGGAGTTGCTGGACGGCGTGGTCACGGACAAGACCGGCGGGTGGACGCCGCACTGCTGGACGTACGACCAGTACGTGGAGCTCGGGAGAGCGGGAATCCTGAATGAGGACGAGCGACTCGAACTGCTGGACGGAGAGATCGTTTGCATGTCGCCCATCGGGCATCGGCACATCTACGTCGTCGACCAGCTCACCAAGCGGCTTGGCCAGTGGATGTCCGGCCGGGCGCTTCTGCGCGTGCAGAGCCCGTTGCGCTTCAATCCCATCGAAGCCCCGCAGCCGGATATCGTGCTGCTGCGCCTGAACGGGGACGAGTATCGTTCGCGTGAGGCCGGGCCCTGGGATGCGCTGCTCGTGGTGGAAGTCGCCGAAACGTCGCTCGAGACCGATCGCGAAGTGAAGGGGCCGAAGTATGCACGCGCGGCGATCCCGGAGTTCTGGCTGGTGGACGTGAAGGGGGTGTCGGTTACCGTGTACCTGAAGCCTGTGGGTGGGGAGTACACGGATGTGCGTACGTACGGGCCCGGGGAAGAGTACACCTCCCCGGCGCTCGAAGGCCGCATGGTGAGCGTGGACGAGGCGCTGGGATTGCCGTTGCCGCCGCGGTGAGGGCCGCTCCAAATTCTTCGCCAGCTCGCGAGGTGCCGCACGGCGCGGCACCTCGCATGCTTCCACCGGCGCCGTTGAAGTCCGCGAAGGCGGACTGCGTGCGGTTGTAGCCGCGAGTTTACTCGCATCGTCACTCGCGATCATCGCGCTAATCGCGACGATGATTCGATTTCGGACGGGATACCCGGATTCGGCATGAGAGAAAAGATCCGCATCGCCTCGGGGCAGGGGTTCTGGGGTGACCAGCTCGACGCCCCGCGCCGGCAGGTGGAGGGCGGCCCGATCGACTACCTGATGCTCGACTACCTGGCCGAGGTCACCATGTCGATCATGCAGAAGCAGCGCTCGCGCAACCCGGCGCTGGGGTACGCGCGCGACTTCGTGCCGCTGATGGGCGAGATCCTTCCCTCCGTGGTGGAGCGCGGCATCCGCGTGGTGGCCAACGCCGGCGGCGTGAACCCCGAGGGCTGCCGCGACGCCGTGCTGGAGGAGGCGCGCAAGGCCGGGCTGCAGGGCCGCGCCCGCGTCGGCATGATCACCGGCGACGACATCCTGGAGCGCCTCCCCGACCTGCTCGCGCGCGGCGTCGAGCTGAAGAACATGGAGACGGGCGAGCCGCTCTCCGAGGTGGTCGACAGGGTGCAGAGCGCCAACGCCTACATCGGCGCGCGGCCGATCGTGGAGGCGCTGCGCCGGGACGCGCACGTGGTGATCACCGGCCGCTCGACGGACACGGCGCTCACCTACGCGCCGATGATCCACGAGTTCGGCTGGGGGTGGGACGACCACGACCGCATCGCCGCGGGGGTGGTGGCGGGGCACATCAACGAGTGCGGCGCGCAGAGCTCGGGCGGCAACTGCCTGTGGAGCTGGCGCGACGTCCCCGACCTGGCGGACGTGGGCTTCCCCATCATCGAGGCGGCGCCGGACGGCTCCTTCGTGGTCACCAAGCACGACGGCACCGGCGGCCGCGTGGCCGTCCCCGTGGTGAAGGAGCAGCTCCTCTACGAGATGGGCGACCCGAAGAGCTACATCACTCCCGACTGCGTGGCCGACTTCACCACCATCCGCCTGGACGACGACGGGCCGGACCGCGTGCGCGTCTCGGGCGTGGCGGGGAAGGGGCCCACCGACCTGCTGAAGGTGAGCCTGAGCTACTCCGACGGGTGGAAGGCGAGCGGCACGCTGGTCTACGCCTGGCCCGACGCGGTGGAGAAGGCGCAGGCCGCCGACCGCGTCCTCCGCGCCCGCCTCGACCGCCTCGGCCTCCAGTTCGACGAGGTGCTGACGGAATTCGTGGGCTGGAACGCCACGCACGGGCCGCTCGCGGGCCCCATCCCCCGCGACCTGCCGGAGGTGACGGTGCGCTGGAGCGTGCGCGGGCACGACATGGCGGCGGTGGACCGCTTCACCAAGGAGATCGCGCCGCTGGTGCTCACCGGCCCCCCGTCGGTCACCGGCTTCGCGGGCGGCCGCCCCCGCGTGCAGGAGATCGTGGCCTACTGGCCCGCGCTCATCCCCAAGGCCGAGATCGAGCCGTATCTCAGGGTGGACGTGGTGACGGCGTGATGAAGGGCAGTGCCAAGTGCCTAGTGCCAAGTGCCCAGTATCCCGGTGCGGCCGCGGCTTCGGGCGCGCTGCTCAGCGTTGCCGTGTCCTGCAGTTCCTTGGCACTAGGGACTAGGCACTAGGCACTTTTGTTCGATCTTTCCGCATGCGCCTGACTTTCCTTGGCACCGCCGCCGCGCGCCCCACCGTGGGCCGCAACGTCTCCTCGCTCCTGGTGCAGCGCGAGGGCGACGTGCTGATGTTCGACTGCGGCGAGGGGACGCAGCGGCAGATGATGCGCTACGGCACCGGCTTCAGCTTCGACGACATCTTCTTCACCCACCTGCACGCCGACCACTTCCTGGGGGTGATCGGGCTGCTGCGCACCCTGGGGCTCCAGGTGCGCGAGGAGCCGATGGACCTCTGGACCCCCGCCGGCACCGAGCCGATCCTGGCGCAGGCGGTGAACCTCGGCGTGGAGCGCGTTCCCTTCGAGGTGCGCATCCACGGCGTGGAGCCGGGGGAGAAAGTGGCGCGCGACGGGTACGACATCGTCCCCTTCCGCGTCTCGCACGGCGGGAAGGCGTACGGCTGGGCGGTCGTGGAGCACGAGCGCCTGGGCCGCTTCGACGCGGCGAAGGCGCGCGAGCTGGGGATCCCCGAGGGGCCGCTCTGGGGGAAGCTGCACCACGGCCAGCCGGTGGAGGCCGACGGCCGCACCATCACGCCGGAGCAGGTCGTCGGCGCGCCGCGGCCGGGGCGGAAGCTGGTGATCTCCGGCGACACCCGCCCCTGTCAGGCCACCCGCGACATCGCCGCGAACGCCGACCTGCTGGTGCACGAGGCCACCTTCGCGCAGGACGAGGCCGAGCGCGCCGCCCACACCGGCCACTCCACCGCCCGCGAAGCCGCCGAGCTCGCCGCCTCCGCCGGCGTGCTGCGCCTGGTGCTCACCCACTTCTCCCCCCGCTACGCCGACGACCCGCGCTGGCTGGAGAAGGAGGCCCGCGCCGTCTTCCCCGAGACCGTCTGCGCGCACGACGGCCTGGTGGTCGAGGTCCCCTTCCGCGCCGAATAGGCACCCATACCGCTTTCAGAATCGGCTGTGCATCAGGATTTCATCTTGAATCTTCGTTGTCCCTCGTTCCCCCGCATACCCAATCCGCCTGAACACTTTGTGTTGACGCAACGAAACTCCGACGACGTCATCCCGAGGCCGGCCACGTTGCAATCATCGTCGGCGGAATGGCTTGCAGGCCGAAGGATCCATAACCGCGTCAGCACGTGAGTCGGCGAGATGCGTCGACCCTTTCGCCGGATCGGGTATCGGGCATTCATTTCCGACCACATCTTGCGAGTGGTCTCCGGCCGCCGTTAACCTTGGGGTACGCGCCGATTCGCGCGCGGAGATTAACCCCGTCTTGGAGGGATCGTGAAGAAGCTCCGGCTCGAAGACATTCAGGTGGATTCGTACGCGACCGGGCCCGTTTCGCAGGAGCAGGGGACGGTGCAGGCGAACATGGCGACGACGTTGTGCCAGACGGCCACCATCCGATGCCAGCAGACCTACAACTATCCGAGCTGCGTCAGCTCCCCGTGGTGCTGCTGACGCGAGGCCGGCCGATCCGCTACGGACGTCCCGCGTAGAAACGCAAGGGCCGGGAGATTCGTTCTCCCGGCCCTTTGCGTCTGCCGTATGGATCGTTCAGAGCAGCGCGCGCAGGCTGGCGATCTGCTCGGCGACGGCGTCGGGAGCGGTGCCGCCGATCCCGGCGCGGGGGTGGACAGCGCCTGCTCGCCGAGACCGTCTGCGCCCACGACCGCAGGTCGTCGAGGTCCCTAACGTCCCGAATAGTCGCCAACGGAACTGGCGCAAGACCTCTCCGGGCCTGCGCGTCATCGCGCGAGGCTCCTCCATGGCCCGTCGGGGGCGGGAAACATTATAGGACGATTAAATTTGCAGTCGCGGTCGTGACAACGCTTTGCAGCAATTCGTCCATCTCGCCACACGGTTTCTGTCAGAAAATCCTTGACCGACGCTGGGGTGGAAGGTACTATGTGCCTACCCTCAGCGACGGACCCCCGAGAACGGGGCCGTGCACCCAGTGCCCCTCCTCACCCCACCGGAGGCGGCTCACCGAGTGTCCGACACCCTCTCGGCCGCGTCTGCGCACACGGCTGAACGAGGGTGTCGTCGCGTGCGCCGGGCGAAGTCCGGAAGACCCCTCCGCGGGTTTTCCAGTCTCACCCCGATAGGTCCCTTTGCGCCGCGACGCGCCCACCGCGAAGCCACCCACCAGAGCACCATGGAGGTCGCATGCGCGTCGCGGCCAAGCTCCCCCTCGCGCTCCTCTCGGGCCTGCTGCTCGCTGCATGCTCCGACGAGCGTCCCACGCCCACCTCGGCCCGGACGCCGGCCAACCCGCACGCCGACATCACCATCATGTCCGCCATCGGCGACCCGGTCCCCGGGCTGTCCTCGGCGGAGCTGGCGGCGTTCACGCGCGGGAAGGCGATCTTCCAGCAGACCTTCACCCAGGCGGGCGGCCTGGGCCCGATCTTCAACGCCAGCTCCTGCGTGGAGTGCCACGGCGAGGACGAGGGCCCGGTGGGCGGCACCGGCGACGAGAGCGAGACCCACTTCACCAACCGCCGCTCCGACGGGAGCTGCGACCTGCTGGCCTCGAAGGGCGGCTTCGTGCACCAGGACTCGGTGACGCCCAAGCTCTTCGCGGCCACGGGGCTGACCTCCGAGCCCTTCCCCACGGTCACGCACCAGCGCGGCACGCGCACCACCCCCGACATCTTCGGCTTCGGGCTGCTGGCGGCGATCCCCAACTCGGCGCTGCTGAACGCCGAGGACCCGTTCGACTTCAACGGCGACGGGGTCACGGGGTACGCGCACCGCACCGCCGCGGGCGACATCGGCAAGTTCGGGCGCAAGGCGAACGAGGGGAGCGTCACCCTCTTCAACGCCGGCGCGCTGCTGAACGAGATGGGGATCACCAACAAGTTCAACCTGGCCGAGAACAACATCGGCGGCGCCGCGATCCCGGCGGGGGTGGACCCCGCGCCCGAGCCCGAGATCAGCAGCGCCAACTTCGACGACCTGAACTCGTTCGTGATCTTCCTGGCGCCGCCGCCGCCGCTCCCGCTCACCACGCAGGCGAGCACCGGCAAGACGCTCTTCTCGCAGATCGGCTGCACCGGGTGCCACACCCCGCAGTTCACCACCACCGACGTGGGGATCCCGGCGCTCAGCTTCAAGACGGTCCGGCCCTTCACCGACCTGCTGCTGCACGACATGGGGTCGACCCGGGCGGACATCTGCCTGGACCAGGCCTTCCGCTCCGAGTTCCGGACGGAGCCGCTGATGGGCGCGCGCTTCATGGAAGTGTTCATGCACGACGGGATCGCCACCACGATCGAGGGGGCGGTCTCCTTCCACGGCGGCGAGGGTTCGCTCTCGCGGTCGAAGTTCAACGCCCTCACCTCCACCCAGCGCGCCGCGGTCGTGGCGTACGTGCTCTCGCTGTAGGGAGCAGCTGACGGACCACGATGGACAGGAGGGGCGGCCGAGCGCATCGGCCGCCCCTCTCCGCGTCTCCGCCGGCCCGGCCGGAATTCATGCCGCCGGGGACGGGGCGGTTGAAACCGCTGCAACCACGACACGAGTCCGCCTTCGCGGACTCCCACCTGCCGTGTGGCCCCTGGCGGCGGGGCACGCGACTCGGTCCACTGCGGCCGAGGCCCGCAGACCCAGGCTGCAGGGGAGCCTGTCGCGCGCCACTCCCTTTTCGGCGGCACCGCGGACGGTAGTCCGCGAAGGCGGACTTCGTGTCGTTGTTGCTGCGGATTCATCCGCCCGCCTCCCGAGCGGAGAGGGCGCGACCCTGCTTCCGACCACATCGCAGATCAGCGGTCTTGACCTCCGGCATCCGCCGCTCCACGCTTACGCCTCCGGCCGGCAGCTCATCCCCCTCCCTCCCGCCGAGAGGCCCTCGACATGTCCATCGCCGACCTGCTCCTCCCCGAGTTCGACAGCGAGATCGCCACCACCCGCCGGGTGCTGGAGCGTGTGCCCGACGGCGAGGGCCAGGGCGAGTGGAAGCCGCACGAGAAGTCGTTCCCCATGGGGCACCTGGCGCAGCTCGTCGCCCGCCTCCCCGGCTGGGCGGCGATGATGATGGACCGCACCGAGCTCGACATCGCCCCGCTCGACGGGCCGCAGTTCCCCGGCTACAGCTTCGAGAAGACGGCGACGCTGCTGGCCGAGTTCGACCGCAACGCCGCCGCCGGGCACGCCGCGCTGGCCGGCGGGAGCGACGCCGACTTCGGGGTGCCGTGGACGCTGAAGAAGGCGGGGCAGGTGATGATGACGCAGAGCCGCTACCAGATGCTGCGCTCGATGGTGCTCAACCACCTGGTGCACCACCGCGCCCAGCTCGGCATCTACCTGCGCCTGGTCGACCTCGCCGTGCCGATGATGTATGGCCCCACGGCCGACGAGGGGAAGGACCCGCCGACGGGGCAGGGCCGATGAGCGGCGCGCCGCCGGAGGCGCAGCTCGAGGACTTCCTGGCGAAGTACACGCCCGAGGTCGCGGCCGAGGCCGTGGCGGCGCTGGAGCGGCTGCGGCCGCAGGTGCCCGGCGCGGTGGAGATGGTCTACGACAACTACAACGCGCTGGTCGTCGGCTTCGGCGCCACCGAGCGCCCGTCGGAGGCGGTGCTGTCGATCGCGGTGATGCCGCGCTGGGTCACCCTGTGCTTCCTGCAGGGCGCCACCCTTCCCGATCCCCACGGGCTGCTGCGGGGCGAGGGGAACGTGGTCCGCAACCTCCGGCTCGGCTCCGCGGCGGACCTCGACCGGCCGGAGGTGCGGGAGCTGGTCGCCTTGGCCGTCGCCCGGTCGAAGACCCCGTTCGACCCCGCGCACCCCGGCCGGATGGTGATCAAGTCCATCTCCGCCAAGCAGCGCCCGCGGCGCCCCCGAGACACCAGCACGGAAGATCCTCACACGGAGTCGGCGGAGTCGACGGAGTGCTGACCCGTTCTCCGTCGACTCCGTTGACTCCGTGTGAGCCATTCTGTCGGCGGCCTGCACATCCCATCATTCGAAACGGGATCATCCTGATTTCCCTGCCCCCTCTCGACGCCTACCGATGAGGAACGCGCTCCTCGCGACGGTCACGATGCTCGCCGCGGCCACGCCGCTCGCGGCGCAGCACGCACCCGACGCGCGCGCGCTCCTCGCCGAGGCCGAGCGCCTGCAGGACGTGGACGACGCCCGCGCCCTGCGGCTCACGGAGCAGGCGCTCCCGCTGCTGGCCCGGCCGGAGGACCGCCCGCTGCGGATGAAGGCGCTGGCGCTGCGCTGCCGGGCGTCGGAGGGCTCGCTGGAGGCCGATGCATGGGTGGCGCTGGCGGAGCGGGGGATGGCCGAGGCGCGGACCGCCGCCGACGCGCGCGCCTACGCGGAGCTGCGCCTGTGCCGCGGCACGGGGCTCGAGGAGGCCGACCGGCCGGACGCGGCGGCCCTGGACTACGAGTTCGCCATCGCCGAGGCGCGGCGCCTGGACGTTCCCGCCCTGCTGGCGGCGGCGATGGTAGCGCGCGGCTACCTGCGCTACTACCGCGGCGACCTCGGGGGCGCGCTCGAGGACCTGAACGCGGCCTACGCCATCTACCAGCGCCTGCTCGACGACAGGCATGTGCGCGAGACGCTGAACGACATCGCGAACGTCTACGCCGACCGCCGTCTGGCGGAGTACGACCGGGCCATCGAGTACTACCGCCAGCTCCTCGTGGCCGACGAGCAGGCACGCGACTCCACGGGCATGGCGGACAGGCTCTTCAACCTGGGGAGCACGCTGGAGCAGAAGGGCGACCTGGCGCCCGCGCTGGGCTGGTACCGCCGCGCGCTCGAGGTGGAGCGGGCCCTGGGCCACGCGGACCAGGTGGCCTACTGCCAGCGCGCGATCGGGGTGGTGCTGGGGAAGCTGGGGCGCGAGACCGAGGCGCTGGGGTGGATCGACCGCGCGCTGGCGTACTACCTCCGCTCCGGCGACGCCAGCGGGCTGGCGGCCACCCGGCTTTCGCGCGGCGTGGTGCTCAACCGCCTGCGCCGCCCCGCCGATGCGCTCCGCGAGCTCGACGCCGCCGCGGCGTACTTCGGCCCGGCGCACGTCGACCGCTTCATGGAGAAGGTGCACGAGGAGCGCGCCAGCGCGCTCGCCGCCATGGGCGACCACCGGGGCGCGTACGAGGCACGGTCCGCGCAGCTCACCCTCGGCCGGGCGCTGCAGGAGCGGCTGCGCGAGGAGACCACGTCGCTGCTGCGCGTGCGCTTCGACACGGAGAAGAAGGACGCGGAGAACCGCGCGCTGCTGCGCGAGAACCGCTACGCCGCGCGCATCCGCTCGCTGCAGACGGCGGTGATCGGGCTCACCACCATCATCATTGCCTTCCTCGCGTACGCGGTGGTGCGCCACGTCCGCAGCGAGCGGCTCCTTCGCGTGATGGCGATGACCGACGAGCTGACGCGCCTTCCCAACCGGCGCCACCTGCTGGCGGTGGCCGGGGAGCGGGTGAAGGCCGCCCGGCAGGGAACGGGGCCGCTCAGCGTGCTGGCGCTGGACATCGACCACTTCAAGCGGATCAACGACGCCTTCGGCCACGAGGCGGGCGACCGGGTGCTGCACCGCGTGGCCGAGACCTGCCGCGCCGCGCTCCGCCGCGACGACGTGATCGGCCGCACCGGCGGCGAGGAGTTCGTGGTGGTGATGCCGGGCGCCGACGCCCGCGTGGCGGTGGAGGTGGCCGAGCGGCTGCGTGCGGCCGTGGAGCGCGTGGAGTGGGGCGACGTGGCCGAGGGGCTGCGCGTGACCGTGAGCGTCGGCGCCACCGAGTGGGCGCCCGGCGACGAGAGCTTCGCCGCAGTGGCGCGCCGCGCCGACGACTCCCTCTACCGCGCCAAGGAGCTCGGCCGCAATCGCACCGAGCTGGCGCCTACCACGTAAGCCGCGGTCCGGAGCCTCTCCCCCAGGACGTCATCCTGAGGGAGCCGCCTCACCGAACCATCGTCCACGCCCTTGCCGGGGCGGCGACCGAAGGATCTATAGCCTGCTCTGGCAATCAGTTGCCGAAGCGCTCGTATCCTCGGTTCCCGGTGGCGCTGCGCGTCTGCGGGACGCCGTTGTCGATTTCGCCCCTCTCCGAACGACTAGAGTCGATCACAGCCGTTCCACCCCGTTCCCGGAGGGAGCCATGAAGTACCTGTGCCTGATCTACGACGACGAGCAGAAGCTGGCGGAGATGCCGCAGGGCGAGGGCGAAGCCTTCATGCGCGAGTACTTCGCGTTCACCGAGGGCATCCGCCAGAGCGGGCACTACGTGGCGGGCGAGGCGCTGCACCCGGTGGCGAGCGCCACCACGGTCCGCATCCGCAACGGCAAGGTGTCGACCACCGACGGCCCCTTCGCGGAGACGAAGGAGCAGCTCGGCGGCTTCTACCTGGTGGAGGCGCGCGACCTGAACGACGCCATCCAGGTGGCCTCGCGGATCCCCTCGGCGCGCACCGGCAGCATCGAGGTGCGGCCCGTGGTCGACTTCAGCCAGCAGCAGCCGTCGTCGTGACCGCCCCGGGCGGGGACGCGGCCGTCCACGCGCGGGAGAGGGTCGATGCCGTCTACCGCGCCGAGTCGCGCCGCGTTCTCGCCACCCTCATCCGCCTGCTGGACGGCGACTTCGACCTGGCCGAAGAGGCGCTGCACGACGCGTTCGCCGCGGCGCTGCAGCGCTGGCCGGCGGAGGGCGTTCCCGCCAGTCCGCGCGCCTGGCTCGTCTCCGCCGGGCGCTTCAAGGCGATCGACGCCATCCGCCGCCGCGCCCGCTTCGACGCGCGCCTGGCCGACGTCGCCGAGCACCTCCGCGCCGCCGCCTCCGATCCCCCGGAGACGGACGGGGACGGGGTGGAGGACGACCGGCTGCGGCTGATCTTCACCTGCTGCCACCCCGCGCTGGCGCCCGACGCGCGCATCGCGCTCACGCTGCGCGAGGTCTGCGGGCTGACCACGGAGGAGATCGCGCGCGCCTTCCTTACCTCGCCGCCCACGCTGGCGCAGCGGATCGTGCGCGCCAAGGGCAAGATCCGCGACGCGCGCATCCCCTACCAGGTGCCGCAGCGCGCCGACCTGCCGGACCGGCTCGACGCCGTGCTGCACGTGGTCTACCTCGTCTTCAACGAGGGGTACTCCGCGTCGTCCGGCGCGTCGCTCACCCGCGCCGACCTCTCGGCCGAGGCGATCCGGCTGGGGCGGCTGCTGGTGGAGCTCCTCCCCGAGCCCGAGGCCGTGGGGCTGCTCGCGCTGATGCTGCTGCACGAGTCGCGGCGGGCCGCGCGGACCACGGCGGAGGGCGAGCTGATGCTGCTGGACGAGCAGGACCGCTCCCTCTGGAACCGCGCGCAGATCGCGGAGGGGTGCGCGCGGGTGGAGCAGGCGCTGCGCTCGCGCCGCTTCGGCCCGTACACGCTGCAGGCGGCGATCGCGGCCGTGCACGCCGAGGCGCCGGCGGCGGCCGACACCGACTGGGCGCAGATCGTCGGCCTCTACGACGTGCTGCTGCGCGCGGACCCGTCGCCGGTGGTGGAGCTGAACCGCGCGGCGGCGATCGCGATGCGCGCCGGCCCCGCCGCCGGCCTCGCGCTCGTCGACGCCCTGCTCGCGCGCGGCGAGCTGGTGGACTACCACCTCGCGCACTCCGCCCGCGCCGACCTCCTGCGCCGCCTGGGGCGCACCGCCGAGGCCCGCGCCGCGTACGAGCGCGCGCGCGCCCTCGCGCGCCAGGAGCCCGAGCGGCGCTTCCTCGAGCGCCGGCTGCGGGAGTTGCGTGGGTGACGGAGATGCGCGACCATGCGCATCCCCCCGAGCGATGCGGAATCTCACCTGCCAGGATGCAGCTCCATGCCGTTCGATTGCCCCGAGTGCGGCGTCCCCGGCACGCTGGCCATCACCGCGGCCATCGAGCTCCCCCCCGACCGCCGCTCGGACGAGATCGCGCTGCAGCTCGTCGCGTGCGCCCGCTGCGGCTTCCGCGCGGTCGCCGTCTACGAGGAGTCCCGCCGCGGCAGCCTCGACTCCGAGGCCGTGGACCACGCCGGCTGCCGCGTCCCGGCCGAGACGCTGGACGCGATCGCCTCTCAGATCGCCGCCTGCCCCGATCCCGGGAACCCCGCCTGCGCCTGCGCATCGCATCGGCGGCTGGGCAGGGCGGACGATTCAGGCCGATGGTGCGGGTTGCCCGAGATGGCGGGCAGGTTCCCGATGCGGGTTTCGCCGGCTCGCTGACCGATGCGCCTGATGCTGATACCAGATCCGGCGAAAGAATTCTCTCACAGAGGTCACAGAGGTCACAGGGGAACGGCGCTGTTCCTCCGTGACCTCTGGGACCTCTGTGAGAGACCATGCTGAATTTCCTTCACACTCTGATTGCGGATTTGGGTTTATCCGCGCGGAAGAAGGATGAACCGTGGATCGGGATCGCGAGCTGGCGCGGCACTTCCTCGCCGCCATCGCCTATCGCGCGCAGAAGGCGTTGCGGGACGCGCCGGAGCACTACCCCGACTTCGCGGCCGGGCACCAGGTGCGCACGCCCGCCGAGCTCCTGCGGCACATGACCAGCCTGATGGGCTACGTGCGGACGATGTTCCAGGGCGGCACGTACCCGCATCCGGACCCCCTCCCCACCTTCCGCGACGAGATCGAGCGCTTCCACGCGATGGTGCAGGAGGTCGGCGACCTGCTCGCGTCCGGCGCGCCGCTCATCATCACCATCGAGCAGCTCCTGCAGGGCCCCTTCGCCGACGCGATGACGCACGTCGGCCAGCTCGCCCTCCTCCGCCGCCTGGCCGACGCCCCGGTGCCGCCGGAGAACTTCGTCTACGCCGACGTGCAGGCCACCCGCCTGGGCCCCGACCAGCCGCTGGCCGCGGCTCCCGACGCGGTCTGGCCTGAGCGCCCATCCTGATTCTTCCTCCTCAGCGCCGCCTCTGATACCCTTTGCCGAGAGCAGTTCTGGATTGACAACAGAAGGGCCTCACACGGAGTCAGCGGAGTAATCTTCTGCTGACTCCGTTGACTCCGTGTGAGACATTCCGTTCAGGGTACGGATCGTGGTTGGAGCTCAGTGACGTGATGTGAAAGCGTAATTCATCCACCGGCTCTGTTCGTGCATCAGCGCGACGGTCTACGTGGACTTCGGACGGGAGTGGATGATGGCGGATGTGACGACCCTGGGCCGGGCCGCGGCGCTCGGCGTGGTGGCGGGAATGCGCAGCCTGGCCGCGCCCGCGGCGCTCAGCCGCCACCTCGCGCACGACCCCGTCGTGCCGGCGAACCGGATGGAGCTCCTGCTCACGCACCCTTCGGCTCCGGCCGTGCTGGGGCTGGCCTCGGCCGTGGAGCACTTGGCCGACAAGCTCCCGATCGTCCCGGACCGCACCGACCCCGGCCCGCTCGCCGGCCGGATCGCTGCGGGCGCGCTCTGCGGCGCCGTGATCGCGCGCCGCGCCGGCGAGTCCGTCGCGGCGGGCGCGGTGGTCGGCGCGCTCGCCGCGGCGGCCGCCACCTTCGCGGCGCACGAGCTCCGCCGCGCCCTCACCGCCGACGCCGGCCTCCCCGACCTCCCCGTCGCCCTCGCGGAGGACGTCGGCGCCATCGCGCTCGCCGAGGCCGCGCTGCGCGACTGACCCACTCGATCTCACGCAGAGACGCGGAGACGCAGAGAGGCGCGGCGCACTCTCCCTGTGCCTTCGCGCCTCTGCGTGAGACGATCTGTTGCCGCAGTCGGCCTACCGCGCCGCCGTCCAGGAATTGTCGGCGGTGTGCGCGTCCACGAAGATTCCGCCGTCCAGGTCCAGCGACCGCAGCACCTTCCCCGTCGCGACCCGCACCGTGGCCCGCCGCGGGTCTGCCTGCCAGATCGCGGGGGTCTGGTGGAGCGTCTCGGTGCTCCCGTCGGCGTAGCGCAGCCGCAGGTCCACCGGGGCCGCCATCCCCCCCACGTTGTTCAGCACCACCGCGTATCCGCCGCCCGTACGGGTGACGCTCGCGACCGCCAGGTCGATGTAGTGGTTGGAGAAGAACCAGTTGTTCCAGAACCAGTCCAGGTTGCGGCCGGACACCTGGTTGAAGGTGTTGAACATGTCCCAGGGGAGCGGGTGCTTCCCGTGCCAGCGCTCCATCCAGGCGTGCAGGGAGCGGCGGAAGAGCTCGTCGCCCAGCAGGTCCTTCACGGCCAGGTAGCCGAGCGCCGCCTTCCCGTAGGCGTTGTTGCCGTAGGCCGCGCCCTTCAGCACGTCGCCCGGGGTGACGATCGGGAGGTCCTGCAGCGGCGACGGGTTGTTGATCCAGCCGTTCACCCGGAACTGCTTGAAGAACTCGCCCTCCCGCTCCCTCCCCATGTCCGCCACGCCGATCAGGTACTCGAAGGCGGTCGCCCACCCCTCGTCCATGAAGCCGTAGCGCGTCTCGTTGATCCCCATGTAGAAGGGCGTCCAGGTATGGGCGATCTCGTGCTCGGCCACGAAGCGGCTGAAGGTGGTGTCGGGGAACGAGTTGTCGTTCACCATCATCGGGTACTCCATGTCGGCGGTGCCCAGGAAGACGGTGGACTTCTCGTACGGGTACGGCACCCCCGGCCAGTTGCGGGAGAGCCAGGCCAGCCCGTGCCGGCCGAACTGCACCATGTGGCGGAAGTCGGCCGCGCTGTCGGTGTAGGCCGCCTGCACGCTGGCGCGGCGGCGCGTGGCCTCGTCCACCACCACGCTGGCCGCGTCCCACCGGTAGCGGTCGCTCAGCCCGAACGCCACGTCGGGGATGTCGCGCGAGCGGAAGCGCCAGTCGTTGGTCTTGGGCAGGGTCACGCGGCGCCCGGCCACCTCCTCGGTGGTGGCGACGTGGATGGTGGTGTCGGAGGTGAACGACGCCTGGTAGCGACGCAGCGCCTCGGGCTGCAGCACCGTCTGCGGATCGGCCAGCGTCCCCGTCCCCCAGACGATGAAGTTGGCGGGGACGCGGATGGTCACGTCGTAGTCGTTGAAGTCGCTGTAGAACTCCTGCAGGTCGGTGAAGTCCATCGTGTCCCACCCGTTGGCGTCGTCGTAGACGGCCACGCGCGGGTAGAAGTAGGCCAGGTACCACGTGGTCTCGCTCAGCATCCCTTCGCGCCCGGCCTCGCGCGAGAGGTCGAAGTGCCAGTCGAAGGCCAGGCGCACCGAGTCGTGCGGGAGGAGCGGAGCAGGGAGCCGCACCGGCTGCCAGGTGAACGCGTTGGGGTTGTCCTGCCACTGCGCCGCCGCCCCGTTCACCGCGAAGCGGTCGACGTGCATCCCCGAGGTGAGATAGTCTTCGCTCGCCCCGCCCGCCCGCGGCGCGCCGGGCTTGTGGATGTTGAGGAAGAGCTTGATGACGAGGTTCTGCAGCGTGTCCGGGCTGTTGTTGACGTAGACGATCTCCTCCGTGCCGCGCACGGTGCGGTCCGGCGGTGTGGCGGTGAGGGTGATGGTGTAGCGCGCGCGGTTCTGCCAGTAGCGCGGCCCCGGCCGCCCGTCGGGCGAGCGCGTTCCGTTCGCGTACGCCTGCTTCACCGTGCGCGGCATGTAGAGCTGCGCCTCCGCCGGCGCGCCGAAGCAGGGGATCGCGGCGAGTGCCAGCAGCAACACCTTCGTCTTCACTGATTTCTCCTCTCGACAGGGTTGCCGCCAACGGTATGCCGGTGACGGAGGTTTGTCGACATTTCCGGGGCGAATTCGACCCAGGAGCCCACGAAACGTTCCTGGCCTGCTTCCACCGACGCGATCCGCTGCATGCCAAGCGACACGTCACGGCTGATCACGGTCTGAGCGCCGGAAATGGATTTCGCGATGGTTTGAGTGCCGCTGCCAACAGTTCAGGCTTGGTCTGTGGAGAGCTGAACAGTGTATCGCCGCGACGGCAGCCGGTGGTCGGATGTGCGGAAGGAGTGTAGATTTCGCCGCATGGACACGCAGACGATCACCAAGGAGCAGGTCGCGCAGCGGCTCGCGGAGGCGCGGGAGCGGATTCACGCGCTGGGCGCCCGCCGCATCGCGCTGTTCGGCTCCGTCGTCCGCGGCGAGGCCCGCCCCGACAGCGACGTCGACCTCCTCGTCCAGTTCGACCCCGTGAAGAAGACGTTCCGCAACTTCATGGAGCTCTCGTTCTTGCTCGAAGAGTTGCTGGGGCGCCGCGTCGAGCTGGTCACGACTGAATCGCTGAGTCCGTTCATCGGCCCCCACATCCTGCGTGAGGCCGAAGATGTCCTTCTCGCCGCGTGAGTACCTTCAGCACATCCTCGCTGAGGCCCACTTCCTCGAGCGGATTCTTGCGAGCGAGCCGCGCGACGCGGTGTAGACACGATTGAGCATCGGAAGTAGGGAGCGGCCGCCGCAGGTATTCCCGCGGCGGCCGCATGCTTCGAGCGACTGATGGTCACGCGCCGAGCCGCCGCACCACCTCCGTCGCCCCGCACTTGTAGACCGTCAGGCACACCAGCTCGCCCTCGGGATCGCGCACCTCCCACCAGCGACTGTGCTTCTGCTTGATGATCCGGTACGATGGCGGGGCGGCGGGTATGGTGGTGGTCTCTGCGGTGCTCATCGTGCCTCCGATTCCTCTTGACCCCGGCCGCGCAGCAGGGCTAAACTTGCAGAGCGGACGGCCTTCGGGTCGGTTCGCGTGAGAGGCTGATCGCGTCTTCTTGGCTGAGGGAGCGGTCAGCCTTTCCTTTTAGCCCTGCTGTAGATAATATATTAACAACGAACTTCCTTGTAAAGGATTTATCTACATGGATTTCAAGGAAGCAACCGATCTTCTGTCCGTTCCGCTGGAGCGAATCGCGGCCGAGATAGGGAAGTCCTACGGGACCGTGCTTTCATACCGCACGGGGGATCGGGTTCCACCACCGGAGGTTCGGCAGAGGCTGGCGGCGTTCATGCGCGAGCATTCGGCGGTGCTTCTCGAAGGAGCTGATACTCTGGAAACGCCGCCTTTTTCGGAACTCGCTGGCGGAACGTCTTCAGAGCACTAATCACTCTCTCAAAGCGTTGCGAGTTGAGCAGTAATCGGCTTCTCGCAGCTAAGGCGTACACGTGACTAACGAGAATACATGAGAAAGAACATCCTCCTGAATGTCTTCAATCCTGATATCCGGCGCCGCGCAGGGCTCTACTCGAGTTTGTCTAAATCGGAGCACGTACGCTTCCTTGGTAACGTGCTAAATGTCGGAGTGCTGCTCTGCAAAGACTATTGTGTATTGCCGCCAGGGTTTGTGTTGTTGTGTGACATTGCTCGCGCAGCCATTGAGTTGAAACGGGATTTTTTGGCTTCACGGTACGTACGATTCCCGCTCCGTGAAGACAACTTGGATGAACTCCTCGAAAAAAAACGATTAGAGTACAAGTTGGTTGGAAGTCACTATCGTCCGCTCTACTCGCGAAAGAGCACGGGGTACTTGTTGGCCAAGAACGTGGCTATTTTACCGCGTAAGGGCAAAGTTGGTGAATCCATAGCTCGGCTTTGGGAGCGTGCTCCGGACGAGGATCCCCAATGGGCGGAATTGAAGCAAAAATTGACTGCGAAGCACATTGAGATCATGCGTGCTGCGCCGACGGATCTTCATATACGTAGAGTTGCTAATACGCTTCCTGCGCTTGTGCAATGGGTTTCGACACAGGCATTTATTCCAGACTCAGTAATACACCATGCACTGCAGAGTAGCTACGGGCAAATCTATTTTGCAGAGTACGATCTTGCGGTTCTCACAAATCTGCCTTATGTCCCAACGACATTTGGCTTGAATGATAATACTATAATACATGACTACCGCGTATTGGAAGTTGCTCTGCGTCCACTTAGATTATGGCCATTCCTTGCAAATGCGCCCGCAGAACTGCTTTCACGAGTGCGGGAAAGTGATGGATACTTTGCGTTCAGCAGACTCTTTGAAGATGACCTCGCGCACCTATGTGAGCACAGGGCTATTGCGAACCTTTTCGCTCTTGCGGCAACCCAGCAAAGGGCAATTGTCACAGAGACCGAGCGGGTAATCCGTAGTTTATTGGCTAGGCCACGTCGTAAACAGCCAAGGCATTGGGAGGAGGTTGTTGGACAGATCTCGTTCACGTTGTTAGAATGTGCTGAATCTGTGCTGCGGTTAGATCTAAGCACGTTAGACCGATCCGCAATGATAAAGACCCCGAGTTCTTCTACTCCGGGACTTTCTCCTGTAGCCATCCACCCCAATCGTCCTGACCCGATGATTTCGATTTTCGTCGCCCTAGAACTTGAAGGCGAAGTGCTTCGTGAGAGGTGGGGACTCAGGTCTGATAACAATGGTCTTTCTTGGTCAGGAAGACTCAACGATGTCGCTGTTGTTGTTTTTAGTCCCCACGAAATGGGGAGGGTGCCAGCAGCGGTTTCTACGATGCGCTTCCTTCAATCGTGCAGAGAAGTACAGAACGTTCCGGAGATGCTAATCACTGTAGGAATTGCCGGTGGCTTTGCACACCAAGGTGTCCAGCGTGGCGATCTAATTATACCTGATCGTATAGTAGATCTGGCAACCCGGAAGATTTTCGGGGGAGCACAGCCACGGACGCAGTTCCGCCCTCGTACTTGGGATACAGATGAACGACTTGGAGAATTCTTGCAGTTCATGGATTTTGATGTTCGGCAGTGGGCCTTTAACGCTTCACGTGCCGAAGAATGGCATTATGACGAATCGCGATATCCGAAGGTTCTATATGGGCCGATGACCTCTCTCGATGAGATCGTTAGTAGTGAAGAATGGGTTGCGCAACTCTGTTCTGCCGAGCCTAAGCTGCTCGGTGTAGAGATGGAGGCGGGGGGTGTTTGTGCGGCCGCGGCCACATTCGGGATGAGAGTTGCTGTGATCCGCGGTATATCCGATCATGCAGATCCAGCTAAGACCGATGACCTCTGGCGGGTTCGTGCTCTCAAAACGGGCGCTAACCTTCTCGAACACGTTCGGTGGAACGAGATACTTAGGAGACCAGGCCAGTGATTGACATAACGACGAACAAGGTCGAGCCCATGAACATATTTGAACGATATGGGCTACGACTCGAGGACGCGTTTGCCAATGTCCCTGGATTTCCGATTCCTGGGTTTGTATTTCCAGACATCACCCCGCTTCTCGAACAGGAGCCCGAAATCTACAGAGCGATCATCAATGAGTTCATCACCCGTATCGCACCGTACTCACCAGACTTCCTAGTGTGCATTGACTCATTTGGTTATCTTTTCGGTGCCCCTGTTGCATATATGTTGGGCATACGAATTGTACTCGCTAGGCGGACGGGTAAGCTTCCGAGACAAACAGCATGCGCCCAATACGATATGGTATATGACACTAACCGAGAG
>JBJMPM010000325.1:0-4073 GCA_045803205.1 Longimicrobiaceae bacterium
GGGATGTTGTAGGTGGCGCTTCCCGGCTCCAGCCGGTCGATGAACCAGACCCGCTCCTGCGCGAAGGAGAGCGGCAGCGCCCCGTCACGCTCCACCGGCACCACCGGCGGCAGCACCGGCAGCTCCGCGCGGCGCATCTCCTCCACGCGCACCGCCAGCTCCGCGACCGTGGGTCCCTCGAAGAGCGCGCGCAGCGGCAGCTCCACCCCGAACACCTGCCGCACCCGCGAGACCACCCGCGTGGCCAGGAGCGAATGCCCGCCCAGCTCGAAGAAGCTTTCCTCCACCCCCACCCGCTCCAGCCGCAGCACCTCCGCCCAGATCCCCGCCAGCACCTCCTCGGTCGGGGTGCGGGGAGCCACGTGGCCCGTTTCCGCCGCGGCGTACTCCGGCGCCGGCAGCGCTCGGCGCGCCACCTTCCCGCTCGGCGTCAGCGGCAGCGACTCCAGCACGACGACCGCCGACGGCACCATGTACTCCGGGAGGCGCCCCTTCAGGTGCGCCCTCAACCCGGCGGGGGTGACCGCCGCCGGCTCCCCCGCCACCACGTACGCCACCAGTCGCCGGTCGTCCGGCGCGTACTCCCGCACCACCACCACCGCCTCGCGCACCTCCGGGTGGTCCGACAGGACGGCCTCGACCTCTCCCGGCTCGATCCGGAAGCCCCGGACCTTCACCTGCTCGTCGGTGCGGCCCAGGTACTCCACCTCGCCGCCCGGAAGCCACCGTGCCCGGTCCCCGGTGCGGTACAGCCGGCCCCCCGCTCCGCCGAACGGGTCGGGGACGAACCGTTCCGCGGTGAGCCCCGGCCGCTCCAAGTAGCCGCGCGCGACCGCGTCGCCTCCCAGCAGCAGCTCGCCCGGCACCCCGAGCGGCGCCGGCTCCAGGCGCGGGTCCAGCACGTAGAGCCGGGTGTTCGCGACCGGCGCGCCGATGCTCGGCAGCAGCGGCCACCCCGCGGGCTCACCCTCGAGCACGCGCGCGCTGACCACGTGCGTCTCGGAGGGGCCGTACTGGTTCACCAGCGTGCACCCGGGCATCCGGGCGAACCAGCGCCGGATCGGCTCCGTGACGCGGAGCTGCTCGCCCGCGGTGATCACCTCGCCGAGCGAGGCGGGGGCGATCCCCAGCTCCACCGAGGCTTCGGCCAGGTGCTGCAGGGCGATGAAGGGGAGGAAGAGGCGCTCGATCCCCTCCGCTTCCAGGAGGCGCGCAAGCCGCGGCGGGTCGGCGCGGACCTCCTCGGTGGTCAGCACCAGGGTGCCGCCCGCGCACCAGGTGGAGAAGATCTCCTGGAAGGAGACGTCGAAGCTGATGCTGGTGTACTGCAGCGTCACCGCTCCCGCGGGCGCGCGCCCCGAGCCCTCCTGCCAGGCGAGCAGGTTGACCAGCGGCCGGTGCGGCATCGCCACCCCCTTCGGCCGCCCGGTGCTCCCCGAGGTGTAGATGACGTACGCCAGGTTGCCGGGGCCGACCGGCACCCCCAGCCGCTCGCCGCCCTCGCGCCCGATCTCCTCCGCATCCGCGTCCAGCCGCACCACCGCGGCCCCAGCGGCCGGGAGCCGCTCCGCCAGGCCCGCCTGCGTCAGCAGCACCCGCGCGGCCGAGTCCTCCAGCATGTACGCCAGGCGCTCCCCGGGGTACGCCGGGTCCAGCGGCACGTAGGCGCCCCCGGCCTTGAGGATTCCCAGCACCCCGACCATCAGCTCCGGGCCCCGCTCCAGGCACAGCCCCACGCGCGCGTCCGGGCCCACGCCCAGCCCGCGGAGGTGGCGCGCCAGCCGGTTGGCGCGCTCCTCCAGCTCGCCGTAGGTGAGGCTCCCGCCCGCGTGGCGCAGCGCCACCGCGTCCGGCGTGCGCTCCACCTGCGCCTCGAACCGCTCGTGGACGCAGCGCTCCCGCGGGTACGCGGCGTCGGTGGCGTTCCACTCCGCCACCACCTGCCGCCGTTCCGCATCCTCCATCAGCGCAAGCTGCGAGAGGCGCACGTCCGCATCCGCGGCGACCCCCTCCAGGACACGCTTCAGGTGCCCCAGCATCCGCTGGATCGTGCCGCGGTCGAACAGGTCGGTGTTGTATTCCAGCGAGGCGGTGAGGCCTTCGGTGTGCCGGCCCGTGAACAGCGTCAGGTCGAACTTGCTCGTCCCGCTGCTCCCCGCGCCCATGCCCCGCAGCTCGAGGTCCCCCGCGGCGCTTTCGGAGCGTACCGCCTCCTGAAGCACGAACATCACCTGGAACAGCGGCGAGTAGCTCAGGGACCTCCCCGGCTGGAGCTCGGTGACCAGGCGCTCGAACGGAATCTCCTGGTGCTCGAAGGCGCCCAGCGTCATCTCCCGCACCCGCCGCAGCACCTCCCGGAAGCCCGGGTCTCCCGACAGGTCGGTACGCAGCACGAGCGTGTTGAGGAACAGGCCGATCAGCTCCTCCACCTCCCGCCGCGTCCGTCCCGAAATCGGGCTGCCCACCACCACGTCCTCGCTCCCGCCGTACCTGCCCAGCAGCACCTGGAAAGCGGCCAGCAGCGTCATGAACAGCGTCGCGCCCGCGCTGCGCCCCAGCGCCTCGAGGCGCGCCAGCAGCTCGCCGGACAGCATGATCCCCTCGCGCGCCCCGCGGTACGTCTGCACCGCGGGACGAGGACGGTCCGTGGGCAGCTCCAGCAGCTCCGGTGCTCCGGCCAAGCGCGCCTTCCAGTACGCGAGATGCCGGTCCAGGCCCTCGCCCCCCAGCTGCTCGCGCTGCCACACCGCGTAGTCGGCGTACTGCACCGCCAGCTCGGCGAGCGGCGACTCGCCGTCCTCGCGGTATGCCGCGTACAGCGTCGACAGCTCCCGGCGGAGCACTCCCATGCTCCACTGATCGACCAGGATGTGGTGCATCGAGAGCAGCAGCACGTGGTCTTCCCCGCCCAGCCGCAGCAGCGCCGCGCGGAAGAGCGGGCCCACCGAGAGGTCGAACGCCCGCCGCGCCTCCTCCCCGGCCCGCCGCCTGACCGCCTCCTCGCGATCCGCCTCGCCCAGCCCCGACAGGTCCTCCACCGGCAGGGTGAAGGCGCCGAAGGGTGCGATCACCTGCACCGGGGAGCCGTCCACCTCCGCGAAGGTGGTCCGCAGCGACTCGTGACGCCGGACGATCTCGCCCAGCGCGCGCTCCAGCGCCGCCTCGTCCAGCGCACCGCCCAGGCGCCACGCCGCGGGCAGGTTGTAGACGGCGCTCCCCGGCTCCAGCCGGTCGATGAACCAGAGGCGCTCCTGCGCGAAGGAGAGCGGCAGCGCCCCCGCGCGCTCCACCGGCACCACCGGCGGCAGCACCGGCAGCCCCGCGCGGCGCATCTCCTCCACGCGCCCGGCCAGCTCCGCCACCGTGGGTTCCTCGAAGAGCGCCCGCAGCGGCAGCTCCACGGCGAACACCTCGCGGATGCGCGAGACCACGCGCGTGGCCAGCAGCGAGTGCCCGCCCAGCTCGAAGAAGCTGTCGTGCACGCCCACGCGCTCCAGCCGCAGCACCTCCGCCCAGATCCCCGCCAGCACCTCCTCGGTCGGGGTGCGGGGCGCCACGTGGCCCGTTTCCGCCGCGGCGTACTCCGGCGCCGGCAGCGCCCGCCGGGCCACCTTCCCGCTCGGCGTCAGCGGCAGCGACTCCAGCACGACGACCGCCGACGGCACCATGTACTCCGGGAGGCGCCCCTTCACGTGCGCCCTCAGCTCGGCGGGGGTGGCCGCCGCCGACTCGCCCGCCACCACGTAGGCCACCAGCCGCCGGTCGCCCGGCGCGTCCTCGCGCACGACCACGGCGGCCTCGCGCACGTCCGGGTGGTCGGACAGGACAGCCTCCACCTCCCCCGGCTCGATGCGGAAGCCGCGGATCTTGACCTGCTGGTCGATGCGGCCGAGGAACTCGACAGCGCCGTCAGGCCGGTGGCGCACGAGGTCGCCGGTGCGGTAGAGCCGCCCTCCGGGGGCCTTGCCGAACGGATCGGGGACGAACCGCTCGGCCGTCAGGTCCGGCCGGCCGAGATAGCCGCGCGCCACGCCGATGCCGCCCACGTGGAGCTCGCCGCGCACGCCGAAGGG
>JBJMPM010000111.1:0-15808 GCA_045803205.1 Longimicrobiaceae bacterium
GCGTCGGCGCTGCAGACGGCAGGGCCGTGAGGATCTGGCCGGGGAATGCGCAGGAGCCCTCCGCGGGAGCCCGCACGATCGACGCGTCCACGCCGGCGCTCGTCGATGCCCTGGCTTTTCCTGCGTGGCATCGACGAGTGAACGGGAGGCCGTGGCTTCCGTGCGAGCTTCCGCAGCCGGCTCCGGGGTGGCCGCGATCAGATCCTCACGGCCCTGCCGCCATCGGAGTGAAAGCTGATTCCACCTGGCCGGGCCTCAGGATGACACCCAGGGGCGTCCGAAGAACGGGTTCAGCAACACTGACGTCAGGGGCGACGTGGCTTTCTCAACGGTTCCTGGGACCCGACGCCGCACATCCTCCACCATCCACGACTCCACACGTGATCGACCTGCTCGAAATCGACGGCTTCCTGGACGCGGCCGCGGTCGCGGAGCTGGTGGCCGAGCTGAACGAAGCGACCGGCGCCGCCGCCACCGTGCTCAGCCGCGAGGCAGGGGGGATGGTGCAGTCCTCCGTCCGCAAGACCACGCGCGTGGCCGTGCCGCCCGCGACGCGCGCGCGAGTGAAGGCGCGGCTGATGGAGCGGAAGGAGGAGATCGAGGCGCACTTCGGGATCGCGCTGAGCGAGTGCGAGGAGCCGCAGTTCCTGCGCTACGACGAGGGCGATTTCTTCGTACCGCACCAGGACGGCAACACGCCGATGGTGTGGGACGACTCGCGCTTCCGCCGCGTCTCGTGCGTTCTATTCCTGAGCGAGACGTCCGACGCGCCGGCCGAGGGCGCCTACGGCGGCGGAAGCCTCGTCTTCCACGCGCCGTACACCGACCCGGGGCCGCCCGTCGCCGCGGGGGCCCGGCCGGGCTCGCTCGTCGCCTTCCGCGCCGAGACCACCCACGAGGTGACGACCGTCACCCACGGCGTGCGCTACACCATCGCCACCTGGTTCCGCTGAGACGGCTCATTCCCACCCCTTCCCCCGAGAACGCCGATGACACGCCATTGGCTCACCTCCGCGCTCTCCGTCGCGCTGTCGCTCGCGGCGGGCCTCGCCACCCCGGCCGCGGCACAGGGCCCCGACACGGCCGGCACGAGGATCTCCTTCCAGGCGCCGCCTGCCGTGGGCGAGTTCCGCCTGATCGGGCACGAGGTGCTGGAACAGGCCGGCGCGGGCGCGCACCTGCGCTACGAGCGGCCGGGGCAGCCGGCGTGGATCGACGTCTACGTCTACCCCGTTCCCGACTCCGGCTGCACGGCGGGGTGCGACTCGCTGGCCGTGCGCCGCGAGAGCGACGACTTCGCGGGGATGATCCCCGAGCTCGTCCGCCGCGGCTACTACGACTCGCTCCGGGTGGCGTCCGACCAGCGGCTGAGCCTGGGCGCGGGCGCGCGGCCGATGTACGCGCGGCACCTGGTGCTGCGCGGCGGGCGCGAGGGCCGCGCGGTCGCCTCGCAGTTCTACCTGGTGGCCGGCGGCGAGGTGCTGGTGAAGGTCCGCGCCACCTATCCGCCCGACCCCTCCATGGACGGCGAGCTGGAGGCCTTCGCGCGAGGTTTCGTGGAGGCCGCGCTGGGCACGGTGACGGCGTGCGCCGGTGGCCCGCCGCAGGGCGAAGGGATCTCGATCACGGCCGAGCTCCCGCTGCCGCTGGACTCGGTGCGAGCGCGCATGAAGCCGGCGCTGGAGCGGCTCGGCTACACGGTCCAGACGGGCACCCCCGCCGACACCTGGGTCACGCAGCCGATGCGCGGATGGCCGGCCAGGGAGCTCTGGGACATGATGAAGGCGGTGCCCCCGCTCGGCCTGCAGGTGAGGGTCGAGGCCCGCGCCGAGGGTGGGAAGTCGAACCTGGCGATCTCCGCGCGTGCGACCTGCGGCTCCCCCCAGGACCGGCAGATGGAGACGACCGCCGCGCTCATCGCCGCCATGGAGGTGATGGCGGAGTTCCCCGACGCGCAGAAGAAGTGATGGAGCTCGTCTGGCCGGCCGAGGAGCACCTGCCGGAGTACGTCGCCGCGCTGGAGCGGGGGTGGTCGGCGGACAACGTGCGGCGCGAGGCGTCGATCCGCGAGCAGCTCGACCACATCGCGCGCGACCCCGCCGGCTTTCTCCGCAGCCTGGTGGACCGCGAGGCGAAGGGGCCGCCGGTCGTCCTCCCCGACGGCTCCACGGCGCCGCGGCTCCCCGGGTACCGGAAGTGGATGTGGGACGGCGAGTTCTGCGGCAGCATCGGGCTGCGCTGGATGCCGGGGACCTCGGCGCTGCCGCCGCACGTGCTCGGGCACATCGGCTACGCGGTGGTGCCGTGGAAGCGCAACCGCGGCTACGCCACCCGCGCCCTGAAGCTGATCCTCTCCGACGCGAAGGCCGAAGGACTGGAGTACGTTGACATCACGACCGATCCGGACAACGTCCCCTCGCAGCGGGTGATCCTGGCGAACGGCGGCGTGCTGGTCGAGCAGTTCACCAAGCTGCCGCAGTACGGCAGCGACGAGGGGCTGCGCTACCGTATCGACCTTTAACCGAAACAGCATCTTCACGCAGAGATGCGGAGGCACCGAGGGCTGGTCAACCGGGCCAGCGCTGCACCTCCAGCGCAACGTGGAGTCGGTTATAATTGACTATATTCTATACAGAGTACATTATTTTAGACCGACATATCTTCCGGAGGGTCGGGTGGCCCGTAACAAACGAGAAATTACCTACGTCCACGCCGCTCCGGCAGCGATCACCCAAGTGGTTGCCGAGCTGGGCAGGAACATCGCGACCGCCCGTCGGCGCCGTCGCTGGCGCCAGAAGGACCTCGCAGAGAAAGCCGGCATAACCCGGGCGACCCTGATCGCGATCGAACAGGGCAAGCTGGGAACGGGGATCGGAGCCTACGCCGCGGTGTTGTGGGCGCTGGGCCTGCACGGCGACGTCGCCGAGCTCGCGGCGCCCACGCGCGACCTGGAGGGCGCCACGCTCGAAGCCGCACGCCTGCCGCTCCGCGTGCGCCCGCCGTCCAGCCTCAGCGACGAGTTCTGACGACCAGCGCACGGGGCGGCGACGAGGACCTGCGCTACCACATCGACCTTTAACCGCAACGGCGTCTCACGCAGAGACGCGGAGGCACGGAGAGGACGCCACAGTCTCTCCGCGCCTCCGCGTCCTCATAGCCTTGACCATCCATAGAACATCCCTTAAGATGTTTTAAGGATGTTTCCGCTAGAGGAGGAGCCATGGCAGACCTGGAAAAGCTCACGATCAACCTGACGCCCGTGGACCTGGGGCTGATCGAGCTGCTGGTGGAGCAGGGGTTCTACTCGAACCGCGCCGAGTTCATCCGCATCGCCATCCGCGACCAGCTCGCGAAGCACGCCGACACCCTGCGCGACACGGCAACGCGGCAGGCGTACGTGATCGGCGCGCTGATCTACGGCCGCGGCACGCTCGAGGAGGCGCGCAGCGCCGGGAAGCGCATCGCCATCCGCGTGGTCGGTCTCCTCTCCATCGGCAACGACGTGACCCCCGAGCTCGCGCGCGAGGTGATCGAATCCGTGTCGGTGCACGGGATCTTCAAGGCGAGCAGGGCCGTGAAGGACGCACTCGCCGACCGCACGCGGTAACGAACGCATCCGGGATGGAAACCCCCGCGGGTTGGGAATCGCCCGGGTTGGCCCGCGGGTTGGAAACCCGGGGCTGGAACGGCACGAAGTCCGCCTTCGCGGCGCCTTCGCGGACTAGAGCGGATTGCGCAACGCTCCGGAGCCGACGGGTTGGAAACCCGCCGCTGGAACGGCACGAAGTCCGCCTTCGCGGACTATGCCGCGGCCCTGGCGTGTCCCCGACCGGCGGCGATGCATCTGCATTCACACGCTCCGTTGCAGGTCTCGCCTCCGCTGCGGCCACCTCCCTCTCCCGGTACGGGAGAGGGCTTGCGCTCTCGGGCGCAGGGAGAGGGCGCCGCGGCCGCGGACGCATTACGAACTCCGGACCGGAGAGAAAACCGCTCTATGCCGCGGCATCCGCGCACACCCCCACCGCATCGACGTTCCCACTCCCCCCGTCCTGGCAGCGGAAGGCATCGCATGAGCACCGCCCTCGATCTCGTCTTCGTCGCCCTGATCGCGGCCGCGTGGCCGCTCTACGAGCTCCTGGTCGACTGGCCGGGCTTCCTGCGGCGGGTGCGCGAGAAGCCGCACGCAGCGCGGGTGCGGGAATACGCGGGGAGCATCGCCGTGCAGTGGGCGCTCGCGGCCGGGGGCGTGGCGATCTGGCTGCGCGCGGGCCGGTCGTGGGATGCGCTCGGCGTGCGGATGCCGGAGGGGGTGCGGCTCTGGGCAGGCGCCACGCTCGTGCTCCTGCTCGGCGCGCTCTACGCCCGGCAGATCGCCGCGCTCGGCCGCAGCCCCGAGACGCGGGCGCGGCTGCGCGGCCACCTCGCCCGGGCCGGACTCGGCGACCTGCTCCCGCACAACGGCGTCGAGGTCCGCTGGATGCTGGCGCTGGCGGTCACGGCGGGGGTGTGCGAGGAGCTCCTCTTCCGCGGGCTCTTCGTGGGGATGCTGGCGCCGTGGCTGGGGTGGTGGGGGGTGGCGGCGCTCGGCGTGCCCGTGTTCGGCCTGCTGCACGCCTACCAGGGCGCGAGCGGGATCGTCCGCACCGCCGTCGTGGGCGCCGCGCTGACGCTCGTCGTCGCCGCCACGCGCTCGCTGCTGCCGGCGATGGCGCTGCACGCGCTCATCGACGTCGGCGCCGGCCTGGCGACGTGGACGGTGCTGCGGGAAGCGGAGGAGCCGCGGCAGGCCTCGCCGCGGCTCCGCGCCACCGCCTGAGGGGCGCGGTCATCCCCACCAGAACGCGGCCACGATGATGGAGTACAGCCCGATGAGTGCCACCCCCTCCATCCAGATCGACTCGCCGTCGTAGACGATGAAGGCGCACACCACCGCCGTGAGCGCGAGCGCCGCGACCAGCAGCGGCGGCATCACCAGGGTGAGCGGCACCGGGGCGATGAAGATGGAGACCAGCACCAGCACCGGCACCAGCGCGAGCGCGATCTGCAGCGAGCTGTTGAGGATCACGCTCAGCGCGTAGTCCGGCCGGTTGCGCGCGGCGAGCTGGATGCCGACCACGTTCTCCACCGCGTTCCCCGCGATCGCCACCACCACCAGCCCGCTGAACGCCTCGGAGATCCCGAGCGCGTGCATGGCCGGCGAGAGCGCCTCCACGAACCAGTCGCTCACGAACGCGGCGCCCACGCTGGCGCCGATCAGCACCGCCACCGCCAGCCAGAGCGGCCACGGCGCCTCCGGGTCGTCGTCGCCCACCACCACGGCCGGGTCGCCGCGCAGCGAGAAGGGGAGGCTGGCGGCGAAGACGCAGAGCAGCACCAGCGCGCAGGCGGTGCTGAGCGCCGCCGGATGAGCCTCCGCGGGCGTGTGCAGCCGCACGGCCAGGGTGGGCACGGCGAGCGCGGCGACGGCCAGCATCATCAGCGTCGCCACCATCCGCGGCGCCTCGCTGGAGAAGCGCTGGGTGCCGTGCTTCAATCCCCCTACCAGCAGCGCCAGCCCCAGCACCAGCAGCGAGTTGGCCAGGATCGACCCGACCAGCGCGGCCTGCACCACGTGCACCAGCCCCGCGCGCAGCGCGAAGATGCAGACGAAGAGCTCCGGCAGGTTCCCCAGCGCCGACTGGAGGACGCCGGTCGCGCCGGGACCCAGGCGGCTGCCGAGCTGGTCGGTGCCGTGCCCCACCATCGTCGCCAGCAGCGACAGCGCCGCGGCGCACGCCACGAAGCCCACCACCGGCCCCGCGTGCGCGAACGTCACGCCGGCCGCGACCGCGGTGGCGGCTGCCGCCAGCCCCAGGCTGAGCGCGTCCCGCCGCGTGAGTGCGAAGATGGGAACCCTCCTCCGAGAGCGGTGACGGGTGATGCGGCCCGGAATGCCGCCGTCCCCCCGGCAAGGATGCTGCCGCCCCTCGCCGGACTGCGTTACGAGAGACGCCCCGAGCGGGATTCGGCCTTCGCCGGGGGTGGCCGCGCAGCCGTGCTTTCGAGCGTTGCCGCGGCGCGCTACTCTTCGCTTCCCGCGCCTGCCGCTCCCGGCCGCCGGTGGCGCGGCCCGGCTCGCACACCTGTCTCCCACCGGTGATCCGATGCATCCCAACGAGGCGCTCATCCACCGGTTCTACGCCTGCTTCCAGGCACGCGACGCGGCGGGAATGGCGGCGTGCTACCACACCGACGCGGTGTTCACCGACCCTGCCTTCGGCCAGCTCCGCGGGCCGGAGGTGGGGGCGATGTGGAGCATGCTCTGCGCGCGCGCCACCGACCTGGAGGTCCAGGTCTCCGGCGTGGCGGCCGACGCGGAGCGCGGGGAGGCGCACTGGGACGCGCGCTACACCTTCACCCAGACCGGGCGCAGGGTGCACAACCGCATCGACGCGCGGTTCCTCTTCCGCGACGGTGCCATCGTGCGCCACGACGACCGCTTCTCGTTCTGGTGCTGGGCCCGCCAGGCGCTCGGCCCCGCGGGCCTGCTCCTGGGCTGGGCGCCGCCGCTGCGGGCGAAGGTCCGCGCGACGGCGCGCGGCAACCTGCGCTCGTTCATGCGCAAGTGAAAAGAAGGCTCTCATGGAGGTCCCGGAGCCACGGCCTTTCCCTGCTGCTCTGTGCCTCCGCGATGTGATCGTGATACCAGATCCGGAAAAAGATTCGTCTCACGCAGAGACGCAGAGGCACGGAGAGCGGTTCTCTCCGTGCCTCTGCGTCTCTGTGCGAGACGATTTTAGCAGGGCCGACTCTGCAATGCAAAGTACTTGACGACCGGCATCGGGCTTGCGTAGTTTCACGGTAACGAGAGTCGAACTGCCGAAGAGGAGGAGGGGGAACGATGTCGGAACTGGTCGAGAGGCTGTATCCGCTGCCGGACATCCGGCGGACGCCGCTGTCGTCGCTGCGCTGGTGGGAGTCGCGCCGTCTCTTCTACAACAAGGTGGTCGGCACCGCCGGGGTGGTGACGCTCACCGGGTTCTCCCTCTTCGCCCTGCTGCCGCCGGACCCCATCCCGGTGAGCGGCCTGGCGGGGCTCCTGGTCGGTGCCGCCGTCTACGGCGTCCTGGCCAACGGGTGCTACTCGCTCGGCTGGCTGGCCGAGATGGCCGCGCGCGCCCTGTGGGGGCGGCGCGCGCCGGACCTGGGGCCGCTGCTCTTCCGGCAGGGGCTGATCTTCTCCGTGGGCCTCACCCTTCTCCCGATCCTCCTCGCCGTGCTCATCTGGGTGGCGCGCGTGGTGGAGGCGATCGCCACCTGACGACCGGCTGGAGCGGGCGATCGCCTACGCCCGGCGCCGCCCCGAGCACCCGTTCGCGGTGATCTTCTTGGACCTGGACCGCTTCAAGGTGGTGAACGACCGGGTGGGCCACGTGGGCGCCGACGCGGTGCTGGTGGCGCTGGCGCGGCGGCTGGAGGAGTGCGTGCGGGCGGGCGACAGCGTGGCGCGGCTGGGCGGCGACGAGTTCGCGCTGCTGGTGCAGGACGTGGCGGACCCCTCGGTGGTGGCGCAGCGCATCCTGAACGAGCTGCGCCGGCCCTTCGAGGTGGCGGGGCAGCACGTGCCGGTGTCGGCCAGCATGGGGATCGCCATCAGCTCCACCGGCTTCACCCGCCCCGAAGACGCGCTGCGCGACGCCGACGCGGCCATGTGCCGCGCCAAGGCCCGCGGCCGCGCACGCTTCGAGCTCGCCGACGCCGAGCTGGCCGCGCGCTCGCGCCACCAGGTGGAGATGGAGAGCCAGCTCCGCGACGCGGTGGACGCCGGCGAGCTGCGCCTGCACTTCCAGCCGGTGGTGGTGATGCAGACGCGGGAGCTGGTGGGCTTCGAGGCGCTGGTGCGCTGGTGCGCTGGCAGCACCCGGTGCACGGCCTGCGCCCGCCCGACGACTTCATTCCCCTGGCCGAGTAGACGGGGACGATCATGGCCGTGGGGCGCTGGGCGCTGCGCGAGGGGTGCCGGCAGATGGCGGCCTGGCGCGCGGCCTACCCCGGCGCAGAGGAGCTCTGGCTCAGCGTGAACCTCTCCAGCCGGCAGTTCCTCCACCCGCAGCTCGAGGAGGAGATCCGCGCCGCGCTCGAGGCGACAGGGTTCCCGGCCGACCGGCTGCGGCTGGAGATCACCGAGAGCGTGATCCTGGACGACGCGGCCGCCGTGGGGAGCATCCTCCTGCGCCTGCGCGAGTCGGGGATCCGGGTGGCGATCGACGACTTCGGCACCGGCTACTCGTCGCTCTCGTACCTGCACCGGCTGCCGCTCGACACGCTCAAGATCGACCGCTCGTTCGTGCACCAGATGCACGCCGACACGCCGGTGGTGCGGACGAACGCGGCGATCCGCGACAACACCGCGTACTTCGTCACCGTGCTGCGCGAGACGCTGATCGCCTCCGGCATCGCGGTCGGCGGCGCGGCCATCGACCAGGACGAGCTGCCGCCGGGCGCGCGTCCCACCCCGCGCGACACGCTGTTCGTGCAGAGCTCGCCGCCGCTCAGCGAGATCCTGCGCGGCTTCCTGAAGCCCAGCCAGAACCAGGTGGGCGAGCTGCTGCTGAAGACCGAGGGGCGCGTGCTGCGGGGGACCGGCACGGCGAAGGCGGGGATCGCGGCGGTCGACAGCGCCACCCGCGCCTGGGGGCTGCCGGCGTGGCGACTGGCGCAGGCCGACGGGTCGGGGCTGTCGCGCTACAACCTGGTGGCGCCCTGGTTCCTGATCGGCATTTTGGAGCACATGCGCCGCAGCCCCAACTTCGACGTGTTCTACTCCGCGCTCCGCATCGCGGGGGTCGACGGCACGCTGGCCAACCGGATGAAGAACACGCCGCTGCAGGGGAACGTCCACGCCAAGACGGGCACGGTCAGCAACGTCCGCTCGCTCAGCGGCTACCTGACCACCGCGGCGGGCGAGCCGATGGTGTTCTCGATGATCGTGAACCACCACACCGTCACCTCGCGCGACGCCGACCGCCTGGCCGAGGCCGCGCTGATGCGGCTGTACGCCCTGCCGCGGACCCGGTGAGCTACTTCACCTTGGTGAACGTCAGTGCATGGTTCGTGTCCGGCAGTCGGACCGATATCGTGTCCTCTTTTCGGGCGATGGCAAAAGGCCCGGAGGGATCCAGAGGGCCATCTGAACGAAGAACGAAATCGCCGCGAGCGGATCTGGAAAGTGAACCGCTATCCTGCCGAGCGACGAGATGTCCCACACTGACCTGCCTTGCACCAGAGTCCAGCCGCGTGGTCCGGTGATAGAGAACGAGTGAGTATCGCGCGGCAGTGCTGTCGATCCGGAGGGATCCATCCACGACATCGTCGCGCTCGCTGCCGGAGCCCGGTACGTCGGTCGGGCCAAGCATCCGCTGGCTGAATGTCGCGGGCAGCTTCTGATCATCGAGCGACGCAAGATGCCACATCCCGTCCAGAGCAGGTGGAACATCCTCGGGAGAGAGATAAAAATTCAAGCCGATGGCGACTTCTGCTCCGCTCAGATTCATCTCGCGGGGCCAGCCCTCGGGGAGGACCTCGTCGGCGGAAGCCGGAAAATCCCAATCGATGCTCCCGAACCGGCGCCACCGATAACCCGCTTCGATGAACAGTCCCCGAAGAATGGGCGAGTGAAATTCCATGCCCACCGTAGCGCCGAACTCAAATGTCTGTCCACGAACCGCATAGCGTTGCCGCAAAGTGTCGTACGCCTGCGCATTCCATAGATCGGCTATGCCGAAGCTCAGCCCCACGTACGGGCGAACTGCCGTGATGCTCCAGAGGGACGTGCGAGAAACATAGGCGGACACGATCGGGAAGGAGCGAATCGACCCATGCAGGTCCAGGTCGCTTCTGGCCGATTGGAAGCCTCGCTGGTAGCTCGCGCCCAATGCCAGTGCCACATGCGTGTGTTTCGTAGGGGAATTCAGGGCGATCAGCATCTCGATGCCAGCACCGCAAATATCCAGAGAGCACCACTCGGATCCTCCGCCGCGGATTTCCCCCGTACTGCCGAGGTCTCCGCCCTGCACGTACAGGTCTACGCTGTGAATATTCTTGAACAGTCCGGTGAATACGCCGAGATCCTGTCCAGGGAGTGATGATGCCGGAATGCCGATCGACAGGACGAGTACAGGAAGCAGGCGCGTCATCATTCGGACCTCCGGGTTTGCTGGAGCGGATGGAGCGGATCGCATTTTGGCAGCAGGGCGTTCTGAAATTGCCGCCCCTTTGTGGTCACGCTATGAGGCTCGATCCTCGAAGTCAACGTTCATCCTCGCATTTGCAGCCCGTCTCGGCGTCACCAACGAAAGGACGTCATCCGGTGGGATGACACGTGGCACAGCCCGTCGACGATTCGCCCGCCCGTAGCATGCGTCCGCATCCCCGCGGACGCTTCCAGGAGGTGAAGGGCGCGCCGGCGACCGGGCCGGCGCGCCCTTCCGTTTGCCGCCGACACCGGAAAGATGCCCGGGCACCGGTGCCGGGCATCCGGGCGAATCCGTGGACAAGTGGCCGCGCCTTCTCCGCCCAAACGTAGCACGCGCAAGGAGTTCCCTTGCCTCCGGCCCCCCCGGCGCGTACCGTTACGGCGTCTTCATACTCCCCCCGACGACCATCGCCGCACCCGCCGCACGCGGTCTCGCGGCTCCTCGCAGCCCTGCAGCATGGCGCTCGATCCCCCCTCCGCGCCCGGCCTGAACCCGGCGGGCACGCCGCGCGACCCGGACGCAATCGGCGACAAGGATCTCCTGACCTACCGCCTGGTCACCGCGCTGGCCGCCGTGGCCGTGGTGGGCTTCGGCTTCGTCTACCGCGCCGTGCTCCCGGCGGTCGACGACCCCTGGTCCGTCCGCTTCGTGGTGGCGGCGGCGGCGCTGGGGGTGTTCGGGCTCACCTTCGTTCCCGGGCGGCCGTGGCTGCTCCCCGCCCTGCACGGGCTCTACCTGCTCTTCACCGTCTGGGTCGCCGGGCTCCTGCTGCTGAACGACTTCGCGCCGGAGTACGAGCTGGGGATGGTGGTGATCGTGGCCGTGATCAGCGCCCTCTTCCGCGGCACCCGCGAGCAGCTGGCGTACGGCGCGGTCACGCTGGCGCTGGTGGCGGCGGTCGCGGCCGGCGTGCGCGCGCCGCGCACCAGCCCGCTCCTCTTCGCCAGCTACCTGCTGGTGATCCTGGTGCTCTTCCACGTGGTGGTGCGCAACCGCCTGCGCGCCGAGCGCGACCTGGCGGCCAGCAACCGGCGCTACGCCCTGGCGGCGCAGGGCGCCCACGACGGGCTCTGGGACTGGGACTTGGCGGCGGGGCGCGTCTACTACTCGCCGCGCTGGAAGGAGATCGTGGGCCGCGCGGACCACGAGGTGGGCACCGGGCCCGCGGAGTGGCTGGAGCGCATCCACCCCGACGACCGGGCGCGGGTGGAGGCCGAGCTCTTCCGCGAAGGCGAACCCTCGGGGAGCCTGGTGGAGGCGGAGCACCGCGTGGCCCACGCCGACGGCGGGTGGCGCTGGGTGCTCGCGCGCGGGGTGCGCGTGGTGGACGGCGCCGGCCGGGTGGTGCGGATGGCCGGGTCGCAGAGCGACGTCTCCGAGCGCAAGCGCTTCGAGGAGCAGCTGGTGCACGACGCGCTGCACGACTCGCTCACCGGGCTCCCCAACCGCGGCCTCTTCATGGACCGGCTGGAGCGGGCCATCGCCTACGCCAGGCGCCGCCCGGAGCACCCGTTCGCGGTCATCTTCCTGGACCTGGACCGCTTCAAGGTGGTGAACGACCGCCTGGGCCACCTGGGCGCCGACGCGGTGCTGGTGGCGCTGGCGCGGCGGCTGGAGGGGTGCGTGCGCGCCGGCGACAGCGTGGCGCGGCTGGGCGGCGACGAGTTCGCGCTGCTGGTGCAGGACGTGGCGGACCCCTCGGTGGTGGCGCAGCGCATCCTGGAGGAGCTGCGCCGGCCCTTCGAGGTGGCGGGGCAGCAGCTGCCCGTCTCGGCCAGCATGGGGATCGCCATCAGCTCCACCGGCTTCACCCGCCCCGAAGACGCGCTGCGCGACGCCGACGCGGCCATGTACCGCGCCAAGGCCCGCGGCCGCGCGCGCTTCGAGATCGCCGACGCGGAGCTGGCCGCGCGCTCGCGCGCGCAGGTGGAGATGGAGGGCCAGCTCCGCGACGCGGTGGACGCCGGCGAGCTGCGCCTGCACTTCCAGCCGGTGGTGGTGATGGAAACGCGGGAGCTGGTGGGCTTCGAGGCGCTGGTGCGCTGGGAGCACCCGGTGCACGGCCTGCGCCACCCCGACGACTTCATCCCCCTGGCGGAGCAGACCGGGACGATCCTGGCGGTGGGGCGCTGGGCGCTGCGCGAAGGGTGCCGGCAGATGCAGGCCTGGCGCACGGCCTATCCCGGCGCCGAGGAGCTCTGGCTCAGCGTGAACCTCTCCAGCCGCCAGTTCCTCCATCCCCAGCTCGAGGAGGAGATCCACGGCGCGCTCCGCGAGACGGGGTTCCCGGCCGGCCGCCTGCGGCTGGAGATCACCGAGAGCGTGATCCTGGACGACGCGGCCGCCGTGGGGAGCATCCTCCTGCGCCTGCGCCAGGCGGGGATCCGGGTGGCGATCGACGACTTCGGCACCGGCTACTCGTCGCTCTCCTACCTGCACCGGCTCCCGCTCGACACGCTCAAGATCGACCGCTCGTTCGTGCACCAGATGCACGCCGACCCCACGCTGGAGGCGGTGATCCAGACGGTGATCTCGCTCTCCGGGAGCCTCCGGCTGGACACCGTGGCCGAGGGGGTGGAGACGGCGGAGGAGTCGGCCGCGCTGCAGCGGATGGGGTGCCGCATCGGCCAGGGCTTCCTCTTCTCCCATCCACTCGACTCCGACGCAGCCGGCCGCATGCTTGAGGAGCTGCAGGGCGAGGCGGTGGCGTAATACCGTCTCTGACCAATGACGTGCATTCGTAGAGACAGCACAGATGGGAGTCACACGGAGTCATCGGAGGGACTGCCTGGCTCTCCGTCGACTCCGTTGACTCCGTGTGAGTCCATTCCGTTGGCAGAATGCACAACCAATCAATCAACAGAGAAGATCGGCAAATCTGCTACAGCTCCGTGCAGCAGGGATGCGCCGCGGATGCAAACGATATAGATTTGCAATCCTACACGTTTCCCTTCCCTCCACACGACCGGATTCGGTTCTCCCATGAAGCATAGGAAGTCCCCCGCGGCGCGCGGCGCGCGCCTCGCGGCGGCGCTGCTCGTGCTGGCCGGAGCCCTCGGCTGCGACGACAGCGGCACCATCCCGGCCATCGACAACCAGATCGTGCTGGGGGGCGTGTTCTCGCTCACCGGCAACTGGTCTTCGCTCGGCGTCACCAGCAAGGCCGCCATGGAGCTGGCGGTGGAAGACGTGAACGCCTGGGCCGCCGGCCGCGGCGTCACCTTCCGGGCCGACGTGCGCGACAGCAAGCTCGACCCCGCCGCCGCGCTCGCGGCCGTGCAGTCGCTGCGGGAGGCCGGCGTGCAGGTGGTGATCGGCCCGCAGTCCAGCGCGGAGCTGGCGGTGCTCAAGCCCTGGGTCGACGCCAACCCGGTGCTGGTGGTGAGCCAGTCCAGCACCGCCGGGTCGCTGGCGGTGAAGGGCGACCGGATCTTCCGCTTCACCCCCGCCGATTCCCTGGAGGGCGTGGCGGTCTCGGCGCTGATGTGGGGGAACGGGATCCGCGCCGTGGTGCCCGTCTGGCGCGCCGACGCGGGGAACCAGGGGCTGCACACCGCCACCGCGGCGCGCATGACGGCGCTCGGCGGCACCGTGTGGAGCGGCGTGGAATACGCCACCTCGGCCACCAGCTACGCGCAGGTGGTGTCGGCGCTGGGCGTGCAGGTGCGACAGGCGCTCGACACCCGCCCGGCGTCGCAGGTGGCGGTGTACCTGGCCGGCTTCGACGAGGTGGCCGCCGTGCTCGCCGCCGCGGCGGCGGACCCGGTGCTCGCCTCGGTGCGCTGGTACGGCGCCGACGGCATCGCGCAGAGCGGCGCCCTGCTGGCGAGCCCCGCGGCGGTGTCGTTCGCGGAGGCCGTGGGCTTCCCCGCGCCCATCTTCGGGCTCGACTACTCGGTGGCGGACCGGTGGCAGCCGGTGGCCGCGCGCATCCAGGCGCGCGCGGGGTCGGCGCCCGACGCCTTCGCGCTGGGCGTGTACGACGCGGTGTGGGTGGCGGCCGAGGCGTACCTGGCGTCGCCGCGCCCGGTGGGCATCGAGGGGCTGGCGAGCCGCTTCGAGGTGGCGGCGAACTCCTTCTACGGCCTCACCGGGTGGACGGCGCTGAACGAGGCGGGCGACCGGCGCTACGCCAACTTCGACTTCTGGGCCATCCGCCCCTCCGGCGGCACGCACGCCTGGGTGCGCGTGGGCGGCTACGACACCAAGTCCGGCACCCTCACCACGCCGTAGGCGCGCGGCACGGCACCGGGCCGGACGGCGACGACGCCGTCGAGCCCGGGCGGGTACACGCCGCGGAAACGACGGAGGGAACGAGGGATGGCAGCCGCCCTTCGTTCCCTCCGCGCGTTCAGCCCTTACTCCTCGATCGTCCGGACGTTCTCGGCGCGCGGACCCTTGGGGTCCTGCACCAGGTCGAACTCCACCCGCGCGCCCTGCGCCAGCGACCGGAAGCCGCTGCCCTCGATCGCCGAGTGGTGCACGAACACGTCCTTCCCGCCTTCGTCGGGCTTGATGAAGCCGAAGCCCTTGTCGTCCATGAACCGCTCTACCGTACCCGTCGACCGTGCCATCGCTGCCCGTCCCGTGTCTTGTGGTGGAATCTAAGAACCCCCGGTGAAGTATGGGGCTGCAAGGACCATGCTCTTTCCGGACATCCCACGGAACGAGAATTCGTCTTCAATCCTGACAAAAGCGTCTCCGCGTGAAACGAGTCTTCTTCCGGATCCGGGGATGAGCAAGGCGAGCGCTGAGGTACGGAAGGACTTCGACCGGATCGCGCGGGCGATCGAGGGCGCGGGGATGGCGGACGAGCTGCGCCCCTTCGAGCGCGCGCTCCTCGGCTTCCTCCCCGCGCGCTGCGGGCGCGTGCTCGAGGTGGGGTGCGGGCACGGGGCGCTGACGCGCCGGGTGGCCGCGCGGGCCGACTCGGTGCTCGCGCTCGACCTCTCCCCGGAGATGGTCCGCGTCGCCCGCGCCCTCTCCGCCGCGTGGCCGAACGTGGAGTACCGCGTGGCCGACGCCGCCGCGGCCGAGCTCCCGGCCGACGCGTTCGACGTGGTGCTGAGCGCCGCCACGCTGCACCACCTTCCGTTCGCGCCCACCGTGCGGCGCCTGGCGGGGTGGGTGCGCCCCGGCGGGCGGCTGGTGATCCAGGACGTGGTGACGCGCCCGGGGGTGCGCCACCTCCCCGCCAACGCGCTGGCGCTGGCGGCGCGCGTCCTCCGCGGCGCATGGCCCCCGCGCCGGCATCCGCTGGCGGCGCTCTACGCCGAGCACGGCCGCGGCGAGCGCTACCTGCGCCCGGACGAGGCCGCGCGGCTCTACCGCGAGCTGCTCCCCGGCGCACGCGTGGCGCACCACCTGGAGTGGCGCTACACGATGGTGTGGGAGCGCCCCGCCGGGTGATCCCTCGGGACCAGATCTTCGAACTGAATGCCTCATATCACACGGAGTCGACGGAGTCCGCGGAGACGCGCTCCGTTGTCTCCGTTGACTCCGTGTGTGGCACTTCCGGGTGACGACTCGTCGACCGGAGAGACGGGCTCGGCGCGGGGGCCCGTGGGGTCCTG
>JBJMPM010000406.1:0-6579 GCA_045803205.1 Longimicrobiaceae bacterium
CGGGGCGCGCGCGGCGTGGGACGAGGCGGCGCGCGGCGTCGAGCGCGGCTTCCCGGCGCTGGTCACCCTCTGGGCGCTCGGCGTGGCCCTCTTCTCCGCGCGGCTCTGCGGCGGGTGGCTGCTGGTGCGCCGCCTGGTGCGCGTCGGCGTGGCGCCGCCGCCCGCCGCGCTGGCGGCGGCGCTGGAGCGGCTCCGGCGGAAGCTTGGCGTCTCGCGGCCGGTGCGGCTGCTGCTGTCGGCGCGGGTGCACGTGCCCACCGTCATCGGCTGGCTGCGGCCGGTGATCCTCCTTCCCGTCAGCGCGCTCACCGGGCTCACGCCGCGGCAGGTCGAGCTGCTGGTCCTGCACGAGCTGGCGCACGTCCGCCGGCACGACCACCTGGTGGCGCTGCTGCAGGCGGCGGCCGAGGCGGTGCTCTTCCATCACCCCGCCGCCTGGTGGGTGTCGGCGCGGATCCGCGAGGCGCGCGAGCACTGCTGCGACGACCTTGTGGCGAAGCTGGAGGGGGTGCGCGACTACGTGGACGCGCTGGCCGGGATGGAGGCCGTGCGCATCCGCCAGCCCGCGCTGGCGCTGGCCGCGGACGGCGGGTCGCTCGCGAGCCGGGTGCGGAGGCTGGTGGATCCCCGCTCGCCGCGCCCCTCCTCCGCGCCGCGGCTGGCCGCGGGCGGCGCGCTGCTGGCCGTCGCCGCGCTCCTCTTCGCTCCCGGCGGCGGGAGCGCGGCGGCGGACGCGGGCGCGCGGACCCCCGCGCACCTCCCGCCCGCGCGGGCGGCGGCGCCGGGGTGCACGGCCGCGTCCGCGGCCAGCACGCTGTGTCCCGCGCTGGTGGACGCGGCGGAGCGGGCGCTCTCCGCGCGCGCGGCCGGCGGCCTGGTGCTGGTGCAGGACGTCCGCACCGGCGCCGTGCTGGTGAACTCGGCCGCGGGCACGGCGTCGACCGAGACGGAGGCGCCGGGGTCGGTGTGGAAGCTGGTGCTGGCCACCCTCTGGTGGGACCAGGGGATGGGGGACGACGGGGTGCGGTGCACGCCGGAGATCCGCGTGGGCGGCCAGACCATCCGCACGGCGAAGGTGCCGCGCGCGGGCGCCGACGGGGTGCACGAGATGCTGGTCGTCTCCTGCAACACGGCCGCCGTGCGCATGGCGCTGGGGCTGCGCGAGCGCCTGGGCCCGGCGGGGCTGGCGCGCGAGCTGTCGCGCATCGGCTTCCCCGTCGCGGCGCCGGGGGCGGCGGAGGGCGGGCGCGACGACGCGTTCTGGGCCGGCGCGGCGCAGCCCGGCGCGAGCCCGCGCCGGCCGGACGTGGCGCTGGGCGACGGCGACGCGGCGGGGTGGGCGGCGCTGGGGCTGGGCGACCGGACGGTGCGGGTGACGCCGCTGCACCTCTCCCGCTACGTGCAGTCCATCGGCAACGGCGGGGTGATGCTGGCGCCCACGCTGGACCCCTCCGTCGCCGCGGCGCGCGCGGACGGGCGCCGCGTGATGACCGCGGAGACCGCGGCGCGGCTGCGCTCCGCCATGCTCGACGTGGTGCGCCGCGGCACCGCGGCCGGGGCCGGGCGCGCGCTCGAGGGGAACGCGTGGAGCCTGGGCGGGAAGACGGGGACGCTCGGCCATCGCGGGCGCCGCGAGGACGGGTGGTTCGCGGGGCTGGCGTTCGACGCCTCGGGCGCGCCGCGGTACTCCGTGGTGGTCTTCCTCCCCCAGTCGGGGGTCGGCGGGGGCGAGCCCGCGCGCCTGGCCGCGACCCTCACCACCCGGCTGGCCGCGATGCCGTAGTCCGCATCCCGCGCGCGGCAGGTCGCCGCGCGCGGGATTTCTTCGCCACCATCTACGAAGATCTTCGTAGTAACCTCGTGCGTGGAGCTGCATGCAGATGCGATCTCGTTCCGAATCCGGAAAAACGCGGTGTCATCCTGAGGCACGGCCGCACCGGGTTCATCGCGACACCAGCGACCGCAGTGCCGAAGGATCTGATCGAGGAAGCTGCGGGGCCTGCTGCGGCAGCCGCACGTCGTCGCGGCTGCGACTCCCCGGAACAGCGCGGTTCGCTACCGCGCCCGGACCTCGTGAGAGCCTCGATCAGATCCTTCGGGCCTGCCGCCGACGGTGCTTGCACGGGCTGGTGCGGCCGGCCCTCTGGATGACACCATGGTTCAACCGAATTCGGTATTCTCTCCCGGCCATCGCCGCCGTGCTCCTGCCTGCGCTGTTCGGCGCGGGGACGGCCGCGGGGCAGTCGTCCTCCAATCTCCCGAACCACGACGTGGAGCGGCCGCGGGTGGCGGCGGTGCGGCTGCAGGCGCCCGTCACCCTGGACGGGGTGCTGGACGAGCCGGTGTGGGCCGCCGCGCCCGCGGCCACGGGCTTTCGCCAGTACCAGCCCCACTCGGGAGAGCCGGCGACGGAGCGGACCGAGGTGCGCTTCGCCTACGACGACCGCGCGCTCTACGTGGGCGCGCGGATGTACGACTCGCTGGGGCCGCGCGGCGTGCGCACCCGGCTGGTGCGGCGCGACCAGGTCAACGGCGAGGGAGACTACCTCCAGCTCACCTTCGACACCTTCCACGACCACGCCGCGCGCACCGTGATGCTGGTCAACCCCTCCGGGGTGCGCGCGGACGCGGGGCAGGCGGCGCCGAACACGGACGCGGCGTGGGACCCGGTGTGGCAGGTCGCCACGCGCATCGACTCGGCCGGGTGGACGGCGGAGATCCGCATCCCCCTGGACCAGCTCCGCTTCGGCCGCGACAGCGCGCAGACCTGGGGGATGCAGCTCTGGCGCAACCTCGACCGGCTGGGCGAGCGCGACATGTGGGCGGTGTGGAGCGCGCAGGAGGCGGGCGGGCCGCCGCGCTTCGGGCACCTGGAGGGGCTGCGCGTGCACCCCCGCGCGGTGGCGGTGGAGGCGACGCCGTACCTGCTCTCCCGCGCCAGCCGGGTGGCGCCCACGCAGCCGGGGAGCCCATTCCAGGACCCCAGTCGCTACGCCGTGCGCGCCGGCGCCGACCTGCGCATGCTGCTGGGGAGCAGCCTGACGCTCTCGGCCACGCTGAACCCCGACTTCGGGCAGGTGGAGCAGGACCCGGCGGTGGTGAACCTGTCGGCCTTCGAGAGCTGGTTCGACGAGAAGCGCCCCTTCTTCGTGGAGGGGAGCGGGCTCCTCTTCTTCGGCGGCTTCGAGTGCTTCGCGTGCGGCGGCACGGCGGGGATGAACGTCTTCTACTCGCGCCGCATCGGGCGGGCGCCGCAGGGGCCGGTGCCCGCGCGCTTCGAGTATGCCGAGGTGCCGCGCAACGCCCGCCTCCTCGGCGCGGCCAAGCTCACCGGCCGCACGCCGGGCGGGTGGCAGCTCGGCTTCCTGGAGGCCGTCACCGCCCGCGAGGCCGCGCGGGTGGAGGACGTGGACACGGGCGAGCGGGGCGCCTGGCCGGTGGAGCCGCTCACGAACTACTTCCTGGGGCGGGTGAAGCGCACCACGCGGGGGGGCCGGGCCACCTGGGGGGTGATGGCGACCTCGGTCGCGCGGCGCTTCGCGGGGGCGGACAGCGTGCTGGCGCCGGTGCTCCCCGGGCACGCCGAGTCGCTGGGCGCGGACTGGTCCATCGCCACGGCGGACCAGGAGTACCGGCTGATCGGCACCTTCGTGCTCAGCAGCGTCGCCGGCGACTCGCAGTTGATCGACCGGCTGCAGCGCTCCAGCGCGCGCTACTTCCAGCGCCCCGACCGGCGCGGCGGCGGCAACGGGCTCTTCTCCGGCCGCTACGATCCGTCGGCCACGGGGCTGCGCGGCTACGGCGGCTACCTGCGGGCCAGCAAGGACCAGGGGGTGTGGAGAGGGGAGGCGATGGTGAACTTCCGCAGCCCCGGCTTCGAGGTGAACGACATCGCCTTCCTGCAGCGCGCGGACTACGTGTTCATGGCGGCGAACGTGGCGCGCCGGCAGGGGCGCCCCGGGCGCTGGTACCGGTCGCTCTGGCTGGTGGGCGGCGCGCTGCAGCAGCTCGACTTCGACGGCGACCGCACCGACGCGCGGGTGCACGCGTACGGAGAGGCGCAGCTCAAGAACTTCTGGTGGGCCACCCTGCTCCTCTCGCACCGCCCCGCCACCCTCGACGACCGGATGACGCGCGGCGGCGCGCTGGTGCGAAAGAAGGGGAGCTGGGGCGGCGAGGCGTCGCTGAGCACCGACACGCGCGCGCGGACGGCGCTCACCCTGGAGCCGGCGTACCGCCGCTGGAGCGACGGGAGCGAGACGTGGGTCCTCTCGGCCTCCGCGCGGTGGCGGCCGGCGGCGAACGCGGAGCTGCGGCTGGGGCCGGACTTCGCCTCGGTGACGGACCAGGGGCAGTACGTCACGCAGCTCGCCGATCCGTCCGACACCGCCTTCTTCGGCCGGCGCGCGGTGTTCGCGGCCATGGCGCAGCGCACCCTCTCCCTCTCGGCGCGGGCGAGCTGGACCTTCACCCCCGCGCTGTCGCTGGAGCTGTTCGCGCAGCCGTTCGTCTCCACCGGCCGCTACCGGCGCTTCCAGGAGTACCTGCGCCCGCGCTCCGGCGTCCGCGTGGCCTTCGACTCCGCGCAGCTCGCCGTCACCGCGCGCGACGCGGCGGGGCGGCCGCTCGGCTACCGGCTGGACCCCGACCGCGACCCCGCCACGCCGGACTTCGACTTCGCCAGCCCCGACTTCTCCGTGCGCTCGCTGCGCGGCAACGCGGTGCTGCGCTGGGAGTACCGCCCGGGATCCACGCTCTTCCTGGTGTGGCAGCAGGAGCGCAGCGGTCCCGGCATCCCCGGCGACTTCGAGCTCGGCCGCGACCTGGGCGAGGTGTTCCGCCAGCGCCCGGACAACGTGTTCGTGGTGAAGGCCACGTGGTGGATGGGGCGATGAGTGCGGGCGTGCCGGCGGAACGTTCCGGGAACTGGACGCGGCACTTGCCCGGTGATTGCTGACTCGTTTATCCTTGATGAGGACGAACTCTCACGCGGATGTATCGATGGCCACCAAGAGGACCGACGCCTCGGCCGCCGACCGGAAGGCGAGTTTTACCGTTACGCAGGCGGCAAAAGCCTTTCGCAAGGCGCGTAACGGCGGAGCCAAGGTAGAACTGGTCGAAAGCGACACGCGGCACGTTCGCCGGGATCACTCGGGCCGATTCGTCCTGGTCGAGAAGAAAAGCCCGGCCCGCAAATCGGACAGCAGGGTCTTGACGGGATCGGCCCGAAAGCGATGATGCGATGGTGAACGCTGCGACGTACGAAAACAGCGTCTTCATCAACTGCCCCTTCGACACCGAGTACTGGCCTCTCTTCGAGGCCATTGCTTTTCGGTGTACGATTGCGGGTACTTCCCGCGCTGCGCGATGGAGGTCGATGACAGCAGCCAGGTTCGCATCCAGAAGATCACCGTCGCAGGAGGGGTTCACGCTGATCGAGATGATGGTCGTGCTCATCATCGGAATCCTCGCGATGCGCGCGCAGCACGCGTTCAGCGGCCACACGAACACCGTCATCGAAGACAACATGATGGGGGACCTGAACGGCCTGCGGGTGAAGGCGGAGGACCACAAGTACCGCTTCTACACGTACCCGAGCACAATCCAGGCGAGCGGCACCGAGTCGGCCTCCACCATTAACTTCGTCGGGAGTTCCGGCGTGGTGTTCGCCATCACCGGCGCGACGCCGACGCAGATGACGGTGACAGCGACGCACCCGCAGGACGCCGGGCGCGTCTGCACGCTCGTGGTGAGCGCGACGACCAGCACGCGCCCGGTCTGCAGCGGTACGGCGAGCTGAGCGTTCCTGGCAGGGAACTGTGGGGGGGTGCGGGCGGTCCAAGGCGGACCGCCCGCTTTCTGCTCAGGCGAGAGGTGCAGGGTGGGGGGCCGCTGGCGTTGCAATAGCCTGACGCTGGGTCATATCAGAAGGCGCGATCGCGTTGCACGGCTGCTTGGGCTGATCCGCGTCGACGGCGACGCTCTCTATCGCGGCTTCTGTTCCTGGTGGTGGGCCCTTGACCGAGGCATTGACGAATGGCAGGACTTCCGTTACGGATTAATGTGCGGGTGCAACTGCACCCGCATTTCGTCGCAGGACGCGGTCCGAACGGACGGTCCCATGATGACGCGAACAGCAACGAAACGAAGTCTGCAACTGACTCGGCGCGAAGCCGGCCGAGGCCCGTGCATTCCTGCACGGGCATTTTTTTGTCGTCCGAGGCGCACATCGGCGCCGGGTACCTTCCAAACCCTGGTAACCGGAGGCACGCGTATGGGACCCTAGGCCGCCGGAGCGGCTGTCTCAACAGGAGCTAACGCAAACGTCAGCGCGCAATGCGATGCTGGGCCTCCCCGCACGGTGGGAGGATACCTTCCCAGCACGTGTACCGACCCCGTGGAGAGCCCATGACAACGATCACCGGCAGCACTCGTCCACCCAGATCATCCGCACCCGTTGTCAACGCCGGATGAAAGTCTGACACTTCTGGCGGTCGAAAATCTGACAGCCGGGAGTGGGTGACGAGCCCGAGTCGTCGCTCAAAAATCAGAGGGTGGAGGTGGTCGCGGGGGGGGGGG
>JBJMPM010000424.1:0-2675 GCA_045803205.1 Longimicrobiaceae bacterium
GCCGCCCGCAGCGTGCCGCAGCCGCGCTCTCTCGGAAGGCACGGAGACACAGATGCGTTTTGCGTTCGTACTCGCGCTCGCCTGCATCGCGGCGGGGTGCCGCCAGCGATCGCCGGCGCCGGCCGCCCCGCCGGCGCCGGACAGCATCGTGCTGGAGCGCACGCGGTGCTTCGGCATCTGCCCCGCGTACCGGCTCTCGCTGGCGCGCTCCGGCGCGGTGCGCTTCCGCTCGCTCAACCCCGGCGACAGCGCGCGCACGGCCGCCGACACGCTGCCGCCCGGCGCGTTCGAACGGCTGGCCCGGCAGGCGGCGGAGCTGGGCTTCGACGCGCTCCCGGACCGCATCGCCGGGTCGCCGCTCTGCGGGACGATGGCGACCGACCACCCGTCCGCCATCGTCACGCTCTTCCGCGGCGCCCGCGCGAAGCGGGTGGAGGACTACCACGGGTGCTATCCCGGCCCGGAGGCGCTGCGCCGCTTCGAGCTGGCCATCGACAGCACCGCCGCCTCCGGGCGCTGGGTGCGCGACGCCCGCACCCGGTAGGCGCTCCGGGCGGCGTGAAGTAGATTCCCCCGCTCCAGAGCTGAAGACGTCGACGCAGAGACGCGGAGATACGAAGAGAACCACACAGCCTCTCTCTGCGTCTCCGCGTTCTCTGTGTGAGACGCTTTTTCCAGGCGGCGCTCGGTACCCGGCCGACGAAGCGCAAGCGTGTTTCCGGATCCGGCAAACGGGAGGCGTGGGTGGAGCTGGTGATCCTCTTCGGCCCGCCGGCGGTGGGGAAGATGGCGGTGGGGATGGAGCTGGAGCGCCTCACCGGCCTCCGGCTCTTCCACAACCACCTGACCATCGACCTGGTGCTGCGCTACTTCGAGTTCGGAGAGCCTGCCTTCCAGCGGCTGGTGGGCGAGTTCCGCACGCGCATCTTCGAGGAGGTGGCGGCCAGCGACCTCCCCGGGCTCGTCTTCACCTTCGTCTGGGCGCTGGAAGACGAGCGGGAACGCGCCTTCATCGACCGCACCTGCGAGATCTTCCGCGCGCGCGGGGCGGGGATCCACTTCGTGGAGCTGGCGGCGAGCCTGGAGGAGCGGCTGCGGCGCAACGAGACCGAGCTGCGGCTGGCGGAGAAGCGCCCCAAGCGCGACCTGGAGCGCTCGCGCCGCAACCTGCTGGCACTGGAGGAGTCGCACCGGCTGAACACCGAGGGCGACTTCTTCTATCCCGAGCACTGGCTGCGCATCGACAACACCCACCTCGCGCCCGAGGCCACCGCGCGCCTGATCGTGGATGCGCTCAGGCTTCCCCTGCGCGATCCATAGCCCCGCGGCCGGCGTTGCGTCCGCGGGAACGCGTGGCTATGCCTCTCTCGTCGTCTCCTGCGACCCGAATGAGCGCACCATCATCAACCCTCCCTGCGCCAGTGCGCTATCCGGGAATTCCGCTGCTGCCCTTTCGTAATACGTCCGGCACCGTTCTCTCTCGCCGATCTGGGCGTAGGAGAACGCGATGTTGACCAATGCCATCTCGCGATAGGAGGCTGCGCTCGAAGAGCCAAGCAGCAGATACCGCCAACGGTCCAGCCATGGTCTCCGGGAAAAGAAGGTGTAGCTCTCTTCGAAGCACGGAATGGCGCCGCCATAGTCGCCAGCCTTCACCCGTGCGATTCCAGCCCTGTGCGCCCTGGCGATGATCGCACGAATCCCGATGGCGTAGGCGGTATAGATGAGGGCCCCGATCCCCCATGCTGGTAGCGCCGGAATGCCGGTAAGGATCATCAGGAGCACAGCGATGCCTACCCATGCGACAGTCTGGGGGATCACGGAGAGCTGTGCGACCTGTTGAATCACGGGACCCTTGCTCATGGCGAAGGCTGTCTTTGAGAGGTGAAGAGACGCGGTGTGAGTCGGCGCGAGCGCCGATTGTGCGGTGAGCGCTGCCCGACGACACAAGGTTCAGGGTGCGGGGCCGGCGCACAAGGCTGTCGTTGGCCGACGCATGGACGGCTGCCGACTCACGCGGCGCGGCGTGGGAGACTGTCCGCGGACACCTCGAGCTCACGGGAGCAGCATGGGGATCGTGATCGTTCTGGGGGCGGGCTTCGTTGCCCTGGGCGTGCTGATGATGGGCGCGGGCGCGGCCATCCTCCTGCGCGCGCGGCGCGAGGCGGCGTCGCGGCGCTCGGCCTGGGGCGTGGTCGACGCGCTGCAGTCCAGGTCCGGGCTGCGCGGCTCCATCTACTGCCCCGTCGTCCGCTTCCAGACGGAGGCGGGGGAGGTGGTGACCTTCGAGTCGGAGATGGGAGGGCAGCCGCCCCTGCACACGGTCGGGGAGCGGGTGGCCGTGTTCTACGACCCCGGCCGGCCGGCGGGCGCGGAGCTCCAGGCCCCGCCGGTGCTCTGGCTGGTCCCGGCGGGGTTCTTCGCGGCCGGCCTCGTCTTCGCCGCCGTGGGCGCGGTGCTGATGGTCGGCTTCGGCCTCCTGGCGGCGTCGAGCTGAAAGGGCCGGGCCCCTGCCGCGTCACATCATGCGATTTCTTATGATTGGTCGTGCATTCACAGAAACAGAATGGTTTCACACAGAGGACCAGAGGGACCAGAGGAACTAGCCGCAGTTCTCTGGTCCCTCTGGTCCTCTGTGTGAGACTTCTGTTCAGCCTTTCCCAGAAATACACAGT
>JBJMPM010000058.1:0-5573 GCA_045803205.1 Longimicrobiaceae bacterium
TACGACTGAACTGAAAAGATCGTCTCACGCAGAGACGCAGAGTCGCGGAGAGAGGCTGGACGGCACCTCTCCGTGTCTCCGCGGCTCTGCGTGAGACGATCTTTTTCCGTCCGACGGCACCACGACGAACGCATCCGGAAAGCGGTATGAACGGCAAATTCTCACGTGGGACACGGACCACGCTGGCCGGCCTCCTCGCGCTCGCCGCCTTCGCGGCACACGCCAGGGCGCAGGAGCCGCTGCGGGTCGCGTCGCCGGACGGGCGGAACGCGGTGATGGTGGGGGTGCGCGAGGGCCAGCTCTACTACGCCGTGGACCGCGACGGGAAGCACGTGCTCACGCCGTCGCGGCTGGGCTTCGCCTTCCGCGGGGCCGACTCGCTGTACCGGAACCTGCGCATCACGGGCTCCACGCGCGCCTCGCACGACGAGAGCTGGACGCAGCCCTGGGGCGAGGTGGCCCGGGTGCGCGACCACCACAACGAGCTGCGCGTCGGCGTGGCCGAGAACCGGGCGCCCGGCCGCCACTTCGTCCTGGCCGTCCGCGCCTTCGACGACGGGGTGGGCTTCCGCTACGAGGTGCCGGACGGCGCCGGGTTCGGCGACTACGAGATGATGGAGGAGCTCACCGAGTTCACCTTCGCCGACAACGCGCGGGCCTGGTGGATCCCGGCCCGGTGCTGCGACCCCGACAGGCAGGAGCGGCTGTACTCCAGCGGGCCCGTGAGCCTGCTCGACACCGTGCAGACGCCGCTCACCCTGCAGACTTCCGACGGCACGCAGGTGGTGATTCACGAGGCCAACCTCGTCGACTACGCGGGGATGTACCTGGCGCGCACCGGCAACCGCACCCTGCAGAGCACCCTCGCCCGCTGGGCGGACGGGGTGGCGGTGCGCGGGCGGACGCCCTTCGTCACTCCCTGGCGCACGATCCAGCTCGCGGACCGCGTCGAGGACCTGGCGCCCTCCGTCCTCACGCTGAAGCTCAACCCGCCCTCCCGCATCGCCGATACCCGCTGGATCACGCCGATGAAGTACAACGGGATCTGGTGGGGGATGCACATCAACACCATGACCTGGGGGCAGGGGCCCATCCACGGCGCCACCACCGCCAACACGCGGCGCTACCTGGATTTCGCCGCGGCCAACGGGCTCGGCGGGACCCTCGTCGAGGGATGGAACCTGGGGTGGGACGTGGACTGGTTCAACACGGGGAAGGCGAACTTCTCCTTCACCCAGCCCTACCCCGACTTCGACCTCCCGGGGCTGGCGGCGTACGCGCGGCAGAAGGGGATCACCCTGATCGGCCACCACGAGACGGCGTCCAACGTCACCGGCTACGAACGGCAGCTCGACTCGGCGATGGCGCTCTACCAGCGCGTGGGCGTGCGCGCGGTGAAGACCGGGTACGTGGGCGACTTCACCGACCAGGGGCATGCGCACCAGGGGCAGTACATGGTGCGCCACCACCGCCGGGTGATCGAGACGGCGGCGCGCCACGGGATCATGGTCGACGTGCACGAGCCCATCAAGGACACGGGGGAGCGGCGCACCTGGCCCAACCTCCTGGCGCGCGAGGGGTCGCGCGGGCAGGAGTACAACGCCTGGGGCGGGGAAGGGGGGAACCCGCCGGAGCACGAGACCATCCTCTTCTTCACCCGCATGCTGTCGGGGCCGATGGACTTCACCCCCGGCATCTTCGACCTGCTGATCCGGCGCCCCGGTGGCCGCCCGCGCCCGCCTGAGGAGGCACGCCCGCGGACCACGCTGGCCAAGCAGCTCGCGCTCTACGTGGTGCTCTACTCGCCCTTCCAGATGGCGGCGGACCTGATCGAGAACTACGAGGGCCAGCCCGCCTTCCAGTTCATCCGCGACGTGGCGGTGGACTGGGACACCACGCGCGTGCTGAACGGCCGCATCGGCGACTACGTCGTCGTGGCGCGCAAGCAGAAGGGCGCCGACAGCTGGTTCATCGGCGCCATCACCGACGAGGAGGCGCGCACCTTCGAGGTGCCGCTGAGCTTCCTCACCCGGGGCCGCGCCTACGTCGCCGAGATCTACGCCGACGGGCCGGGGGCCAACTGGCGCGACAACCCGCTCCCCGTCGCCATCTCGCGGCAGAACGTGACCTCGGCCTCGCGGCTGACCCTGCGGCTGGCGCCCGGCGGCGGCCAGGCGATCCGCATCCGGCCGGCGCGGTGACGGGGCCCTCCCCCGGCCCCTTCTCCCGAACCGCCGGGAGAAGGGGGGAACGGCAGGCGAGCGAAGGGCTCCCGCGCTTCGCGCAGGCGCCGCGGCATTCAACCTCTCCCGGCACGGGAGAGGTGGCGAGCTTCAGCGAGCCGGAAAAGGCGCGAGGCCGACGCTTCCGCCGAGCTCTCCTCGCGCTTGTCACGCTGCCGCTGCTCGCGCCGTCCATCGCGGTCGCGCAGCTCACGGTGCGCGTCGCCGTTCCCGCCGCGACGCCTGCGGACTCGGGCGTCTACATCGCCGGCAACTTCAACGGGTGGAATCCGGGGAATTCCGCCTACCGACTGACGGCGGAGGGACCGGGGCGGTACACCATCACCCTGCCGGCGGACGTGCGCGGGCCGATCGAATTCAAGTTCACGCGCGGATCGTGGGAGAAGGTGGAGGTCGACAGCGCGGGGCGGGGGATCGAGAACCGGCGCTTCACCGTGCCGGCGGAGGGTGCCGCCACCTGGACGGGTGCCGTCGGGGGATGGCAGGACCCGGCGAAGATCCCGCCGCGGGTGCACACCGCCACCGCGTCCGTCACCGTGCTCGACACGGCGTTCGCGATTCCGCAGCTCGGCCGGCCGCGGCGCGTCTGGGTCTACCTGCCGCCGGGGTACGCCACGTCGGGCCGGCGCTACCCCGTGCTCTACATGCACGACGGGCAGAACGTCTTCGACGCGGCCACCAGCGGCTTCGGCGAGTGGGGGGTGGACGAGACGCTCGACTCGCTGCACGCCCGCGGCGGCCCCGACGCCATCGTGGTCGCGGTGGACCACGGCGGCACGAAGCGGCTGGACGAGTACTCGCCCTGGCGCAACGCGCGCTACGGCGGCGGCGAGGGCGCCGCGTACGTCGACTTCCTGGCGCGCACGCTCAAGCCGTACATCGACCGCCGCTACCGCACGCTGCCGGACGCCGCGCACACCGGCGTCGCGGGCTCCAGCATGGGCGGGCTGATCTCCCTCTACGCAGGATTGAAGTACCCGGAGACGTTCGGCCGCGTCGGCGTGTTCTCGCCCGCGCTCTGGTTCGCGGCGGACTCGGTGCTGGCGTTCGCGCGCCGGTCGCACCCGCGCGAGGGGCAGCGCTTCTGGTTCGTCACCGGCGCGCACGAGGGCGACACCCCCGAGGTGTACGTGAACGACCAGCGCCGGATGATCGACACCCTGGCGGCCGCCGGCTTCCGCGTGGGGGTGCAGGTCGACTCCGCCATCCGCGCCGACGGCACGCACGCCGAGTGGTTCTGGCGGCGCGAGTTCCCGCTCGCGTTCCGCTGGCTCTTCGGCGGCCCGGAACCGCGGCGGGCCGCGCCCGCGCGCCGCCGCGCCCACACCCCCGCAGACGGCACCCACAGACCATGACCGCCATGCGCCGCATCGCCCTCGCCCTCTGCGCCGCCGCCCTGGCCGCGGCCGCCCCCGCCGCCGCGCAGCTCTCCGTGGAGCAGGCGCCCGCCGCATCGTCCGAGTGGCGGCGTGGCGCCGTCTGCTACGAGGTCTTCGTCCGCTCCTTCGCCGACAGCAACGGCGACGGGATCGGCGACCTGAACGGGCTGACCCGCAGGCTCGACTACATCAACGACGGCAACCCGGCTTCGCAGCGGGACCTGGGGGCGAGCTGCATCTGGCTGATGCCGGTGGCCGAGTCGCCCAGCTACCACGGCTACGACGTCACCGACTACTACACGGTGGAGCGCGACTACGGCACCAACGCCGACTTCAAGCGGCTGGTGGCCGAGGCGCACCGCCGCGGGATCAAGGTGCTGGTGGACATGGTGCTGAACCATGCCTCCAGCGAGCACCCCTTCTTCCAGGAGGCGCTGCGCGACCCCAGCTCGGCGCACCGGAGCTGGTTCCGCTTCTCGCCCACCATCCCCGGCCCCGGGCCCTGGGGCGGCCCCGCGTGGCGCAAGTCGCCGGTGCGCGACGAGTACTACTACGGGGTGTTCTGGGAGGGGATGCCGGACCTGAACTACGACACCCCCGCCGTGCGCGAGGAGGCGAACCGCGTCGCCGACTTCTGGCTGCGGGAGATGGGGGTCGACGGCTTCCGGCTCGACGCCGTCCCCTACCTGGTGGAGGAGGGGAACGTGATGTCCGGCGCCCCCGGCACCCACCACGTGCTCCGCGACTACCAGGCGCACCTGCGCTCCGTGAAGCCCGACGTCTTCACCGTGGGCGAGGTGTGGGACAGCGTGGGCGCCATGCTCCCCTACTATCCCGACCAGCTCGACTCCTACTTCGCCTTCGAGCTGGCGGACGCGCTGATCAACGCCGTCCGGCGCGGCTCCTCGGCGCGGATGCTGGACGGCTACATGCGGCTGCAGCGCGCGATGCCGCAGGACCGCTGGTCGCCCTTCCTGCGCAACCACGACCAGACGCGCACCATGACGGAGCTGCGCGGCGACGTGGCGAAGGCGAAGCTGGCCGCCACCCTCCTGCTCACCCTTCCAGGCCTCCCCTTCCTCTACTACGGCGAGGAGATCGGGATGAGCGGCGACAAGCCCGACGAGCGGCTGCGCACGCCCATGCAGTGGACGCGCGCCGGCGGCTTCACCACCGGCACCCCCTGGCAGGCGCCGCAGCCCGACTGGGCGACGGTGAACGTCGAGTCGCAGGAGAACGACCCCAACTCGCTCCTCGACTTGCACCGCCGGCTGATCCACCTGCGCGCCGACAACCGCGCGCTGGCCGGGGGCGAGCTGGTGCCGCTCGCGGCGATGAGCGACCAGGTGGCCGCCTACCTCCGCAAGGACGCGAGCCGGCCCGTGCTGGTGGTCGCCAACCTGGGCACCACCCCCGTGTCGGGCGTGTCGATCGGCTCGCCCGATGGCGCGCTGCGGCCGGGGCGGTACGCCGCGCGCGGCCTGCTCGATCCCGCCGGCGCCGCGCAGCTCAGCGTCGGCCCCACCGGGCGGATCCAGGGCTACGTGCCCGTGCCGACGCTGGAGCCGCTGCAGGTGCACGTCTTCGAGCTTCGCCGGCCGTCGCGCTGAGCGGTTGTTGAGAACCTCGCGACCTCCCTCAGGACGTCATCCTGAGAGGGTGTTGCTGAACGCGCACATTCCGCGGCACCACGGGTGTCATCCTGAGGCCCGGTCGCACGGGTCCTGGCGTCGGCGCTGCAGATGGCAGGGCCGTGAGGATCTGGCCGAGGAATGCGCAGGAGCCCGCCGCGGAAGCCCGCACGATCGCCGCGTCCACGCCGGCGCTCGTCGATACCTGGCTTTTCCTGAGCGGCATCGACGAGTGAACGTGAGGCCGTGGCTTCCGCGCGAGCTTCCGCAGCCGGCTCCGGCGTGGCCGCGATCAGATCCTCACGGTCCTGCCGCCATCG
>JBJMPM010000208.1:0-4422 GCA_045803205.1 Longimicrobiaceae bacterium
GGTGGAGTGGCACGCGACGGTCTCCAACGAATCCTCGGTCGCGGTGGAGCGGGTCGCGTGCCCCGCGGCCGAGGCCACACGGCAGGCGGGAGTCGGCGCAGGCCGACTTCGTGTTTCTGTTGCTGCGGATTTATCCGCCCGTCTCCACCTTCTTCACCCCGTGAGGTAGTCGAGGATCGCGTCGCTGACGGCGGAGTCGCTCACCGCGTCGAAGCCGGCGAACATCGGCCCGGAGTTCACCTCCATGAAGGCGAGCCGGCCGGTGTCCGGGTCCGCCTTGAAGTCCGCGGCGCCGTAGTCCATCTCCAGCGCATCCATCAGCCGGCCGAGGCCGCCGAGCGCCTCGGCCTCGACCAGCGACAGCGGCAGGTGCACCACCACGCTGTCGTCGTCGGCGCGATAGTCGAGCTCGGCCGATTCGACGCGGAAGGCGACGAAGCGGCGGCGCGCGCCCGTCCCCACGGCGTAGACGCGCACCTCCGGCGGCACCAGGCGCTGCTGCACGAACGCCGGCGCGGCCGAGCGGCCGCCGCGGCGCTCGGTGGCGGCGAGGAGCTCCTCCAGCGGCTGCGCGTAGCCGCCGCCGGTGATGGGCTTCGCGATCATGGGCCCGGCGCCGGCCGCCTCGCGCTCCAGCGCGTCCAGCTCGTTGGTGATGCGGGTGGAGGGGATGCGCAGCCCCACCTGCGCGGCCAGGTGCAGGATGAACGGCTTGTTCATCACCCGGTCGTGGCGGCGGTTGAGCATCCGGACCGCGGGGTGCGCGAGCATCCACCCCTGGAGCGCCGTGTACCAGGCGCCGGCGCGGTACGCCGTCTCCGGGCGCCCGTCCGCGAGGTGCCCGAACACGTCGTAGCGGATGAACACGGCCGACGGGCTCGACTCCTCCTCGTCGATCGTCAGCCGGTCCCCCTCGAAGCTCCACACCAGCGACGGGTTCGTCCCCGCGCCGACGAGGAGGGTGCGCGCCTCGATCCCGCGCCGCTCCGCGCGGGCCACGATGGAATTGATGCTCGAGTCCACCTCACCGCCGGCGATCAGCAGCACGCGACCTCTCCCGTTCAGGGGGTGAAAGAGGGCGGACGGCCCCGTGGCCGCCCGCCCCCGCCTGCGCGGCGATCCGTAGCTAGAACGAGCCGAACGGGTTCTCGACCGGCACCGGGCTGATCACGAGACCCTCCTCGCACCCTCGGTTGGTGGTGGGGTTGGTCTCCTCGCCACAGGCGGTGGTCTTGTCCATGGCCATGAGCTCCTCCTGGCAGACGGTGAGGGATGAGCCGGGCCCGGCGCGGTCCGGACCGTCGGCGACACCCGGTATCCGCAACTTATCACCGCCGGTACCGAAACCGTCAAGAGTCCCCGATCCGCCTATTCCTTTCTGGATCGTTCGAGGGTAGCAGCGCTCGCGGCGAAGGTGGCGGCGTTGCCCGGAGCGCTCCTTATGCATCGTCAGGGGGACGGTTCGTCCGGGGTAGCCACCCTCGCGGCCCGCGGTGCCGGCTGCTGGCGCGGCGTGCGCGGCCAGGGCTAAGCTGTGCCCATGTCCACCCTGCCATGGATGCCGGTTCTCCTGCGTGTCCTGCGCGTGGCCGCGATCGTCTACGCCGTCGCGGTGGCCGCGCTCTGGCTGCTCGGCAACCGGCTGATGTTCCTCCCGGGGCCCGCCTCGTACCGCGACGATCTGCCGGGGCTGGTGCGGATCCCCGCGGGCGGCGGCGCGCTCGCCGCGGTCTGGCTCCCCAACCCGGCGGCGCGCTTCACCCTCCTCTACAGCCACGGGAACGCGGAAGACCTGGGCGACGACCTGCCCCTGCTGCGTGCCCTGCATGACCACGGGTTCGCGGTGCTGGCGTACGACTACCGGGGCTACGGCCTGAGCCCCGGCCGCCCCACCGAGCGCGGCGCGTACGCCGACGAAGCCGCGGCCTACGCCTGGCTGGTGCGCGAGCAGCAGGTGCCGCCGGGGCGCATCGTGGTGCACGGGCGGTCGCTGGGCGGCGGCCCGGCCGCGGAGCTGGCGAGCCGCGAGCCGGTGGCGGGGCTGGTGCTGGAAAGCACTTTCACCAACGCGACGGCGGTCTCGGCGCTGGGCCGCTTCTTCCCGGTCGACTGGTTCCGCAGCGCGCGCCGGCTGCGCGACGTGCGCTGCCCCGTGCTGGTCGTCCACGGCACGGCCGACGAGGTGATCCCCTTGGCCGTGGGCCGGCGCCTGTACCGCGCCGCGCGCGAGCCGAAGCAGGCGCTCTGGGTCGAAGGCGCGGGGCACGACGATCTGGTGGAGGTCGCCGGCGAGCGCTACTGGCAGGCGCTGCAGCGCTTCGCGGGCTCTCTCGCGGACGACGGCCGCGCGCGCTGAGCTGCGCCCGCCCCGAAACCACGGTGCTCGCGCCGTCCGCCGTGGGCCCTCTCCCTGGCGCTCCGCGCCGGTCCCTCCCCCAAAACAGCCTGGGGGAGGGACGAGGGCTCGCTTCGCTCGCGGCTCGCCCCCGTGCGGCACCGGCCCTCGCACGTGCCGCGGTCTCGCTGCAGCTCGTCGCGCGTCCGGCAGCGGAGGACGGGAGTCCGCGAAGGCGGACTTCGGGCCGTTGTTGCCGCGGATTCCATCCGCCTGTTCCCCAGGCCGCTCCCTCAGGCGCCGTTGCCGCACCCGCGCGCCGGCGGCTAGCTTCCGCGCGCCAGGACCCTCTGTTCCTCTGTGCCCCTGTGAGAGACCAAATGCCGCCGGTGGAGATCGACGGAGACGGGCTGACGCTGGAAGAGATCGTGCGCGTGGCCGAGGACCCCGCGACGCGGGTGGCGCTCGCGGGCAGCGTGGAGGCGCGCGTCCTCCGCTCGCGCGCTGTCGTTGAGGATGCCATCGCCCGCGGCACTGTGGTCTACGGCGTCACCACCGGCTTCGGGCGGCTGGCCGAGACGGTGATCCCGCTGGACCGCATCGAGGAGCTGCAGCTCAACCTGATCCGCAGCCACGCCTGCGGCACCGGCCCGGCGCTCTCGCGCGCCGAGACGCGCGCCGTGACCCTGCTGCGCGCCAACGTGCTGGCGAAGGGCTTCTCCGGCGTTCGCCCCGTGGTGATCGAGCGGCTGCTCGACCTGCTGAACCACGGCATCCACCCCGTGATCCCCGAGCAGGGCTCCGTGGGCGCGTCGGGCGACCTGGCGCCGCTCTCGCACCTGGCGCTGGTGCTGATCGGCGAGGGCCAGGCCGAGGTCGGCGGCGAGGTGGTGGACGGCGCCGAGGCGCTGCGCCGCGCGGGGCTGGAGCCGCTGCGGCTGCAGGCCAAGGAGGGGCTCGCGCTCAACAACGGCACGCAGGTGATGGCCGGCATCGGCGCGCTCGCCCTGGTCGGCGCCGAGCGGGCGGTGGAGACGGCCGAGGTCGCGGGGGCGATGTCGCTCGAGGCGCTGCGCGGCACGCCGGACGCCTTCCACCCCGCGATCATGCGCGCGCGGCCGCACGCGGGGCAGGCCGCGAGCGCCGAACGGCTGCGCGCGCTGCTGGCGGAGAGCGAGATCCGCGAGAGCCACCGCAGCCGCGAAGACGACCCGCGGGTGCAGGACGCCTACTCGCTGCGCTGCATGCCGCAGGTGCACGGCGCGGCGCGCGCGGCGTTCGCCTACGCGCGGCAGGTGCTGGAGGTGGAGGCGAACAGCGCCACCGACAACCCGCTGATCTTCCCCGACGAGGGCGAGGGCGGGCTGGTGGTCTCCGGCGGCAACTTCCACGGGCAGCCGGTGGCGCAGGTGCTCGACGTGCTGGCGCTCGCGCTGGCGGACCTGGGCTCGATCTCCGAGCGGCGCATCGAGCGGCTGGTGAACCCCGACCTCTCCGGCGACCTGCCGCCCTTCCTCACCCACGACCCCGGCGTGAGCAGCGGCTTCATGATCGCGCAGGTCACCGCGGCGGCGCTGGTGAACGAGTGCAAGGCGCTGTCGGTGCCGGCGAGCGCCGACTCCATCCCCACCGGCGCGGGGAAGGAGGACCACGTGAGCATGGGGATGACGAGCGCCGTCAAGCTGCGCCGCGTGCTGCGCAACGTGGAGACGGTGCTCGGCCTGGAGCTGATGATCGCCGCGCAGGGGCTCGAATACCGCAAGCCGCTGCGCCCCGGCCGCGGCGTCGAGCGCGCGTACGATCTCGTGCGCGAGCGCATCCCTCCGCTCGACGCGGACCGCGTGCTCGCCCCCGACATCGAGACCGCCGCCGCGCTGGTGCGAGGCGGCGTTTTCGCTGAGATTTGGAAGACGTGAAGAAGGCCCCCGAGCGGTCCCGCAGTCCCAAGGAGGTGCTGATGTCGACGCAGCCCGTGGTTCGTCGCTGGACGTACGACGAGTTCGCGCGTCTGCCCAACGACGGCAACCGCTACGAGGTCATCGGGGGAGAGGTCTTCATGACGCCCGCTGCTCCCACGCCGTTTCACC
>JBJMPM010000217.1:0-12270 GCA_045803205.1 Longimicrobiaceae bacterium
CCCGGCCACGTGGGAATCAGCGTTCACCCCGATGGCGGCAGGGCCGTGAGGATCTGATTGCGGCCACGCCGGAGCCGGCTGCGGAATCTCGCGCGGAAGCCACGGCCTCACGTTCACTCGTCGATGCCACGCAGGAAAAGCCAGGCATCGAGGGGCGCCGGCGTGGACGCGCCGATGGTGCGGGCTTCCGCGGCGGGCTCCTGCGCATTCCTCGGCCAGATCCTCACGGCCCTGCCGTCTGCAGCGCTGACGCCAGGATGGTGTGGCCGGGCCTCAGGATGACACCCGTGGTGCCGCGGAATGTGCGCGTTCAGCAACACCCTCTCGGGATGACGTCTTTTCTTTGACACATCCAACCTCGAGAGGCGGTGTAAGCCCGATGCGGGCGAATCCCCCCGCATCGTAAGGCATCTCCCGACCTCCGGACGCCAGGCCGTCCCCACGCTCTTCATCCACCCGCCTACATCTCCCCGGGGCTCCAATTCTCATATTCGCATGAGAAAAGGAGACGAACCCGATGCTCAGCCAGACCTCGGAACACGCGATCCGCGCCCTCCTCTTCCTGGCCCAGCGCCCGGCGGGGGAGGCCGTGCCCGCGACCCGCATCGCCGCCGCGCTGGGGGCGCCCGCCAACTACCTGGCCAAGACGCTGAACGCGCTGGCCCGGACGGGCTTGGTCGCCAGCACGCGCGGCCCCTCGGGCGGCTTCCGGCTGCGCCGGGCGGCGGACCGCATCACCCTGGCGGAGATCGACGACTCGTTCGGCGAGGCGCGGCCCGCCGCGGCGTGCCTGCTGGGCGACCGCCCCTGCGACGGCCGCGCGCCCTGCGCGGCGCACGCGCGCTGGGCGGCGGTGTGCGCCCAGCTGCGCGCCCCGCTGCGGGCGACCACGCTCGCCGACCTCCTTGCCGGAGACCCCTGCGTCAACCTCGAAGCCGGCGCGACCGCCGGCGTTCACGGCCGGACCGCGAAGGCGGCCTGACCTCCACACCAGGAGCCGATCCATGAGCACGCTGCTCGAACAGGAACCCATCGTCGTCCGCCCGCCGCACCGCACCCCGCCGGCGCAGCCGCCGCGGCGCCCCGCGGCCCTGACGCCCGCCTTCCTGGCCGTGGCGCTGGTGGCCGTGCTGGCGCTGGCGGCCGCCGCGCTGGGCCTGCGCCGCTCCGCGGGCGGGGCGGGGGACGCGGCCGCCTTCGCCTCGCCCATCCCGGTGCGCACCGCGCCCGCGGTGCGGGGGCGCGAGGTGGCCGAGCTCACCTCGCCGCCCAACGTGCCGAAGCCCATCACCCGCACCTGGGCGTCGACGGTGGTGGTGAACCTGGAGGTGGTGGAGAAGACCATGCGCCTGGCCGACGGCGTGGAGTACACCTTCTGGACCTTCGGCGGGAGCGTGCCGGGGAGCTTCATCCGGGTGCGCGAGGGCGACCAGGTGGAGTTCCATCTCAAGAACCACCCCGGGAGCACCGTGCCGCACAACATCGACCTGCACGCGGTGACCGGCCCCGGCGGCGGCGCCGAGGCGAGCCTGGCGGTGCCGGGGCAGGAGTCGACCTTCCGCTTCACCGCGCTCAACCCGGGGCTCTACGTCTACCACTGCGCCTTCGCCCCGGCGTCGATGCACGTGGCCAACGGGATGTACGGGATGATCCTGGTGCAGCCGAAGGAGGGGATGCCCGCAGTGGACCGCGAGTACTACGTGATGCAGGGCGACTTCTACACGAAGGGGGCGCACGGCGCGCCGGGGCTGCAGCCCTTCGACCTGCAGAAGGCGATCGCGGAGCAGCCGGAGTACGTGGTGTTCAACGGCGCCGTCGGCTCGCTCACGGGTGACCACGCGCTGCGGGCGAAGGCGGGCGAGACGGTGCGTCTCTTCGTGGGGAACGGCGGGCCGAACCTGACCTCCTCGTTCCACGTGATCGGCGAGGTGTTCGACAACGTGTACACCGAGGGCGGCACGCTCGCGCAGCACAACGTGCAGACCACCAGCATCCCCCCGGGCGGCTCCGCCGTCGTGGAGTTCCGCACCGAGACGCCGGGGAAGCTGGTGCTGGTGGACCACGCGCTCTTCCGCGCCTTCAGCAAGGGCACCGTGGGGCTGATGCAGGTGGAGGGCGCGCAGCAGGCCGGCGCCTTCGCCGCGCCGCACCGGTAGCCTCCCGGGCGGAGGCGGGTCCACGCACGGACCCGCCTCCGCCGGGCTTCCATCTCTCTCTTTCGACGCTTTCGACCGGGTGATTCGTACGATGCGCGCCTTCTCCCTCTTCCTGGCGGTCTCCCTGGCCCTCGGCGCGGCCGGGTCCGCGGCGGCCGAGCCGGTGGGGCCGGAGATGGCGCGCATCGCCGGCGGGCGCTACCTGCCGCTCTTCGTGAACGGCCCCGGGAGCGTCCGCGTCGCCCCCTTCGCGCTCGACCGCTACCCGGTGACGCGCGGCGAGTACCTGGCCTTCGTGCGGGCGCGCCCCGCGTGGCGGCGCGACCGGGTGCGGCGCGCCTTCGCCGGCCCCGGCTACCTGGCCGGCTGGCCCGCGCCGGACGCGGCGGGCTCCGCGCGGGAGCTGCGGCTCCCGGCCACCGGCGTCTCCTGGTTCGCCGCGAAGGCGTACTGCGCCTGGCGCGGCAAGCGGCTCCCCACGACGGACGAGTGGGAGTTCGCCGCCCGCGCCAGCGAGACCGCGCGCGACGCGTCGCGCGACCCGGCTTTCGTCGCCCGGCTGCTGGCGCTCTACACCTCGCGCCGGCCGCGCCCGGTGGGCTCCACCTTCCGCAACGCCTGGGGCGTGTGGGACCTGCACGGGCTGGCGTGGGAGTGGACGCTGGACTTCAACAGCGTGCTGATCTCCGACGACTCGCGCGGCACCGCGGCGCGCGACCACGCGCTCTACTGCGCGGCGGGGGTGATCGGCGCCACCGACACGCGCAACTACCCGGCGTTCCTCCGCTACGGCTTCCGCTCCGCGCTGGAGGGGCGCACCACCACCGACGGCCTCGGCTTCCGCTGCGCACAGGACCTCTGACCATGAGCACGCACCTCCGCCGCGCATCGGCCGCGGCCCTCCTCCTCCTCGCGGGCGCCTGCGGGCGGGCCCGCGCGCCGCAGGCCGCGCCCGAGGCGCTCCCCGCCCGCGCCGAGGCGTCGGACTTCTCCGTCTACGAGCTGGAGGGCCCCTGGCGCGACCAGGACGGCCGCGAGCGCACCTTGGCCTCGCTCGCCGGCAAGGTGCGGGTGGTGGCGATGGTCTACACGCACTGCACCAGCACCTGCCCGCTGATCGTCGACGACCTGAAGCGGATGGAGCGCGCGCTCCCGCCGGCGGATCGCGCGCGGGCCGGCTTCGTCCTGGTGTCGCTGGACCCCGCGCGCGACACCCCGGAGCGGCTGCGCGAGTGGGGCGGGAACGTCCACCTGGACCCCGCGCGCTGGACGCTGCTCACCGGCGGCGACGACGGGGTGCGCGAACTGGCGGCGCTCGTCGGCATCCGCTACCGCCGCGAGGCGGGCGAGGCGCTCTCGCACTCCAATGCGTACCTGGTGCTGGACCGCCGCGGCCGCATCGTCTACCGCCACGACGGCTGGGCCGGCGACCTGGACGAGCCGCTGGAGCGGATCCACGAGGCCGCGGAGGAATGACACGATTCGCGGGGCCGCCCGCGCGGTCCCTTCTCCCCTGAAAGGATGGTCCACATGCACACCCGGCTTCGCTGCGCCTGCCCGGTTCCCGACCCGGTGGCGGCCGTGCGCGGATGTCGCACCGCGAGTCCGCGAAGGCGGACTTCGGGCAGTCGTTGCCGCGGTTTCAACCGCCTGGCCGCCCTGCCGCTCCTCCTGGCCGGCGCCTGCGCCACCGCCCGCCCCGCCTCTGCCCCCATCGCCACCAGCCGGCTGGGGATCGCGAAGACGACCGGCACCGTGGTCCGCGGCGTGGTGCAGCTCGAGGCCGGATACCTGCGCGGCCACCAGGACGGCCGCACGCGGCAGAATTTCGGCGAGACGCTGCTGCGCGTGGGACTGGGCCCGCGCACCGAGGCCCGGATCGGGGTTCCCTCGTACCAGCGGACGGCGACGCTCGCCGCCACCGTCGAGGGGCTGGGCGACGCCTCGCTCGCGGTGAAGCACCGGCTGCGCGACGCGGCCCATGGGCTGCCGGCGGTGGGGGTGGTCGTCGGCAGCACCGTGCCCGTCGGCGCGGACCGGGTGAGCGCCGGCGCGTTCCAGCCGGAGGCGGCGCTGCTCACGGAGTGGAAGCTCCCGGAGGGCTTCAGGGCGCTGGGAATGGCCTCGTTCCGCGACGCGGTGGCGGCGGGCGACCGCTATGGCCTCACCACGCTGGTGGGGGCCGCGCGGCGCGGCATCGGACCGCGCACCGTGGCGCAGCTCGACTACGCCTGGGCGACGTCGACCCGCGCCGGCGCATCGGACGTGCACCAGCTCCGCGCGGGCGCCGCGGTGCGGCTCACCCCCAGCCTGCAGCTCGACGCCTGGGCGGGGCGCGCCTCGACGGCCGGCGTGCACGAGCGCCTCTTCGGCCTCGGCTTCGCCCGGCGCTGGTAAAATCGACAGATTGGCTCTCACGGAGGCACGGAGGGCGCGGATGATCTCCGCGGCCTCCGCGCCTCTGTGAGAGTCGTGGCCCGGCGGCCTCCGTGCTCTGCGTAAACCTTCCGGCGGCAGGGCCTTACAGGGTGGTGCCGGGCGGCCGCTGCGGGTAGCTTGCAGTCGACGTAATCATGATCAGCCGATAATGACCTGCCGACCGAAGGGAACACCATGATCATCCACGCGCCGGCCCAGACCGAACCAACCCGGAAGCTCGCCGCGGCCCGGAGAGCCGGCGCTCGGCAGGCCACCGGCGCACCGGCGCTCGCCGCCGGCCACCCCCAGGCGGTGGCGCAGCGCGAGCTGGCGGAGGCGATGAACAACGGCCCCCACGCCCGCCGGCTGCAGGCGCTCGCGGCCACGATCAACCCCGGCCCCCGCGCGGTTGCCGGGGGCGAGCGACGGGCGAGTCTCTCCGGCGGCGCGGTGCAACGGAAGCCGATCGGGGATATCCCCGACATCGACGAGGAACGGGCCAGGTCGATCGTCGCCGCCTGGGTGGCCCTGCAGAGGAGGGCGGACGTCGACGAGTCGCTCCCCGCGAGCACGGTCCTCGGCAATCTCGGGCTGGCCGAGGGCTGGAGAGCGGTGGACATCCCCGACAAGGTCTTCGGGGTCATCGCCGACTTCCTCGCCCGGAGCCCGGCGTTCTACGTGCCGACGACCACCGCGATCTGGAAGAGCTTCCTCGAACGCATCGTCCGAAGCCGCGGCCGGCTCGTGCCGCCCGAAGGGATCGACCTGAGCTCCCCGGACAGGGACATGGAGGTGGAGGCGGAGCGGAGGGCGACGCTGGACCGCGTGGGAAAGAAGCTGGAGGAGACGCCGCCGCCGGGACGCAACCAGCACCGGGCCCGGGCGCTGGCCGACCGGATCTGGGCCGGGCACATCACGATCAACTTCTCTCTCGACAAGCTCTTCAGCTACCGCGCTCCGCGCATCCTCAACGCCTTCGAGGTCCAGGCCCTCACCGGATCCGCGACCAACAACATCAGCGGCCGCCTGGAGGAGGAGCGCAGGAAAGCCGAGAAACACCATTTCGGCATCGACGACCGGATCGCGGTGAAACCTCGTATACGCCCACGTTACGCGGCCCTCAACTACAAGGACCATCCCACCGGCGCGGCGGCCCGCAACGACTACGGCCTCAGCTACATGGTCCTCTCCAACGCCATCCGGCCGGCCTGCACCATCACCATCGGCGACACCTTCGACGTCATCGGCACGGAGCTGGACGGGGCCTTCCCGTTCACCCAGGAGGGCGTGCTCCGGCTCGCCCAGGCGGCAGTGGCGAGCGACTCGGCGGGGGAGCTCGGGAGCAGCGCGGGGTACACGGCCGGCGACATCTACCTCGACGTCCAGATCCACGACGACGTCGACATCCGGCGGAACGTGGAGCGTATCTACGTCAGCACGCTGGAGATGCAGGTGTTCGGCATCGACCTCGCTACGGTCGACGAGCTCATCGGAAAGCTCACCGGTGGGGTGTTCGTCCGGGAGGTGTGAGGGGGCGCGAGCGGAGAACGCCTCACTCGCGGCTACAGGCAATCAACGAACGGAACGGTTCTCACGGACGCACAGAGTCTGTGGCCTCTGTGAGAGCTTGCCGTCACTGGATGTGGAGGCCGATCCCGAACGAGGTGATCCCCACCGTTTCTCCGCGAAGGCTCGGCAGCAGCGAGTGCCGCAGCGACGCGGCCAGCGCCGAGTGGTGCCAGGGCGGCGTGGCCACGTCCACCAGCGCTCCGCCGCCCTCCAGCTCGATGCGTGGGCCGGCCAGGCGACCACCAACGGCGTGCACGAGCACCTCTTCGGCCTCGGCTTCGCCCGGCGCTGGTAGGGATCGAACGGAAGACGAAGGGCCTTGTAACCAAATCCGCAATTAGAGTGTGAGGGAAATTCAGCCTGGTCTCTCACAGAGGTCACAGAGGTCACGGAGGAACAGCGCCGTTTCCCTGTGACCTCTGTGACCTCTGTGAGAGAATTCTTTTGCCGGATCTGGTATCGCGCAGAGACGCATCAGGACTGGACCACGAGGATGCCGACGGCGCCCTTCTGCCCGTGCCCGAAGCCGTGGTTCACGAAGGGGAACTCGCCGGGGATGTCGCAGTCCAGCTCGAAGATCATCCCGCCGCCGGGCGGCACCGAGAACGTCTGCACGCCCCGCAGCGGGCTCGACGGCGGGGCGCCCAGGTACACGGTGTCGAACTGCTCGCCCACGATGTGGAAGTTGCAGGGGTGCGTGGGGCCGGCGCTCACCACGTAGAAGCGCACCCGGTCGCCCTTCTGCACCACGATGGGCTCCGCCTGGTACTGCCCGGCGATGCCGTTGAAGCACACGTAGTCCGGCATGGTGGAGAGCATCTTCTGGTAGTCGAGCGTGGGCTTTCCCGCGCCGCCCTTCCCCACGTAGAACTCGCTCTGCACCAGCACGAACTCCTTCGCCTGCGGCAGCGGCGCGGGCGGGTCCACGATGATGGCGCCGTACATCCCCGAGCCGATGTGCAGCAGCACCGGCTGCGTGCCGCAGTGGTACATGAAGGCGCCCGCGTGCTTCGGGGTGAAGGAGAAGGAGATCTGCTGCCCGGGAACGATCGAGCGGAACGCCTGCTTCGGATCCACCTGCGCCGCGTGGAAGTCCATCGAGTGCGGGAGCTTCCCCTGGTTGGTCAGGGTGAAGTTCACCGTGTCGCCCTGGCGCACGTGCACCACGGGGCCGGGAACGGTGCCGTTGAAGGTCCACACCGGCACCACCACGTCCTGCGCGACGTGCAGGTTGAGCTCGCGCACGGTCATGTTCAGCTGCACCGTGCGCCCCGCGGCCAGCGGGGGGAGCGCGGGGTCGTACCGGTCGTACGGCGCGTCGGGCTGGAGCGCGGGCGCGGCCGCCGGCGCCGGACGCGCGCCTGCGCCCGCCGCGTCGTCGTTGTTCACGGGGTGCGCGTGCGCCGCGGTGTCGCGCTGGGCCGGCTCGCCGCCTTCCCCGCCCGGCGAGCACCCGCCGACGAGGGCCGCGGCGGCGCCGAACCCCGCGGCGTGGCGCAGGAACGAACGGCGGTCCGAGGGCCCGTCGAGGCCGGGCACGGGAAGCGGAAGGCTCATGTTCTCCTCTGGGGGGTCGGATTGTGGATCACTCCGGGCGGTCCCGGCACCGGGCGCGTGCCGGCTGAGCGCCCTCTCCGGCTCGCTGAGGCTCGCCACCTCTCCCGTACCGGGAGAGGTTGAATTCCCCAGCCCCTGCGCCATCCAGACCGGCCGCGCGGCGGCTGGCTCGCACGGCGCTCGTGCAGGCCGAACCACCGCCGCGTCCATCCCCCTCTCCCGGTACGGGAGAGGGATTGCGCTCTCAGGCGCAGGGAGAGGGCGCCGCGGCCGCGGACCCGCGACATGCCGTCCGGTCCTCCGCGGGTGTGTCACTTCGCGGCGTCCAGCGCCTTCAGCAGCTCCGGCAGGGGGATGCCGTGGCGCGCCGCGGCCTGGGCCACGGGGAGCGCGCCGCCGCAGCACGAGTCGATCCCGTGGGCGTTGAACACGGCGGCGGTCCGCGGGAAGCGCTGGATGGTCTCGTTCACCGTCATCTCCTCGACGGCGGCGGTCTCGGTGGCCGGCATTGCGGGGTCTCCTCGTGTCAGCGGGTGGGGAGGGCGCCGGGGCGGGCCCGCGGCGGCTCCAGGGTGCGCCAGAGGTTGTAGATGAACAGGAATGCGCCGGCCGCGCTCAGGATGCCGCCGGCGGCCAGCACCGCCGTCCCCGCCTGCCAGCGGTAGACGCGGAGGATGAAGCCGGACACCATCCCCGCCAGGCCGAGATTGGCGAGCCAGAGGTGCAGCGCGGCCATGCCGGGGCTTTGCAGCGGGCGTCCGGTGAAGCGCGGGATCACGTGGTACGCCACGCCGAAGATCATCATGCTCACGAAGCCGAGCAGGTTCGCGTGCAGGTGCGCCGGCCGGAACGCGAGCATCGACGGGCGCACGGCCATCAGCACGCCCAGGGTGACGCCCACGCCGAGCCACGCCAGGCTGGAGCGGATGAAGCGGCGGACGAACGGGTCCATGGTCGTTTTTCGGTTGATGGAAGACGCGCGGTCCGCGGCTCACCCCTGGTTCTCTCGTCCCCACGCGGAGACGTAGAGTCGCGGAGAGAAGCGGGGTGGTTCTCTCCGGGTCTCCGCGTGATGCCGCCGTTCCTCCGTCAGAAGCGCTCGCCGCGCGCCTCGCGGAGGTGGCTGCCGACGGGGCGGATGCGGCTCCACATCGTCCAGAAGTAGAGGCCGATCCCCACCGCCTGGCCCACTCCCCCGAACACGAGCACCCACGGCTGCCACGCGCCCGGCATCCACGCGCGCCAGACCTCCACCCCCACGCGCGCCGCCGTCGCCACCGTCAGCACCCACCAGGCCGCGGCGATCCGCTCCGGCCGGTAGCGCGTGTCGCCCTGCGCGGCGCGGGGAAAGAGCCAGAGCGCCACCCCCAGGATCAGGTAGAGGACGAAGCCCGCCAGCAGCGCGTGCGTGTGCGCCGACACCAGGTACGGGCTGGGCCAGGCGCCGCGCAGCTCGCGCTGCACCAGCATGTGCACGCCCAGCGCGAGCCCCACCGCCAGGAAGCCGATGCCGGTCTTGATGAAGCGCCTGACGAGCGAGTACATCGGCCGGCCGCGGGGTGGGGAAGGGGACGCCCGACGCGTGCGGACGATGGATGCACGGAGAGTAGCACGATCCGTGGGAGCCCATTGTCAGGAATCGGCTGACGTGCGGCGGGGAATCCATCGTCGGTCGAGCGCTCGCGAAGGGCGCCCCACGCACGCGCACGCCATCGCCCGACGCGCGCGGCGCGGGCGGGCGGCCATCGTGTGGATGCGACCGATCCCGCCACCGGTCCGTCCCGCGCGGGCGGGCGGCACCGGCGGCGGCACAACCGGGAGGAACGCGATGGCATCGCTGCTGATCGTCTACGGCACCAACGAGGGGCAGACCCGCAAGATCGCCGGCCGCATCGCGGAGACGGCGCGCGAGCGGGGGCACGCGGCCGAGGTGGTGGACAGCGCCTGCGGCCCCGTGCTGGCGCCGCCGCACCGCTACGACGCGGTGGTGGTCGCCGGCTCCGTGCACGTGGGGAAGCACCAGCGCTCCCTCGTTCGCTTCGTCCGCGCCAGCCTGGCCGAGCTGACGCGCCTTCCCACGGCCTTCTTCTCCGTGAGCCTCTCCGCCACGGGGAGCGACCTCCCCGGCGCGCGGAGGTGCGCCGACGCCTTCCTGCGCGAGACCGGGTGGTTCCCGTCGATGGTGCGGCTGACGGCGGGCGCGCTGATGTACAGCCGGTACGGCCCGGTCAAGCGCTGGATCATGCGGCGCATCGCGCGCAAGGCCGGCGGCGGCACCGACACCTCGCGCGACTACGAGTACACCGACTGGGCGAAGCTCCGCGAAGAGGTGGAGGTCTTCCTCGCCCGCGCGGTGCCCGCGGAGGCGCAGAGAGAGGCCGGCGAGCTCTCTCCGCGTCTCTGCGCCTCTGCGTGAGCTTCTTTGGCGGGAATCTCCCGACAGCGGCAGGGGAGGTTGCGTGACGCCGCGGCCGCGCGGGCGATGCACATTGCACTCGGGGCAGGGATTCGGAGAGAGAGGGACCACCACGGAGGGCATCGTGCCAGGGACAGCCAGGGAGACGACCGAAGCCGGCGCGGGCCCGCTCGTGCGCGACGTGATGACGCCCGCCGGCGCGCTGGCCACGCTGGAGCCCGAGAGCACGCTGCGCGAGGTGGCCGAGCTGCTCGCCGCGCGGCACGTGGCGGGAGCGCCGGTGCTCGCCGGCGGACGGGTGGTGGGGGTGGTCAGCGCCAGCGACCTGCTGGAGTTCGCCGCCAGCACCGAGGCCGCCGGCGAGCACCCCGCCTGGAGCGACGACGACGAGCCCCTCGCCTGGGAGGGAGGCGGCGCCGCCGCCGTCGCCTTCGTCGAGGAGGGCTGGACCGGCCCGGCCGCCGCCGCCTTCGCCGATGCCGCGCCGCGCGAGACGAACGCCTTCGAGGAGCACACCGCGGCCGAGGTGATGAGCCGCGCCCTGGTGTGGATCGGCCCCGACGCGCCGCTGCGCGAGGCCGCGGCGGCCATGCGCGCCGCCGGCGTGCACCGCCTGCTGGTGCTGGAGCGCGGCCGGCTGGCCGGGCTGGTGACCGCCACCGACGTGCTGGGCGCCGTGGCCGACGGCAGGCTCGCCGCCGCGCGCGGGGCGGGGGATTGAAGCAGTCGCAGGACCGAGATCGAAGGAGCGCCGCCGTGCGCTCCCGCGAACCGCGGCTCTTACCGGAGAGGAGGACGACATGCGCGATCCTGTACGCCGGATCGTGGCGGGGCTCTCGGAGCTCACGCCGGGCGATCCCACGCTGCTGGTGGCGACCGAGGTGGCGCGCGCCTCCGGCGCCGAGCTGCACCTGGTGCACGCCTACCAGATCCCGGCCACCACGGTGATGGCGCCGGGGATGGAGGTCGCCTGGCCGGACGGGTACACGACCTACGCCGAGGCGCTGCAGGCGTCGCTCGAGGCGGTGGCCCGCGCCTTCCCCGGCGGCGAGCCGATGAAGTGCCGCGTGGAGTGCGGCTCCCCCGCGTCCGTGCTGGCCGCGGTGGCCGCCGAGGTCGGCGCCGACCTGCTGATCGTGGGCGCCGCGCGGCGCTCCCGGCTGGGGCGCGCGGTCCTGGGCACCACCGCGGCGCGGGTGCTGCGCCAGGCCACCATCCCCGTGCTGGTGGCGCGCCGGCCGGTCACGCGCCCGCCCCGGCGGGTGCTGCTCACCACCGACCTCTCCGAGTTCAGCTCGGCCGTGCACGAGACCGCCGTCGACACCATCGACACCTTCCTGGGAATGCCGTCGCGGGTGCGCTCGCTCCTGGTGCTGGGGTGGATGGGGGTGCCGGCGCCGCTCACCCCGCAGGCGCTGGAGCGCGCCGCCCGCGCGGAGCTGGAGGCGTTCCTGCGCGACCGCGACTCGATGCTCCCGATCGTGGAGCCCGCGGTGCGCGCCGGCATCGCCGCCGACGAGATCGTGGCCGAGGCGCGCGAGTGGGACGCCGACCTGCTGGTGGTGGGCACCCACGCCCGCGGGTGGGGCGCGCGGATGATGCTCGGCAGCGTGGCCGAGGCGGCGCTGCGCGACGCGCCCTGCAACGTGCTCGCCGTCCCGCCCGCCCCCCGGGCCGCGGTGGTCGAGCCCGAGCCGCTGCCGTGGGAGGAGTCGCCCGTGCTCGACAACTGGCTGGGCGCGGGGATCTGATCCCGCTTCGAGACCGATTCCCAGAATCGATTATCTATAATCGCGGCAGCGACACGGCCGGCTGTGTCGCTGCCGAAGTGATAGATCCTTCAGTCGCCGCCAAGCTTCTTCGACGATGCGAGTCCCGCGCGGCGGCTCCCTCAGAGGGTGTTGCTGAACCCGTCGTTCGGACACCCCTGGGTGTCATCCTGAGGCCCGGCTACGTGGAATCAGCGTTCGCTCCGATGGCGGCAGGGCCGTGAGGATCTGATTGCGGCCACGCCGGAGCCGGCTGCGGAAGCTCGCGCGGAAGCCGCGGCCTCACGTTCACTCGTCGATGCCACGCAGGAAAAGCCAGGCATCGACGAGCGCCGGCGTGGACGCGTCGATCGTGCGGGCTTCCGCGGCGGGCTCCTGCGCATTC
>JBJMPM010000305.1:0-55823 GCA_045803205.1 Longimicrobiaceae bacterium
GGACACCCCCGGGTGTCATCCTGAGGCCCGGCCACGAGGAATCAGCTTTCGCTCCGATGGCGGCAGGGCCGTGAGGATCTGATTGCGGCCACGCCGGAGCCGGCTGCGGAAGCTCGCGCGGAAGCCACGGCCTCACGTTCACTCGTCGATGCCACGCAGGAAAAGCCGGGCATCGACGAGTGCCGGCGTGGACGCGGCGATCGTGCGGGCTTCCGCGGCGGGCTCCCGCGCATTCCTCGGCCAGATCCTCACGGCCCTGCCGTCTGCAGCGCTGACGTCAGCACCCGTGTGGCCGGGCCTCAGGATGACACCTGTGGTGCCGCGGAATGTGCGCGTTCAGCAACACCCTCTCAGGACCCCAGCAGGATCGCGTTCATCAGCAGCGGCTGGCTGGAGCGCCAGAAGAGGCGGAAGAGCGGGTCGTCGGCGAAGAGGATCACGGTGCCGCGGCCCATCCGCTTGCTGACCAGCCATCCCCCCTGCCCCAGCCGCTTCAGGTTCTCGGGCGAGATCACCCCCGCCAGCCGCTGCGGCTGCTGGGCGAAGTAGGCCACCGTCTCGATCCCCTCCCCCGGTTCGAAGACGGTGCTCCCCATGTGCAGCACGAAGGTCTGCCCCGGGTTCGCGTCGAGCCCCGCGCCGTAGGCGAGCGGGTGCGCCGGGTCCAGCGTGACCGCCGCGATGATGCCGGGGACCTCCTGCCGCCACTCCTGCTTCTCGCGCTCCTCGCGCCCCGCCAGGAAGCGCCGCGCGCCGGCGCTGTCCTTCTGCGGCTCGCGCACCTTGACCTCGGCCATCGCGGCCACCGCCTCGGCGCCGTCGGCCAGCGCCACCAGCCGGCCGCCGCGCTGCACGAAGCCCTTCAGCGCCTCCTCGTTCCCCTTCACCACCCGGCTCGCCGCGTTGGGCACCACCACCACGTCGTAGCGCCCCAGGTCCACCCGCCCCAGGTCGGCGGCGTCGACCGCGTCGAAGCCCATCCCCACCTGCTGGTCCAGGAAGAACCAGAGCGCCCCGAACGAGGTGGGGTCCACCCCCTCGCCGGAGACTACGGCCACGCGGGGGCGGCGGACGTTCACCACGTTCTCGCTCCCCAGGTCGATCCCCTCGTCGCTGCGCCCGGTGGACACGGCGACGGCGAAGGCGCCCAGCCCCGCGCGGGTGGCGCGCGCCTGCAGCGAGTCGTTGCCGCGCGCGGGGACGAACCAGCTCCCCGCCGGCCAGCGCCGCCCGGCGAGGGTGGCCGGCTTGCGCAGCACCCGCGCGCGCCCGCCGAGCTCCAGGAAGCGCATCACCGCCCCCGTCTCCGCCGCGCCGGGGGCGACCAGGTAGCCGTACGCCGCCGCCGGCGCGGGGGCGGCGCCCGGCTGCGACGGCGCGGGCACCGGCGTCCAGCTCCCGCCCAGCCCGGGCGCGACGCGGTAGGCGGCCACGCCGTAGGCGTAGGGGAGCGCCCAGGCGGAGATGTCGTACGAGAAGTCCGCCCGCAGCTGCGTCTCCTGCTGCAGCAGCGTCACCGCGAGCCGCCCCAGCCGCTGGCGGGCGCGCACCCGGTAGGTGCCCGCGGGGAACTGCCCGCGCTGCTGGAAGCCGGGGTACGCCGCCGCCCGCGCGCCGAAGCCGGACGCCGCGCGCTCCACCTCCACCCCCTGCGTGCGCAGGTGCTCCACCAGCGCCTGCACGCGGCCGGGGTCGCTCCCCGGCACCAGCAGGAAGTCCTGCTCCCCCGCCCCCGCGCTGCGCGCGCCCGAGGCGTAGTCGGCCAGGAGCTGCGCCTTGCCGGCGGCGGCGGCGCGCAGCGTGGCGTTGCCGCTGGTCCAGTGGTGCAGCGCGCGCTCGCGCAGGGTGAGCGTGTCGCCGTCCTCGCGCTCGATGGCCTGGCCGGCGGCGCCGTGCCCCGCCTGCTCGTAGGTCATCCCGATGGCGCCGGTCAGGCTGGGCCAGGAGTCGCCGTAGCCGGGGTAGAAGAGGTCGAACTCCTCGCCCGTGTAGTAGCTCCAGCCGTGCTGGTCGAACGCCCGCGCGTTGGCGTCGCCGAAGCGCTTCCCCCACTGCAGCACGTACGGCGGGTAGATGGGGTTGATGGGGGCCGTGGCGGGGAAGAAGAAGTACGACGAGTTGTACCCCATCTCGTGGAAGTCCACGTGCACCTGGGGGTTCCACCGCCACCAGGTGGCCAGCCGCTGCCGCGTCTCGCGCTGGGTGGCCCAGCTCCAGTCGCGGTTCAGGTCGAAGAGGTAGTGGTTGAAGCGCCCGCCCGGCCACGGCTCGCGGTGCTCGCGCGCCTGCGGGTCGGGGTTGGGGCGCGCGCCGCGCACGGAGCGGAACCACCCCACGTAGCGGTCGCGCCCGTCGGGGTTGGTCACGGGGTCGATCACCACCACCAGCGCGTCGAGCACCCCGCGTACCTCGGGGGCGCCCCGCGCCAGGTCCCAGGCGGTCCACATCGCCGCCTCGCTGCTGGAGCTCTCGTTGCCGTGCACGCCGTAGCTGAAGTAGACCACCGCCGGGTTCTCCGCCGCCACCTGGGCGGCGCGCTGGGCGCCGGTCTCCGGGCGCCCCAGCTCGGCGTTGGCGGCGAGCACCTGGTCCAGCCGCGCCATCACCTCGGGGCGGGCGAACACGAGCTGGAAGAGCTCGCGCCCCTCGTAGGTCTCGCCGTAGGGGAGGTAGCGCACCCGGTCCGGCGCGGCGGCGGCGAGCGCCTTCGCGTACTGCTGCACGCCGGCGTAGGGGGTGAAGCGCTCGCCCAGCTCGTACCCCAGCACCTGCGCGGGCGAGGGCGGGGCGGCCTGGGCGGCGGAGAGCGCCGGGAGAACGACGAGCGCGAGCGCGGCGGCGCCGGCGGCGAGGCGGCGTGGCATTGGGAGAACCGGGTCGGCTGGGGAAACAAAAAGGCCCCCGCGGGGTCCATCAACCGAAGCTATGCGGGGCGCGACAGGGCCGCAACGCGCGGCTTGACACCCCGCGGCGGGGCCGGTACGCTCACCATCCCTGCCGGGGCGCCCCCGGCTCCATCACCCCGGAAGCGCGCGATGCGTTCCACGCTCCTGACCCTGGCCGCGCTCGCGGCGGCCGCCGCCGGCTGCGAGCAGCGCGAGGCGACCGGCGCCATCCCCCGCCAGCGCTTCGTGCTGGCGAACGCGGAGCTGCGCTCGATCCCCGACACGGTGCGGGGCGACAGCGTCCGCCGCGCGGCGCTCAGGAAGCACCGCGTGAGCGAGGCCGAGCTGCGGCGCTTCGTGGACGTGCACGCCCGCAGCCCCGAGTACATGGCCGACGTCTGGCGCGAGATCGCCGACAGCGTGCAGAAGCGCTGGGAGCGCACCTTCCCCACGGCGCGGCAGGACGGGCCGCCGCCGGGCGTCGGCATCCCCGGACAGCCATCGGTCGCCACCATGCCTCCAGCCAGCATTCCCGTCGGCCCGCCGCAGGGCACGCCGACCGTGATCCGCGGCGGCGAGGTGCGCAAGCCGCCTCAGCCGGATCACCCGCCCCCACCCGTCACCGAGCCCCCGCGCCCGATGGTGCGCGAGGTGCCGCCGGTCCGCCGCCCCCCGGCCCGGGCGCCCGACACCAACGGCCCGATGACCCGCCCCGGCCGACGTCCGCTCGCCCCGCTGGACACGCTCGACCGCCGCTGATCCCGCATTGCGGAGTGTCGTTCAGGATCAGATTCTTGAACAGAAGGCCTCACACGGAGTCAACGGAGTCAACGGAACTCATCTCCGCTGACTCCGTTGCCTCCGTGTGAGGCCTTCCGTTCGCCGGACTACGCGCCGAGGTAGAGGATCGACAGCGCCGCCGTGCACAGCGCGAGCAGGCCGGTGAGCGTCTGCGCGATCGAGAAGGCGATGAACAGGAGGAGCGACCACCCCACCGCGCCGCGCCAGCCGCTGCCGTACATCCGCCGCACGCCGACCATCAGCCACCAGAAGAGGGGGAAGACCGCGACCCCGGTCACCAGCGTCCCGGTCTCCTTCCCGAACAGGCGCAGCGCGGCGAGCTGGATGGGGATCAGGAGGAGCGCCACCAGGTAGTTGAGCGTGGCGAAGTGGGTGGCGAACACCAGGTGCTCGCCGAACCAGCGCCGCCGTCGGCGGAAGCAGAGGAAGAGGAAGCCCGCGAACACCAGCGGGATGAGCACCGACAGCCAGGTCACGTGCTGGGCGGTGATGTCCTGCAGCACCTTCTCCATCGCCGCGTCGGTCATCCCCCGCCGCACCGCCAGCGCGTGCACCCCTTGGTTCATCAGTCCCGTCACGCCGCTCGAGCTCTCCGGCTGCGCTTGGGGAACCAGCAGGATCACGAAGAGCGTGACCGCGAACACGGTGAGGTACATCCGCAGCGGTCCCAGGTAGGGCCGCCGCCGCCCGTGGATGTACTCCAGCGCCAGCTCCCCGGGACGGAAGAGGAGGACCCGCAGCGAGCGGAGCGCGCGCGAGTCCACGTCGAACATGTCGTCGATGAACTCGCGCACCGAGCGGCGGAGCGAGAGCGCCTCGGGCGGGCGCCGGCGCTCGCCGCAGGCGTGGCAGAACTCGCCGGCCAGCGGCGTGCCGCACGACGGGCAGGCGTCCACGCCGGCGGCGCCCACGGGGAGCTCGCTGGTCGCGGCGGGGGTCAGAAGTGTCGCCATGAGGAGACAGCCGGTTGGGGTGGCGAACACCGGCGGGATGGGTGGGGTGATGCTGGAATCTGCACCCGGAAGGGCCGATTCGTCCAGCATTTCCGCGGCCGCGGGGCACGGTCGGCGGAACGGCGGGCGGTGGGATGGGCGGCGGCGCGCGTTTTGAGATTCGGGATGGCAGCCGCCGCGGCCGTGTGGGCGCGGCACCCGACCCCGGACCCGAGAACGCACCATGCGCCGTTCCCTCTACGCCACCGCGCTCCTGCTCGGCGGGGCGCTGCTCTCCGGCTGCAGCGACTCGACCTTCGTGCGCGACCAGCTCGGCTGCGACGAGATCCGCGGCTTCTCCGTCGGCTCCAGCGCCAGCGGCCGCCTCGACTTCGGCGACTGCGAGCTCTCCGACGGCTCGGCGGTGGACTACTACCGCGTGAGCATCAGCGGCAACCGGCTGGTGCACGTGCTGCTCAGCTCCAGCCAGATCAACCCGTACGTCGTGATCATGGACCGCTACGGCAACGTGGTGGCCGACGAGGACAACGGCGGCACCGGCTACTCCGAGATCCTCGTCAACCTCCCCTCGGACACCTACTACATCGCCGTCACCTCCTACGACGTCGGCGAGTACGGCGACTACTTCCTGGAGACGGAGTACGAATAACTGAACGTCTCACGCAGAGGAACCAGAGGGACCGGAGGAAGATCGAGCGTTTCCTCTGGTCCCTCTGCTTCCTCCGTGTGAAACGCAGTTTCAGGGGATGGCGGGGGCGCGGCCGCGCTCTTCGAGGTCGCCCCAGTTCAGCTTGCGGCGCAGCGTGGCGAAGAAGGTCTGCCCGGGGAAGCGCACCAGCCGCACCGGGTCGGGCGCGCGCTCCACCACGATCCGCGCCCCCGGCAGGAGCCGCTCGTGCTCCTGCCCGTCGATGGTGAGGATCAGCTCCTCCGTGGGCGAGAGCACCTCCACCGTCACCGTCTCGTCCGCCGGGAGCACCAGCGGGCGCACGGAGAGGGTGTGCGGGCAGATGGGCGTGGCCACGATGCAGTGCACGCTGGGCGAGACGATGGGCCCGCCGGCGGAGAGCGAGTACGCCGTCGACCCCGTGGGCGTGGAGAGGATGATCCCGTCGGCGCTGTAGGTGCCCACCTCGCCGCCGCTGGCGCACACCAGCAGGCGGATCACCCGCGCGGCGCCGCCCTTGTGCAGCACCGCGTCGTTCAGCGCCAGGTGCTCGCCCCCGTCTTCCCCGTCCGCCCGCTCGAAGCGGATCGCCAGCGCCATCCGCTCGTCGAGCTCGTACTCCCCCGCCAGCCACATCCCCAGCGCCCGCTCCATCTCCTCCGGCGCGGCCGCGGTCAGGAAGCCCAGGTGCCCCAGGTTGATCCCCAGGATGGGCGTGCGCCCGTGCGCCACCATCCGCGCGCCGCGCAGCAGGGTGCCGTCGCCGCCCAGCGTGAGCAGCAGCTCCAGGCCGGGGATGCACTCCGGCGTGAGCGGCCGCGCGCCGGGCTCGACCTCCAGCAGCTGCTCCTCGAAGTACAGCTCGGCCCCCTCCCGCCGGGCGAGCGACACCAGGCGGGCGAGGGCCTCCACGAACTGCGCGTAGCGGGGATGGCCGACGACGCCGATGCGGCGCGGCGTCCCCGCGGGCGGCTCAGGCGGTCTCAAGCAGCGTCCGCAGCGGCTTGCCCAGCAGGGCGCGGGCGCGGGCGGCGATCCCGTCGGCGGTGAGGCCGAGCTCGGCCAGCAGCTCGCCCCGCTCGCCGTGCTCCACGAAGGCGTCGGGGAGCCCCAGCGACGCCCCGTGCACCCCCGGCCAGCGCTCGGCCACGTACGCCCGCGCGAAGGCGCCGAAGCCGTTCACCACCGTCCCCTCCTCCACCGTGAGCAGGTGCGCATGGCCGGGGAAGAGGCGCTCCAGCGTGGCCTCGTCCAGCGGCTTCACGAAACGGCAGTTCACCACCGTGGCGCTCACCCCCTCGCGCTGCAGCTGCTCGGCGGCGGCCAGCGCCGGCGCCACCATCGTCCCCACCGCCAGGATGGCCACCTCCTTCCCCTGCCGCAGCGTCTCCCAGGTGCCGTACGCGGTCGCCGGGATCTCGGCCACCGGCTTCGGCAGCGCGGGCACCGCGTCGCGGGGGATGCGGATGCAGAAGGGCCCGGGGTGGTCGATCGCCAGCCGCAGCAGCCCGATCAGCTCGTCCGCGTCCCGGGGCGCGGCCACCGTCATCCCCGGCACCGCCAGCATGTAGGCGATGTCGAGCCCGCCGTGGTGCGTCTGCCCGTCGTCGCCGGCGATCCCCGCGCGGTCCATCACGAAGGTGACGGGGAGCCCCTGGATGGCCACGTCGTGGACGATGGAGTCGTACGCCCGCTGCAGGAAGGTGGAGTAGATCGCCACCACCGGGCGGATCCCCTGCGTGGCGAGCCCCGCCGCGAAGGTCACCGCGTGCGCCTCGGCGATCCCCACGTCGAAGAAGCGCCGCGGGTGCTTCTTCTCGAAGATGTCCGTCCCCGTGCCCGTGGACATGGCGGCGGTGATCGCCACCACGTCGCCGCGCTCGTCGCCCAGGTCGGTGAGCGCCTGGCCGAACACGTTCTGCCAGCGCGGGAGGGCGCCCGGGGCGGGCGGCTTGAGCGGCGCGCCGGTCTCGGGGTCGAAGAGGGCGGCGGCGTGCCACTTCACCTGGTCGGCCTCGGCCGGGGCGAAGCCCTTCCCCTTGACCGTGAGCACGTGCACCAGGCGCGGCCCCTTCATCTTCTTCACCTGCTCGAAGGTCTCGGTCAGCCGCTTCACGTCGTGGCCGTCCACCGGGCCCACGTAGCGGAAGCCGAGCTCCTCGAAGAGCATCCCGGGAACGAACATCCCCTTCAGCGCGTCGTCCCAGCGCACCGCGAAGTGCTCCATCATCTCGCCGATGGTGCCCAGCTTCCCGGCGGCGTGCACGACCTTCTTCACCTCCTCGCGCACGCGGTTGTAGAGCGGGCTGGTGCGCACGTCGGTGATGCGGTTGTGCACCCCCAGGTACTTGTGCAGCGCCCCCACGTTGGGACTGATCGACATCCCGTTGTCGTTCAGGACGACGATGAGGTCGCGGTCGGTGTGGCCGGCGTTGTTGAGCGCCTCGTAGGCCAGGCCGCAGGTCATCGACCCGTCGCCGATCACCGCCACCACCTCGAAGTCCTCGCCCTTCAGGTCGCGCGCGGCGGCCATCCCCACGGCGGCGGAGATGGAGGTGGCCGCGTGCCCGGCGCCGAACACGTCGTACTCGCTCTCGTCGCGGCGCAGGAAGCCGGAGAGGCCGCCCTTCTTGCGGATGGAGGGCATCCGCTCGTTGCGCCCGGTGAGGATCTTGTGCGGATACGCCTGGTGCCCCACGTCCCAGACGAGCTGGTCGCGCGGGGTGTCGAAGACGCGGTGGAGCGCCACGGCGAGCTCCACGGTGCCCAGGTTGGAGCCGAAGTGGGCGCCCTTGTGGGCCGACACCACGTCGATCACCCGCTGGCGCACCTCGGCGCAGAGCGCGGGGAGCTCGCCCTCGGGGAGCGCGCGGACGTCGGCGGGGGACTGGATCTGCTCGAGTAGCGCCACGTTCGTAAAGCCTTCCTGGCGGTTCACCTGCACGCGGCGCGCGCTGGCCGCCGCGCCGAACGCGTCCAACTTACGCGATGAACGGCGATTGTTCAAACCGGCGGGGATAAAAACAGATGAGCGTCTCACGCAGAGGCACGGAGACGCGGAGAGGCACGGCGCCCCTCCGCGTCTCCGCGGCCTCTGCGCGAGATGCGCTTACCCGGCGCCCGGCGCCCTGGCCTTCCGCGCGGCCGCGAGCGTGGCGCCGCGCTGCGCGTGCAGCTTCGCGGCGCTTCGGGGCTTGGAGGCGCGGGTGACGGAGCGCACGCTCACGTTGCCGCCGCACAGGGAAGCCAATCCAACCGCTCGGCCGGCGGGATCGCTCAGAAGTGCCGTCTCGCACATTTGGATCTTACAGCCGCGCGTGAGGGTGGTGCAGTTCGCGCTTGAGCCTGGGGCGTAATAGCACGTGAAGGTGGTTCCAAGTGGCGAAGACAGGACAGCGCAGTATGTGTTGCACTGCGCGCGTACCGGCCGCGCAGTTCCCACCGCAAGCCCTGCGGCGATGAGCATCCCCACGATGATTTTCATCAGCCCCTCCCGAGCTTGTCAGTTACACTGAACGGGGCTGCCTCCCTCATCCTGCCAGCGGCAACGATCGCTCTCCCATCGCGGGGCGGCTTCTTGCGACTCTCCTGCCTCGAGGACCGCGCGAGTGAGCGAACGGTAACGTTGTCGCCGCAGATGTCCGCGATGGCCAGCGTGCGTCCGGACGGGTCCGTCGCCATCGCGTTCCAGCAGAGCTTGATGTAGCACCGGGTGGACCGGGCGTAGCACGCCGCGCCCGCGCTATTGTCGACCACGCAACCCCAACCGGGCCCGGTCGGCGAGATCACCGTGACGCATGCCTCGTTGCACTGCGCGCGGGCTGCCCGCGGTTGCAGGATCACGGTTGCGAGCGCGACCGCAAGCAGCGGAAGAAATCGTCTCATTGAACTCTCCGGCTGGGCGTGGTTGCCCCGAACGTGACCTGCAGGCGCACGAGCACCGGGGCATCGTCGTGCGTCGCCGCCATCCAGAGAAAGTTCCGCGCACGGTCGAACCCGATGGCTCCTCCCCACGCCTCGGGATATTCGCGCGAACCCGCGAACCCTCCGGCGGGGGTGAACAGGTCCCAATGGCGCGACCGGTTCGTGAAGCGGGTGACCAGCATCCATCCGTTCGGCACTTCGAACACGCTGTAGGGTCGGTCTACCACGGCTTCAGTATTGGAGATGACCGTCCTGTCGTCGCTGCGGTCGATCCTGATGGCATCGTCCGGGGTGCCACGCACGCGGAAGGACGGGCGCGCCAGCATCTTCTGCCGGCCTGCAGCATCGAACCGGTAAACGATGTAGGGGAGCGCCAGGGCGAACAGGAGATCGCCGTTCGCCGCACGAGTGATGTCCCCCGCGCCCCAATAGCGAAGAACCGCGGTATCGCGGACGGTGGGGACCGGCGCGAAGGAGCCCACGTGCACCAGGCGATCTCCAGCCGTCCGGAAGCGGTGGATCCCGTGCTGGCGTGCGGAGGGTTCGGGCGAATACCCGGACACGAGCACGTCGCTCCCAAGCGTGCCTATGTCGTCCACGGCAGCAATGCGGAATGGGAGATGGCTGCGAGAGAGGAAGCGGCCATCCTGCGACAGGGTGGTGATGTCGCCGGTGCCCAGATCGTAGACGAGCAACGTGCCAGACGGAGATGCGGAGATGCGGTAGGGAAACTGGTACTCGCCGGGTCCGCGCCCCTTGCGGCCCACCTTCCAGAGCATCCGCCCGGCAGGGGAGAAGGCGGCCACCGCATAGCTCAGGCGATCGACGACGTAGACGTTTCCATTCGGCCCTACCGTACCGGCGGTAATCTCGGTAAGCGCCGCCTCCTCACCCACGATCGTTGATGCGGTGACGTTCAACGGGAAACTGGCGCCGTTACGTTGCGCGGAGGTTGATCCGGCAGCGAGCGGCACGAGCAGGAGTGCGAAGCAGGAGCGGCGCATTGGGCGAGAGGAAAAATGGTCAAAACTGATCACGCCGGACGTCCATATCGTAATCACCTGCTCTTAAGCCGTCAACCTTCATGTAAAACGCAAGCCGCGGAGCCACGGAGAGGCCGTCTGCGCCTCTCCGTGACTCCGCGGCTCTGCGTGAGCTGCAGTTCTATCCCGGCCGCGGCCTCAGAAGGCCGTGCCGTTCACGCGCGTGCCCGCGGACGACTGCAGCGAGCTCAGCGTGGTGTGCAGCACGAACGTCCCGCTCGCCGAGGCGTCGGGGCTGCGGTTCATCGACACGCCGTCGGTGCCGGCGAGCGACGAGCCGTAGGCGAAGCTGTTCTTCGTCACCCCGCCGCCGTCCTTCAGGATCACGCTGTCGCCGCCGTTGGCCAGGCTGAGCTGCCCGGTGGAGGCCGCCACCGCGTTCGTCAGCCCCGCCGGAATCGAGCCGGAGCCCGCGAAGACCACGATCGCCTTCCCCGGCGCGAGCGTGGTGCCCGCGGCGAAGGTGTGGCGCACGCCGGTCGCGTCGGAGATCGTCCACCCGCCGATGGAGGCCGAGGTGCCGCCCACGTTCACGATCTCCACGAACTCTCCCGCCGTGTTGCTCCCCGGCTCGTTGGCCAGGATCTCGTTGACAATCACCTGCGCCGGCGTGGCCGTGGTGATGGTGAAGGCCGCGTCGCTCGCGTCCGTGGCGGGCGAGGCGGTGTCCGTCACCCGCACCTTCGCGGCCGTCGTGGCGCTGTTCGGCACCGTCCACGCGTAGCTCCCGGCCGACGCCGCGGTGCTCGCCACGATCGTCGACCAGGTCGTGCCGTTCAGCGTGTACTCCAGCTTCACGCTGGCCGCGCCCGAGGAGGTCCAGGTCACGTTGTGCACCGTGCCCCCCACCCAGCTCTCCCCGCCGTTCGGCGCGGTCACGGCCACGCTCGCCGCCACCCCGCCGCCCTGGTTGTAGCGGGTGATCACCGGGTAGTGGTCCGAGGTGGTGGTGCCGTAGCTGGCGATGTAGCTGTCCGCCCGGAACACCTGCGCCGACGACGCCACGTAGGAGGCGTAGAGGTCGTTGGTGTCCAGGTGATGGTCGATCATGTCGGTGTAGCTCACCGTCGACGCCACCCCCGCGTCCGAGAGCGCCTTCGTGGGGAAGGTGTAGTCCGCCGCGTCGGAGACGAAGTTGGCGTAGGGCGAGGGCTGGCCGGCGGTGATGGAGGTGTCGACGTCGTCGTTCCAGTCGCCCACCACGATCACCTTCTGCGTGGGATAGCTGGTGTCGATCCAGCTCTTGAGCGCGATCGACGCATTCTGCCGCTTCTGCCAGCTCGCCACGTCGTTGAAGGCCTTCATGTGCAGGACGATGAACACCACGTCCTGCGTGCTGCCGTTCAGCGTGATGCGCAGCATCACCTCCAGCGGCGGCCGCCCGGCGAAGTCGGCGTCGTTGGCGGTGAGGATGATCCGGCTGCCCAGCACCGTGGCGAGCGACGTCTTGAAGAGCAGCCCCACCTTCTGCTCGCCGGCGCTGTAGTAGGTCGACCCGCTGGTCACCGAGGCGTCGCTGGACAGGATGCCGGTGTAGCCGGTGAGCTGGGACTTGAGGCTGTTCCAGTCCGCCACGTCCACCACCTCCTCCATCCCCCACACGTCGCAGTCGGCGCCGGCGATCACGTCGCGCACGTTGGAGAGCTGCAGCGCGTCGTTCGACGGGCCGTTGGACGCGTCGCCGAACCACTCGACGTTCCAGCTCGCCACGTCGAGCGTGGCCGCGGTCCCCTGCGCGGGGACGACGACGGCCGAGATCCCCTCGGGGACGGGGCGCGGCCGGGCGGCGGTGGGCGCCTCGCAGGCAGCGAAGGCGAGCATGCCGAGCAGCAGCCCGGCCAGTGTACGACGGGATCGCACCACGACACCTCCAGTGGAAGGAATCGGAAGAAGGGAGCGCGGCAAGATATCCGCACAATCATCGTCGCGAAATGGTAGCATTAGCCGCCACACTTCGATTCCGCATCCGTGGTCGATTACGCACCCTTGGATTGAGGCTCGATCCTGAGATTGAGGAACTACCAGGAAGACGTCATCCTGAGGCCGGCCACGCCCCATCGTCGTCCCCAGGAGAGCCGGCAGGCCGAAGGATCTATGATCGAGGAAGCACGTCAGTCGGTGAGATGTACCGAGGCTGGATCGCGACGACTTGATCGCATGCCCTCGGCTAAGTGCTTACACAGGCTATAGAGCCTTCGGCCTGCAAGAGGTTGGGCAACGGAAGCCGCTGTGTGGCCGGCCTCAGAGGGTGTTGCTGAACCCGTTCTTCGGACACCCCTGGGTGTCATCCTGAGGCCCGGCCACGTGGAATCAGCGTTCACTCCGATGGCGGCAGGGCCGTGAGGATCTGATTACGGCCACGCCGGGGCCGGCTGCGGAAGCTCGCGAGGAAGCCGCGGCCTCACGTCCACTCGTCGATGCCGCGCAGGAAAAGCCAGGCATCGACGAGCGCCGGCGCGGACACGTCGAACGTGCGGGCTTCCGCGGCCGGCTCCTGCGCATTCCTCGGCCAGATCCTCACGGCCCTGCCGTCTGCAGCGCCGACGCCAGACCCGTGTGGCCGGGCCTCAGGATGACACCTGTGGTGCCGCGGAACGTGCGCGTTCAGCGACACCTTCTGAGGACGACGTCTCGTGGATAGACGATTTCTGGGAAGCGGTACGAGACGCGGATGCACGAGAGAACCGCTCGGCAGCCGTTCAGAACATCTCGGAGATGGACTCGTGCGAGACCATGCGGCGGATCGCCTCGCCCAGCATGGGGGCGAGGGAGACCACGCGCAGGCGCGGCCAGTCGCGGCAGGGGACGGCGACGGTGTCGGTGACCACCACCTCGTTCACCCCCGCCTCCTCCAGCCGCTCGCAGGCGTCGCCCACCAGCAGCCCGTGCGTGGCGGCGACGTGGAACTCGCGCGCGCCGGCGTCGCGCAGCGCACGGATGCTGGAGACCAGCGTGCCGCCGGACGAGATCATGTCGTCCACGATCAGGCAGGCGCGGCCGCGCACCTCGCCCACCAGGTGCGTGGCCTCGGTGCGGGAGCCGCTCTCCCGGCGCTTGATGATGATGGCCACCGGCGCCCCCAGCAGCCGCGCGTAGTCCGTCGCCATGCGCACCCGCCCCGCGTCGGGCGAGACCACGGTGAGGTCGCCGGGGAGCGTGCCGGCGAGCGCCCGCGCGATCTCGCCGACGGCCGAGAGCGCGTCGACGGGGATCTGGAAGAAGCCCTCGAGCTGCGCGGTGTGGAGGTCGACGGAGAGGACGTGGTGGATGCCGGCGGTCTGCATCAGCGCGGCCACCATGCTGGCGGTGATGGGCTCGCGGCGGCCCACGCGCCGGTCCGCGCGCGCGTAGCCGAAGTACGGCACCACCGCCGTCACCCGCGCCGCCGCCGCGCGCCGGCAGACGTCGGCGAAGGCGAGGAGCTCCACCAGGTGGTCGTTCACCGGCGGCGAGGTGGGCTGCACCACGTACACCTCCTTCCGCCGCACCGACTCCAGCAGGCTCACCGAGAGCTCGCCGTCGGGAAAGCGCTCCACGCGCGAGCGCCCGAGGGCCACCCCCAGCTCGCGGGCGACCGCCTCCGCCAGCCCCGGGTTGGCCGTGCCGCCGAAGAGCACGAAGTCGTCCGCCGCGCCGTCCGCCATCCTCCCCTCCCCGTCGTTCCGCCTCCGCCCTCCGCTCCCCCGCGGCGGCCGACAGCGCAAGAAGCGGTCACCGGGCACGGAAGGGGCGCACGGCGAACGCGGGCACCGCCCGGATCGGCGGTGCCCGCGAGGCAAAAAAGCGGCGAGGGAGACCGGGGCCCACCCCCCAGCTCCCTCGCCTGGACCGTTCGGCCGTGGGGCCTCGCGGTCTTTATCGGGTGGAGAGAGGAACCGGGGCCCACCCCCCGGCCCCCTCACCCGAACCGCCCCGGCTTGCGCCGACGCGGGTTCGAAACGGTGTCAGGACCTTCGGGGGACAAGTTACCCGCCCAACCTGTCAGGAAGATTACAGCGCGAGAGATGAAATCGTCGCGTGCGAAGACCCGGGGACGACGAGTGCGGAAGTGCGTGAGTGCGCTGGAGACTCGCCCGCGCCCCACGCACTTCCGCACTTCCGCACTCCCGCACTGTCTCAGGCGCTCCTGGCCGCGCCGGGCGGAAAGGTCACCGTCACCCGCGTCCCCCGCGCCGGCTCGGAGCGCACCTCGATCCGCCCACCGTGCCCCGCCACGATGCGCCGGGCGATGGAGAGGCCCAGCCCCGCGCCCTCGGTGACCCCACGCGCCTCCTCGCCGCGGTAGAAGCGCTCGAAGACGTGCGGCAGCTCGCCGGGCGCGATCCCCATCCCCGTGTCCTCCACCACCACGGTGGGCGCGCCGCCGCGGGAGTGCACATCCACCCGCACCCCGCCGCCGCGGGGCGTGTACTTCACCGCGTTCTGCAGCAGGATGAGCAGGAGCTGGCGCAGCAGCGCCGCGTCGCCGGTGATCGCCGCCTCGTCGAACTCCCCCACCTCCAGCCGCACCCCGCGGCTCTCCGCCAGCACCCCCGCCGAGGCAGCGGCGCCGCTCACCAGGTCGTCCAGGTAGACGGGCTCCTGCATCACCGGGCGCACGCCGCTCTCCACCCGCGCCAGGATCAGCAGGTCGTCGACGATGCGGCCCATCACCTCGGCCTCGCGCCCCACCTCGTCGAGCGCGGCGCGGTACTCGTCGGGCGCGCGCTCGCGCTGCAGCGCCACCTCGGCGCGGGCGCGCAGCACGGCCACGGGCGTGCGCAGCTCGTGCGCGGCGTCGGCCAGGAAGCGGCGCATCTCCTCGTACGCCGCCTGTGCCGGGCGGATGCTGAGCTCCACCAGGCGGTTGCCCACGACGGCCACCAGCAGCAGCGCCACGAAGGCGCCCGCCACGAAGGTCTCGATCAGCCGCAGCGACTGCGCCTCGACCTGCTTCAGGTCGGCCACGGCCACGGCGGCGTAGACCTGGCCGCCGGCGAGCGAGAAGCGGCGGGCGTGCATCCGCCACTCGCCGCCCGCCGCCTCGAAGCTCCCCTCCGCCACGCCGTCGCGCAGCGCCCCGGCGGCGGCCCGGCGCACGAGGCCGCGCGGCGACCCCGGCGTGAGCAGCGCGCCGCGCTCGTCGAAGAGGTAGAGGTCGCTCCCGGGGACCGCGATCACCTCCACCGTCCGCCGCACCGCCTCGCCCGGGGGCACGCCCTCGCTCTCGGCCACCCGCGCGGCGCGCACCACCTCGTCGGTGGCGGCGCGCAGGGTGCGGCCGAGCTGCTCCTCCACCTCGCGCGCCGTCACCCAGTACATCCCGAACCCCACCACCAGCAGGATGGCGGCGAAGCTCCCCACGTACCACGCCGAGAGGCGCTGCCGCAGGCGCCGGAGCTGGAGCTGCACGGCTACACCCCGAAGCGGTAGCCGGCGCCGCGCAGGGTGTGGATGAGCTTGGGCTCGAACTCGTCGTCCACCTTGCGCCGCAGCCGCCGCACCAGCACCTCCAGCACGTTGGTGAAGGGGTCGTGGTTGTCGTCCCACACCGCCGCGGTGATGGCGGCGCGGTCCACCACCACCCCCTCGTTGCGCACCAGGAACTCCAGCAGCTCGAACTCCTTGGCGGTGAGCTGGAGCGGGCGCCCGGCGCGGCGCACCTCGCGGGTGCGCAGGTCCACCTCCAGGTCGGCCACGGTGCGCCGCTCGGGGGCGATCTGCGGCGGCCGCCGCGCCAGCGCCTGCACGCGCGCCAGCAGCTCCTTGAAGGCGAAGGGCTTGGTGAGGTAGTCGTCGGCCCCGGACTCCAGCCCGAACACCCGGTCGTCCACGGCGTCGCGGGCGGTGAGCATCATCACCGGGGTGGAGATGCCGTTGGCGCGGATGCGCTTGCAGAGGTCGAAGCCGCTCCCGCCGGGGAGCCCCACGTCCAGGATGATCACGGCGTAGCTGCCCAGCGCGGCCTTCTCGCGCCCCTCGTGGAAGGTCTTCGCGGTCACCACGTCGATGCGGTGCTCGCGGAACCCCTCGTTGAGGATCCGCAGCAGCGCCGGGTCGTCTTCCACCACCAGGATGCGCATCGGTCCGCGGGAAACTCGTGGACGTGGACGCCAAAGCTGCCTACGGTGGGAAGATGGGTTTCCCGCCGGGGTTGGGGAAGGTGCGCGCGCGGAGCTCCCGGGAGCAGAGGCGCAGCCGCGCCACGGGTGAATGCGCATCGGGAAGGAGGAAGCGGCCGGCACGGAGTACGCGCCGGCCGCTCGGGGCCGCATTGGTCGACGGGATTTTCCCGCACGCCGCTCAGCTCGGGTTCCAGATCAAGACCAGGTTCTTTGGCGGCCGGAAGTCCGGCGAAACGCTGCCGACGCCCCAGAGGTGGTCGTTGCGGGCCGAGCCACTCGGGCCGACGGCGTACATCACGGCAGCGTAGACCCGCGGCCCCTGGAGCTCCTTCGCCGTTCTCAGCCAGGCGTCGACCAGTGGCAATCCCTCTCTGGCGTACTTCACGACGGTTCGACCCTCGGCTTGGCTGTCGTACGACCTCGACGCGTAGCCCATCAGCAGGTGAAGCCCGTCGAAGGCCGGGGCCCACCGATCAAGTGCGCTACTTGCCCCGGGCGTCACCTGCGGGTCCTGGAGCGGCCCGCACGCGGCGATGATCAGCCACTCTAGATCCTGCTGGCCCCAGAGGTCACCCTGGCTGTCCTGAAGGGTGCCCGTCACACGAAAGCTGAGGAGCTCCTTTACCCCAGGATACAGCTGCCATCCAATCTCACTTGCATGTCCGGCATAGAAAACGAAGTCGGCCGCGTCCACCCAGGCGTCGTCATTCTCAATCCAGTCGGTAAGCAGGGCCGCGCTGCCGCCCTTCTTGAAGTTGGTCTTCCACCCTGCCGAGTCCAAGCTGAAAAGGAATCCCTGCGCGTTCAGCTTCGCGTTCGGAAGCAGCTTGACCCACTCCGCGCCGGATTCGAACCTCGGCTGCTCCGTCTCGTCACCTCCCGCCACCGCACCCCCGGGTGGGGGCGTGGAGGGAGCGCGCATCGCCGCCGTCGCCAAGGGGGGCGGCGCCCGACTCGAGCGGGTCGCCGGGAACGTGATCGAGCGCATCTCAACCGTGTCGGTACCCACGATAAACGTGCCGGAGTAGACCCAGACCGGGTAGAGAAGACGCTCGCTTTCCGCCGCCGGCGCGGAGTAGTACGCGAGGGTCCTCTCGACCGAAGCGACGCGCAGTCCACGAGTGTAGGAGCGGAACTGACGGTCCACCGCGGCACGAGAGATCAGCCGTTCGCGGGAAGCCACCCGGACGACTGGCCGCCACACCCCGCTGAACGCGAGCGTTCGGGCGCTGTCGCCCAGCACCAGCGTGAACCGGCCTCCACCTCCGATCATGGGGAGAAAATTGTTCGTCCCCGGAATCTTCACCTCGACTTCGTAGCTCACCTGGCGATGGATCGCGCAGTCGGTGCGAGACCTCGTGCGGACATCGTACCAGGCAGCCAGCGTCGGCGCGGTCCGCTTCACGATCCGGAAGGTGTCGCGCGTGAGCCGCGGCAGAAGCGCTGCCGTGTCCACCCAGGCGTCCGCGAGCGCGACGGCCGCGGCCGAGTCCGGCAAGGCGGTGGGGCAGGCGGACGGCTTCCACAGTCGCGCGGTATCCGCCAGCCACACGCCGCCGCTCGCGATGAACGTCTCCCCGACCTTCGTCTCGGTTTCTTTCACCAGCCGGTCGCCGCGCCGCACGCTCGGGCCGGTGATGCCGAAGCGACGGAACAGTGCGTCGAGCCTCGCGGCGGTGTCGGGGGCCGCCAGCTCGAAGACGGGGAGGGTTTCCTGGAAGGCGGAGGCTCGTCCGATGTCGCACCCTCCGCCGGCCGCCAGCACGGCGAGCCCCGCGGCAGCGGCCAGGACCCCGCGCGAGCGATGTTCGTTACGAAAGCGCATTTGAGTCTCCAATCACGAAGGGGCGAGAGGATTCCATCACGGTCATCGCGTGGTGTTCACGGCGGCCGCACGAGCGCGGCCGTGCTAGCGTGATCGCGCGCCTGGGGTCAAGACCCTCCTCCGGAGGGCACGGCAACGCAGCACCCGTCCGCGCAGGCGAGCCAGGTGCCGCTCAGGTGCGGGCGAGGGTCGCCGCCCAGCGCGTGCCGTTCGGGAGACGACGGCATGGGCACCTCTTCGTGCTCCATGGGAATCCACCGCGCTTGACGGATGGTCAACGCGCGAAACCCGTCTCCAGCCGCCTCGAAAAGCCACCGCCGCGTGAACGCGATGTGGTCCCCGGATCGGAACATGAACGCGGCGGCGGAGTCGTCGATCGTCACCAGGTAGGCAGTGTCGCCGGGTTTGCGCAGCCCGGTCAGCGCGAACAACGAGTCGCGCGCCGCCTCGGGCGCCGCATCGGTGAAGGCGTGGAGAACCACCTTCGCCACCACTCGCGGCGCACCGGGAAAATCGGCGGCCACGAGGCCGTGGGAGTCTTTCTGGGGACTGATCTGGATCTCGGCCCGCGCGCACGCTTCGCAGAGCTTGACCGCGTTGATCTCGGCGTCGGGGAAGGTGTCGCTGAACATCGTGTCGCGCTCGCCGAGTAGGATGGAGTCGTGGATGTACTTCCCCGTGTTCACCCAGGGAAACCGCGTGACGCCCTGGGCATAGCGGAAGTCGGCGCTGTCGACCGCTAGCGTCCGGGGCACCGACGACGACGACGGCGGCGGCGGCGGTGGCGGCGGCGGTGGCACGGAGGGGATGGGTTTCGGCGGACACGCCGCCAGGACCACGCATCCCAGCAGCGTGACGATGCAGGTCCCCGCGAGGGACAGTCTCCGTTTCATGACGAGCCTCCGTTGGTTGGGAGAGCGCCGCGGCGGCAACGCGTGCGCAGAGGCGGCCTCGGGCTGCCGATGCTTGCTTCCGTCTCCAGGCCGCGCTTTACTATGGGGGAGTGTCGTCAATGGACCGTCAACCAATCTCTCAACCTCTCCAGAAGTCCTCGATGTCCTTCTCCCTCAAGCTCCTGGGCGGGGCTGCGCTGGAGTGCGACGGGCGGCCCGTGACGGGCCGCGCCGCGCACAAGCGCCGCATCGCCGTCCTCGCGCTGCTGGCCGCGGCGCGCGGGCGCGCCCTGGGGCGGGAGAAGCTCGTGGGGCACCTCTGGCCGGAGCACCCCGGCGACGCCGCCCGCCACCTGCTTTCGGAATCGCTGTACGTCCTCCGCAAGGAGCTGGGGGACGCCGCGTTCGTCGCGGCGGGGGACGAGATCGCGCTCGACCCCGCAGTGGTGGGGAGCGATTTCGCGGGGTTCGAGGAAGCGCTCGAGCGCGGTGCCTGGGTCGAGGCGGCGAAGCTGTACCACGGCCCCTTCCTGGATGGCTTCTACGTCTCCGACGCCCCGGGCTTCGAGCGCTGGGCCGACGCCGAGCGCGACCGGCTGGGGCGCGCCTATGCCCGGGCGCTCGAGACGCTCGCGACCGAGGCGGAGGGCGCGGGCGACGCCCGCGCGGCCAGCGAGTGGTGGCGCCGCCTGCTGGCCGAAGACCCCTACAGCAGTCGCACCACGGTGCGGCTGATGCGGGCGCTCGACGGCGCGGGTGAGCGCGCCGCCGCCCTCCGCCAGGCAACCCTCCACGCGGCGCTCCTCCGCGAGGAGCTCGAGGCCGAGCCGGACCCCGACGTGGAGGCGTTCGCGACACGGCTGCGCGCCGACCCGGCCCCGGCCACGCCCGTGCCGCCGCCGCTCGCCCGGAGCCCCGACCATCTCGCGCCCCACGCCTGGACACCCGCCGCGCCCGACGAGCCGGCGGCCGGCGGGTCCGCGGGCACGCGCGAGGATGCACCCGCCCGCGGGGACGAGGGCGCTGCGACATCCGTCCGGCCGACGCCGCCGGCCCACTCGCGCAGGCGCTGGAAAGTCCCCGCGATGCTCACTGTGGGTGCCGCCGGCGTGGCGCTCGGTTTCACCTGGGTGTTCACGGGCCCGCCGTCGGCGGCCGGGAGCGATGCGTCGCAGTACGTCGTGCTTCCCTTCGCCGACCGCTCGCCACGCGCGACGCGGACGCTCACCCCGGACGGAGCCGAGCTGCTCCTGCACGATGCGCTCGGGAGCTGGACCGACCTGCGCCTGGTGGACGGCATGCGGGCGCAGGACATGGTCTCGCGCTCGGGCGAGGTGCACACGCTCAGCGACGCCCTGGCGGTCGCCCGTCGGTTGGGCGCGGGGAAGCTGGTGTGGGGCGAGTACTCCGCGCTTCCGGATGGACTCCGGGTCGAAGCGGCCGTCTACGACGTAGCCGACGACGGGCGGACGCTCAACCGGAGCAGCGTCCACGTCGCGAACGACCTGCGCGACGCGCCGGAGAAGTTCGCCACGCTCGCTGCGGCGCTGATGCGGAGTTCAGCGCCGGCAGCCGGGCGCGGAGCGGAGACCACCTCGCTCGCCGCCTCGCAGGCGTTCCTCGAGGGGACCGCGGCGCTCTCCCGCTGGGACCTGGTCCAAGCCCGCGCCGCGCTGGAGCGGTCCACGCGGCTCGACCCCGGCTACGCCAGGGCACAGCTGAGGCTCGCGGAAGTCCTGCTGTGGGACGGCCGCCCTGCGGCGGAGTGGCAGGATCACGCGGTGAGGGCCGCGGCGGACTCGGCCGCGCTGAGCCGGCGCGACCGCGGGCTCGCCGCCGCGCTGGTCGCGCTCTCCGAGACGCGCTTCCCCGCGGCCTGCCGCCGGTATACGGAGCTCATCGCCCACGATTCCGCCGACTTTGCCGCATGGTACGGCCTGGGCGAGTGCAACGCCGCGGATTCGCTCGTGGTCGCCGACCCGAAGAGCCCGACGGGGTGGAGGTTCCGAGGGAGCTGGCACGTGGCGACGGAAGCCTACGTGCGCGCGCTGCGCACGGTGCCCTCCTCGTTCATGGCCACGCGAGGCGCCGTGTTCGCGCGGCTCAGTTCGCTCCTGGTCACGGAGTCGCGACGCATTCGGGTGGGGTACGCGCTTACCCCGGGGAGGGTGAACTTCGCCGCGTACCCCTCACTGGAAGGCGACACCGTCGCGTTCGTGCCCTTCCGCTTCAGCGACTTCGTCGAGCTGAGGCCCGCCGCGATCCCGGCGACGCGGTCCGCCGCAGTTCGGCACGACCGCGAGTTGCGGCTGGCCGTGGTCTCGTCCTGGGTCCGCGCGTTCCCGGCCAGTACCGAGGCCCACGCCGCCCTCTCCATCGCGTTGGAGTCCGTCGGCACCCTCGCCGCCGGACGACAGGGCCAGCCGACCGCCCTCTCGGAGCTGGCCGGGGCGCGGGCCCTCGCGCGCGACCCGGACCAGAGGCTCCGGCTCGGCATCGCGCAGACGAGGCTCTGGCTGAAGCTCGGCGACTTCACCCGTGCCACGGCCACGGCGGACTCGACCTTCGGCGCATGGCGGAACCCCGGTGCGCACGACGCGCAGCGGTTGGTGCCGCTGGCGGTGCTCACGGGCCGCGCTGCCGTCGCCAGGAGGCTGCTGCGCGCCTCGGCGCCGGAATCCATCCCCTTCGCCGCCGGCAACGACGAGGTCGAGCTCTCCGATGCCGTCGTCGCCGCGTACGCCGACCTTCTGCTGGCCAGCGCGTTCGGGTTCACTGCCGACGCAGATGCCGCGGAACTCCGTCTGGAGCGCGCGATCCACGTCTGGATCAACGCGGCGGAGGTCGAGAATGCCCGCGCCGCGCTGCTGACCCTTCCGCGACGGATGGCCGTCGAGCGCGGAGTCCGCGCGGCCAGGCGCGCGCCATTGCGCACCGCGGACCCCCTGATCGTGTTGGAGCAAGCGCTCTCGTCCGGCGACACGGCGGCTGTCCGCAAGGGGGTCGCCCGGCTGCGCGAGCTGCGCCGCAACCGCCGCCCCGGGGACCAGACGATCGATGCGGCCGTCTCCGAGGTGCAGATCCTCCTGGCCGCGGGGGACACCGCAGGCGCCGTCGATCAGATGGACGAATCACTCGCGGCCATGGCGGCGCTCTCTTCCGCGGTCCTGGACCGCGTTCCCGAGGCGGCGGCACTCCCCCAGATGATTGAGCTGCGCGCCGCGGCCGCGCTGGCGGGCGGAGATCTCCGCGAGGCCCGTCGCTGGACGCACGCGCTCGACATCCTCTGGTCCAGCGCCGACCCGCCGCTACGGCGGCGCGTTGCGCGGCTCCAGGCGGCCGTCTTGGCGCGCAGCCCGCAATCCTGACTCGCGGCAGCCCGTATGCTTGAGAGCGGCCGGGGCGAAGACTTCGCCCCGGCCGCGTAGTTCCCCTTGGTCGCCCGCAGTAAGCCTCCGCACGCGGGGACTCGTCATTTCTCCCCTCCTGTGCCCCCTCGTGCTCGCACCGCGTCCGGCTCTGGCATGACCGGCATCGGTCCCCGCATGACCGAATCACCAGGCTGATAATGAGTTGAGAGGTAGCGGGACGGCAGGTTGAGCCCCGCACCCGATCCTTCTCCCACGCGCCGCATCGAGCGGAGCACGGGTCCGTGGCGACGCCCCGGACCGGTACGAAGCCACGCGAAGGAGGAGAGATGAATCCAGGACGATCCTCTGCCATACCCCGCTTTGCGCTCGCGATGCTGTCGGCAGGACCGCCCGCTCCCGGCGGCACCGACGTGGACGGCGGGTTCCCGCTGCCGCTCTGGCTCGCGTTCGCCGCCGTCGCGCTCTGCGGCGCCGTCGGCGCCTTTGCCGCGGACCTGGTGAGCGACGGTGGACGCATCGAGCGGCCCACGCGCACCGACACGGGGTGGATGCTCGGATGGCCCGGCAAGCTGATGGTGGGCGCCGTGGCGGCGCTCGTCACCCTCGTGCTGAACCCGCCCGATCGAGCCTGGGCCACGCTGGTGGGCACCGCGCTCACCGCCGGCGCCGGGGGCGAGGCACTCCTGCTGGCGATCGCGTCGAAGCGCCAGGCCGACGCGGCCGAGCACGACCGCGACCGTGCGCGCGAGCAGGTCCGGGTGATCACCCGCACGTCGTACGAGCAGATCGAGGCGGCCAGACAGAGCGTGCTCGCGGCTCATCGGACGCAAGTGGAAACGCCGCTCGGTCACCCGGACGGCGGAAGCGTCACCGACCGCTTCGAGGTCAGCGTAAATAGTGCCTTCGCCCAGGCGCGCAGGGCGCTGACAGCGGTGCTCGGCCCCACCTCGCTTTGGGAACAGGTCCGCGGAATCCTCGTCCGCCGCCTCGGGCGCCGCGACTTCGACGGTCAGCCGCTGGGCGAACTGGCAGACGCGAAGCTCCGCCAGTTGCTGGCCGACGACATCGCCCGGAACTGGTCGCACCTCAGCCCTCCCTGGAGGGTGGACGACCTGCCGCCGGGCAGTACCCTCGCATCCATCGTCAACGAAATCGACGGGAGAACCCCATGAATGTGAAGCTTATTCGCGAGCACATCACCGCCTTCCTGCACACCGCCGAGAGTGCCGAGCGGCTCCCGGCCGGAGGGAGCCGGCGCGCGCCTGACGCACCCCGTCGGAGCAGGCGCGGGCCGTGGCAGAAGCGTTTCGCCCCGCGCAAGGCGAGGCTGCAGGCGCATCCGGATGGTGGCGATCGCGCCAGCTCGTCAGGGACTTCCGGCGCCCTCCCGGCCCGCCGTTCTCCAGATGCACCACATCAGCACGAACTGCAGCGGCAGCCGCAGGGTGAAGAGCGCGAGCTGCCACCCGGGCTTCCCGGCCGCCACCGCGTCGACCAGCATCTGCACGTTCGCGGGGAAGACGGCGGCGAGGAGCGCGACCAGCCCCAGCGCGGCCGCGCGGCGGGTCCGCGGCACCAGCACCCCGATGCCGCCCGCCAGCTCGCAGGCGCCGCTCAGGTACACCAGGAAGCGCCGCGCCGGCAGGAACGGCGGCACGATCGCCTCGTAGCTCCCCGGGATGACGAAGTGCAGCACCCCGGCCGCCAGGAACAGCGCGGCAATGGCGTAGAGGCCGTACCCGCGGCGGGACCGCGCGCCGCCGTACGCGACGGCGCGCCGGGCGGGCGCGCTCACGGCCGCCTCCCGCGCACGGAGATCGGAAGCCACGCGGCGGCGGTCGCGCGGATTACGATTCGATTATCCCGCGGCATCGGCACTCCGTGGACGAGGCACGATCCAACCTCGCAAGCGGTGGCCCCGTCGAACGTTTGCCGGCCCGTTTCAGCCACCGGTGAAACCATCGGTCTCGCGAGCTGCGTTGATATGAGCGTCGCGCACGCGTACGTTGGTGCCATCCACCATGATCCTGCGCTTCCATCGCCCCCGGTGCCGACGTCGATGCCCGAACCCATGGACCCGGGGAAGCTCTTCCTCGACAACCTGGCGTGGATCGAGAAGGTGGCCGGCATCGTGTGCCGCAAGCACGGTGTATGGGGTGACGACGCCGACGACTTCGCCTCGGTGGCGAAGCTGAAGCTGATGGAGAACGACTACGCCGACCTCCGCAAGTTCCGCGGCGACTGCTCGGCGACCACCTACATCGCCACGCTGGTGGTGCGGCGTTTCCACGAGTACGCCCGCGAGCGGTGGGGGCGGTGGCGCAACTCGGCGGCCGCGGAGCGCGAGGGGCAGCTCGCCAGGGACCTGGAGACGCTGGTGCACCGCGACGGCTGCACCCTGGCCCAGGCAGCCGAGCAGCTCCGCAGCGCGGGGAAGACGAAGCTGTCGGACGCGGAGCTGGCCCGCATCCTGGCCCGGCTCCCGGCCCGGCAGCCGCTGCGCGCCCGGGAGGTCGGCGCGCCGGCGATCGAGAACGAGCCCGACGTGGACACCGCCGACAGCCGCATCGGCGGGATGGAGCTCGACCGCCAGCGGAGCGCGCTGCTGGCCGCGCTCTTCAAGGTGATGGAGCAGCTCCCCCCGGAGGAGCGCAGCATCCTGCGCATGCGCTTCGCCGACGGGCGGAGCGTGGCCGACGTGGCGCGCGCCCTGCGGCTGGAGCAGAAGCCGCTCTACCGGCGCATCGACCAGATCAAGGCGAAGCTGCGCGTGGACCTGGAGCGCTACGGCGTGACCGCCGAGGCCGTGCGCGAGCTGCTGGCGGATTGACGGAATCGGCGCGAACCGTGCGACACTCCGTCTCCACGTCCATCCAACAGGGATGGTGACCCATGGAGGGAAGGCGAAGCCGGTGAATGAGCGGATGAACGAAGAGATCGGCGCCCTGCTGGACGGGCGCCTCGAATCGGGGCCGCGCACCGAGCTGCTCGCCCGGCTCGCCGCGTCCGACGACGACTACGACGTCTTCGCCGACACCGCCGCGGTGCTGCGCGAGGCCGAGGAAGGCGAGACGGCCGCAAACGAGCCGTCGGCTGTCCCGGCCGAAGAACCCGAAGACTCGGCGGACGTCATCCCTCTCCGGCCACGCCGCGCGAGCGTGTGGCAGGGCTCCGCGGTGCGCTGGCTGGCCGCCGCCGCGGTGCTGGCTGGGCTCGCGCTCGTCCCGGTGCTCCGGTCACGGTCGAATGCGTGGCGCGACCTCGGGCACCTCGGCTCGCTTGCATCCGCTTCCGGCGCTGCGCTCCCGGACGACTGGAAAAGTGCATGGGACACGAGGCACGTGATGCGCGGGGGCCCGTTCGTCGCCGAGGAGGCCGGGACCGCCGCGCAACTCGGTGCGCTGCAGGTGGACCTGGAGGTCGCGGCGCGTTCGGGAAGCTTCGGCAAGGTGTCGACGCTCGCCGCGCGCATGGCCGTACTGCTGGGCAACCGCAACGGCGGAGGGGGGATCAGCCTGGTCTACTCGGAGCTGGTCCGGGCGGCGGACCGGCGCGATCCGCAGCTCCCCCGTTCCGTCGCGGGCGCGGGCGAAGACCTCGCCGAGTTCTTCGGTGACGACACATCGGCCACCTACTTGGCACTCGGCGGCTGGACCGAGGCGGCGCGCCTTGCGGTGGCGCGGCAGGACACGGCGTTCTTCCGCGGGCGCGAAGCCCGTAAGGCGCTCGAAGCCGTGGCGAACCTTGGCGGCCTCGGTGACGAAGCGAACGCGGCGGAAGCGCGCCTCCGGACCATCGTCGACCAGCGGCAGGTCCCGAACTGGAGCACCCTGAAGGAAGACCTCGACACGCTTCAGGACGAGCTGGCGCGGAGCCGCTGACCACCCGTCACACGCCACGAACGACTGCCCGGAGTTGCGCGCCAGGTACTTCGCAGCGCCCCAGTGAGTCCGCGCCGCGCAGCCCGATCCCTTCCGGCACCGTCCACAGTTCCAGCGCCTCGGGCACGTCGTCCGCCGTCATCGGCATATGCGAGGGGGATTGCGGGCGGGATGCGGATCCCGGCCAGTGGAAGTGAAGCGCCCGCGCGCCGGAGGGCGCGCGGGCGCGGAGCCGGTCAGCCGCACCCCTGGTAGCCGAGATTGGTGGGGCAGTGTGCGTCCTGCGTGTACCCCTCGCAGGTCGAGTTGCAGGTGTCGTCGTACCCGTTGCACGTCCCCGCGCAGGTGTAGTCGCAGGTATTGTACGGCTGCACGGTGCAGGTGCACATGATCTGGAACTGCGTGGAATCGCACCCGTACTCGCCGCACCAGGTATCGTTGGAGAGCGAATCGTTCCCGAGCACCGTTCCTTTCGTTCCCGCTTCGCCGCTCGTCTGGAACGTCTCCACCTCGAGCGCGTCGATCCTGAGCTTCATCCTGGCCATCGATCCGCTCCTCCTTCCCGGGTGACAGGCCAAGCCCGCGCATCCTGACCCGTGCAGGGAGCCGGGAATTCCCACAACCCGACGTTTTCTGCAAAATTCGTCCTCGGCGAAAGCCGGGGAGAAGCCGGGCGTGGAGTTGCCTTCGGCGTTCTTGTTGCCGCGGCCGGCGGACGATATACATTGCCGGACCCTTTCCGCTCCCCGTCACGAACTCCGCCGCGCCCTCGGTTCGCCGATCCACGCGGGGCGCGGGCCCATCCCACATCCGGAGACGCACCGATGACCCGCAAGCTCGTGACCGAGGCGATCGGCACCTTCTTCCTGGTGCTGACGATCGGGCTCACCGTCACCGCGGAGCAGCCGCTGGCGCCGGTGGCGATCGGCTCGGTGCTGATGGTGATGGTCTACATGGGCGGCGCCATCTCCGGCGCGCACTACAACCCCGCGGTCACGCTCGCCCTGCTGATCCGCGGCAAGGTCACCGCCGCGGAGGCCGCGGCCTACATGGTCGCCCAGGTGGCCGGCGCGGCGCTGGCGGCGCTCGCCGTCTACTGGCTGGCGGGGCAGACCTTCATGCCCGCCCCGGCTCCGACCGCCAACGCCGCGCAGATCCTGGCGGTGGAGGCGCTCTTCACCTTCGCGCTGGCGCTGGTGGTGCTGAACGTGGCGACGGCGCGGGAGACGGAGGGGAACTCGTACTTCGGGCTGGCGATCGGCTTCACCGTGCTGGCGGGCGCCTTCGCGGGCGGGCCGATCTCCGGCGGCGCCTTCAACCCCGCGGTCGGCCTCGGCCCCGCGCTGGTGGCGGCGCTGGTGGGCGGGCAGCCGGTGGGGCAGGTGGTCTACTACATCGTGGGGCCGTTCGCCGGCGCCGCGCTGGCGGCGGCGGTGTTCATGCTGCAGCACCCCGAGCGCGTCGTGGCGGCCACGCACCCGACGCTCGTGCACCAGCCGGTGGAGCCGGAGGCGGTCCCGCATTCGTGACCGACGCTACAGAGTCACGCAAAGCCGCGGGGACGCGGAGAGGGCCGGCCGCTCTCCCGCGTCTCCGCGGCTCTGCGTGAAGGCATCGTCCACACACCCCGCAGCGTGAGAAGCCGTTCGTGAGCTCGCAGGCGCCCCCGGCCCCATCCCCCGCCCCACCCGTCCCCGCCCGCCCCGCCGCGGGCGGCGCGGTGCTGGCCGTGTTCACGGCGGCCATCTTCACCAGCGCGTTCCTCCTCTTCCTGGTGCAGCCGATGTTCAGCCGCATGGTGCTGCCGCTGCTGGGCGGCACGCCGGCGGTGTGGAACACCTGCATGCTCTTCTTCCAGGCGGCGCTGCTGGGGGGATACCTGTGGGCGCACGCCGGCGCCCGGACGCTGGGGATCCGCAGGCAGGCCGCGGTGCACGTGGCGCTGCTGGCGGTGGCCGCCGCGCTCCTGCCCATCGGCGTGGCCGGCGCGGCGCCGCCGGGCGGAGGCGCGCCGATCCCGTGGCTCCTGCTGCTGATGGCGACCACCGTCGGCCTCCCCTTCTTCGCGCTCTCGGCCACCGGGCCGATGCTGCAGAAGTGGTTCGCGGGCACCGGCCACGCGAGCGCGGAGAACCCCTACTGGCTGTACGCCGCCAGCAACCTGGGGAGCATGCTGGCGCTCCTCGGCTACCCGTTCGTGATGGAGCCGCGGCTGCGGCTGATGGAGCAGAGCCGCACCTGGGCCGCGGGATACGCGCTCCTGGCCGTGCTGGTGGTGCTCTGCGCCTGGGCGGTCTGGCGGCGGGCGCCGTCCGCCGCCGCGGCGCCGGAGGTCGAGGCGGAGGAGGCGGCGCCGCTGCCGGGGCGGGTGAAGGCGGGGTGGGTGGCGCTGGCCTTCATCCCCTCCAGCCTGCTGCTGAGCGTCACCACCTTCATCACCACCGACGTGGCGCCGGTGCCGCTGCTCTGGGTGGTGCCGCTCGCCCTCTACCTCCTCACCTTCACCCTGGCCTTCGCCGCGCGGCCGCCGCTCCGGCACCGCTGGGTGGTGGCGGCGCTCCCGGTCGCCGTCACCGTGGTGGCGATGCTGATGATGTACGGCTGGACGCGGAAGCCGGTGCTGGTGATCCCCATCCACCTGCTCGCCTTCTTCGTGGTCGCGCTGGGGTGCCACGGCGAGCTGGCGGGGCGGCGGCCGCCGGTGAGCCACCTCACCGAGTTCTACCTCTGGGTCGCGGTGGGCGGGGTGCTGGGGGGGACCTTCAACGTGCTGGTGGCGCCGGTCGTCTTCTCGCGCGTGCACGAGTATCCCATCGTGCTCGCGCTGGCGTGCCTGGCCCTCCCCTGGCCGGCGGAACGGGCCACGCGGCGGCAGATGATTGCGAACCTGCTGCGCACGGTGGGGCTGGTGGCGGCGATGGTGCTGGTGAGCCGCTCCGACATCCCCGGCATCCCCCACTGGATGATGCTGCCGCTCGGGGTGATGACGCTAGTGCTGGTGCAGGCGCTGCTGGGGCGCCAGCCGGCCTTCCTGGCGCTCTGCATCGGCGCGGCGCTGGCCATCCAGACCGCGCTGGTGCTGGGGAGCGAGCCCACGCTGCTGGCGCACCGCTCCTTCTACGGGCGCTACGCGGTGCTGGACACGAAGCAGCAGCAGCAGGGCGGCTACCACGCGCTCTACCACGGCTCCACGCTGCACGGCGCCCAGAGCCTGCTCCACCCCCGCGAGCCGCTCACCTACTACCACCGCGCGGGGCCGCTGGGGCAGATCTTCGCCGCCACCGCCGAGAAGGCGGGGCGCCGCCGCGTCGCGGTGGTGGGGCTGGGAACGGGGACGGTGGCGGCGTACGGGAACGCGGGCGAGGCGTGGACCTTCTACGAGATCGACCCTGGGATCGTGAAGATCGCGCGCGACCCGCGCTACTTCACCTACCTGCGCGACTCGCCGGCGCGCGTCGGCGTGGTGCTGGGCGACGCGCGGCTCTCGATGACGCACGCGCCGCCGCGCGCGTACGACCTGATCATCGTCGACGCGTTCAACTCCGACGCCATCCCCGTGCACCTGCTCACCCGCGAGGCGCTCGGCGTCTACCTGGACAAGCTGGCGCCCGGCGGGATCATCGCCCTGCACCTGAGCAACCGCTACCTGGAGCTGGAGCCGGTGGTGGCGGCGCTCGCGCGGGAGCGGGGGCTCAGGGCGCGGGTGGGGACGACGACGCTCGCCGGGTACTTCCTCTCCGCCTCCACCTGGGCGGCGGTGGCGCGCTCCGAGCAGGACTTCGGCCCCCTCGCGGCGGACTCGCGCTGGATCACGGCGAAGCCGAGCCCCGACGTTCCCGCGTGGACGGACGACTACTCGAGCCTGCTGAGCGTCTGGAACCCCTGAAACCACAATCTCTCACAGAGGCCACAGAGGTCACAGAGGAACAGCAGCGCTTTCCTCCGTGGCCTCTGTGACCTCTGTGAGAGCCATGTCTGTTCCGGCGATCACTCGCTGGCGGCGCCGACGATCAGCGGCTGGCCGCTCGGAGCCGGGAGGCCGCCGGCGGGCTCCTCGGTGACGGCGACCGCCCGAAGCTGGTCGCGCGGGAGGGGATAGGTGGCCCGCACTTCGGCGTGCCCGTCGGGTGCGGGCCTGAACACTCCCGCGCTCACCGGCCCGGCGGGGGTGATCAACCAGAGCTGGTAGTCGCGGCCGGGGGGCAGCGCGGGGAGCGAATGGGCGAAGAAGGTCCAGCGCGCCGTCGCCGGGTCCCAGAACATCCGGCCGGAGGGCGCCCGCTGCTGCGTGCTGGCCAGGTCGATCACCCGCACCCCGGGGCCGGCGAGCGCCGCCAGGGTGGAGTCGCGCCGGGAGAGGCCGCGGACCAGCCGCGTGTTCTGGCCTTCGAGCGCGGCGTATCGCTCGCCGAGCGCGTCGTAGCGCCCCCTGAGCCGCGCCGCGTACGCGCCCACGCCGATCAGCAGCACCACCGCCGCGGCCGCCGCGAGCCACGCGGGGAGCGCCGGGCGGCTGCGGGGGCGGGTGATGGGAATCACACCCGGCTCTTCCCGCCGTGCAGGGGCGGGCTCCGGCACAGCGACGCGGGGCGAGCCGGCCGCGTCCGCCCCCGCGCGGGCGAGGAGGCGGGCGCGGAGGCGGGCGGAGCGGCCGCCCTCCATCGGCGCGGGCGGGACCGCGTGGGCGAGCGACGCGGCCGCCTCGCGCAGCGCCTCGAGCTCGCGCCGGCACTCGCCGCACTCCTCCAGGTGCGCCCGCACCGCGGCAGCCTCGGGGCCGTCCAGCGCGCCCAGCGCCTCGACGGCGAGCGCCGCCCGCACCTCTTCGTGCGTCATCGCCAGGCTCATCAGGCGTCCTCCTCCCGGAGCGCCGCCAGCGCCTCCCTCAGCTTCTGCAGGGCGAGCCGCGCGCGGGTCTTCACGGTGCCCAGCGGCTGGCCGGTGGCCGCGGCGATCTCGCTCTGGCTGAGCCCGCCGAAGTAGGCGAGCTCCACCGCCTGCCGCTGCTCGGCTGGGAGCGCGGAGACGGCGCGGCCCACGATCCGGCGCAGCTCGTCGCTCCCGGCCGCCTCCAGGGGCGAGGCGGCGGAGTCGTCGCGGCGGTCGGCGTACGCGGGGAGGAGCTCGTCCCAGCGCTCCTCGCGGACGCGCCGGCGCGCACGCACGCGGTCCACGGCGCGGCTGCGGGCGATCATCACCAGCCAGGTGGAAAGCCCGCCGCGCGTCTCCTCGTAGCGCCCCGCCTGGCGCCAGGCCTGCCAGAAGGCGTCTTCCAGCACCTCCTCGGCGTCGTCGGGGTCGCCCACGATGCGGAGCGCCACCGCGTGCAGCAGGGGCGAATAGCGGTCGTACAGCGCTCCCAGAGCCGACTCGTCTCCCGCCGCCATCCTGCGGACCAGCTCGCGGTCGGCGTCGGAAGGGGCGAGCACGTCTTGCACGGCCAAGCGGTGGCTCCCGGCGGAGTGGCATGCCACGGAACGGCGGCGGGCCAATGTACCCGCCCCCGTGGGTCGCGACAACGCACCGGTCCCCGGCCGCGCGGCGAACGCGATCATCGTGTCATCCCTGGGCATGGTGCGCACGAAGGCGTGGCGTTCCAGCGGGTGATACGCGTCCGCCGCCCCGCGCGGATGCAAACCGGGGCGCGAAGGCACGGATCGGTGGGCGCGTGCTGGCCGGCTTCGTGCGCTCTCCGCCGCCGATCCGTCCACCCCGTCACCGTCGTTCGTTTGACCGTGCTCCGCGTACGCATCTCCCTGGTCGCCGGCTGTGCCGCGCTCGCACCCGCGCGGCTGCTGGCGCACACGGGGCATCCACCCGCGCCGCACGACCTGTGGCGGAGCTGGGGGCTCGCGCCCACGGTGGTCGTGCCGCTCTTCGTGGGCGCGTGGCTCTACTCGCGCGGGGTGGAGACGGTGTGGCGGCGCGCGGGGCTGGGCCGCGGCGTCGCTCCGGGGCAGGCGGCGGCGTTCGCGGGGGGAATGGCGGCGCTCTTCGTGGCCCTCGTCTCGCCCGTGGACGGGGTGGCGGAGTCGCTCTTCTGGGTGCACATGGTGCAGCACCTCCTGCTCATCGCCGTCGCGCCGCCGTTGCTGGTGCTCGGCGCGCCGCAGGCGGGGGTGGCATGGGGGCTGCCGCGGCGCCTGCGCACGGGGCTGGGCCGCTGGTGGCACCAGAGACACTGGATTCGGGCGGCGCTGCGGTGGATGGCGTCGCCGCTGCCGGCGGTGGCGCTGCATTCGGTGGCGCTCTGGGCCTGGCACGTTCCCGCGGCGTACGAGGCGGCCGTGGCGCGGCCGGCGGTGCACGCCGCCGAGCACCTGAGCTTCGTGGGGACGGCGCTGCTCTTCTGGTGGGCGGTGCTCCACCGCCGCGGGAGCCTGGCGCGCGTCCCCGGCCTGGCGATGCTCGCGCTCTTCGTGGTCACGATGGAGAGCGGCGCGCTCGGCGCGCTCCTCACCTTCAGCGCGAACCCCTGGTACCGCTCCCACCTGGCCACCGCGTCCGCGTGGGGCCTCACCCCGCTCGACGATCAGCAGATCGCCGGACTGGTGATGTGGATCCCCGGGTCTCTCGCCTACCTGGCCGCCGCCACCTGGATCTTCGTCCGCTGGATGCGGACGGCTGATACGGTAAAAAACAGCAGTTCTCTCCCCTCCTTCCGTGGCTCGGTTTAGGACCCCTCCACAGCAGCCAAAGACTGCTACGACGAGGGTATCAGAACGGGCGATTCTGCGAGCTAAGGTGTTATATTTATTGCGCTTAGGGGACGGAGGCCCGGGTGGCCCGAACCCTGCTTCACTACATGGTACGCAGACGACGAGCGTAAGCGCGGCGCGATGCGAAAAAGTCCCGGAAAAACGCGGCGAAACGTGGCCGCGAGGGGCATCGCGCCGGAACGGATCGATGGAGGAGAAGAAGATGCGTGTCCTCAAGATGGCGGTGATCGTGTCCACCCTGGTGGGCGCCGCAGCGTGCAGCCGCGACGCGCAGCCCGCCGCCGAGCAGCAACGGCAGCTCACCTGGCTCGACAGCCTGATGACGCAGCCCGCGCAGCCGGCGGCCGCGGCCTCGGCGCTGGAGCTGAACCAGGCGCCCGCCCCGCAGCCCGCCGCCCCGCTGGCGGTGGCGCAGGTGGAGGAGAAGCCCGCCGCCGCGGCCCCGGCCAGGCGGTCGTCCTCGACGCACCGCTCGTCCACGAGCCGGCGTTCCCGCTCCTCGTCGAGCGGCACGTACGCGAGCGCGCCGGTCTACCGGCAGCCGCGGGTGACCGAGGTGAAGCACACCAGGCGTGACGCCGCCATCGGCGCGGCCGGCGGCGCGGTGATCGGCGCGGTCGCGGGCGGCAGCCGCCACCGGGTGCGCGGCGCCATCGTCGGCGGCGTGCTGGGCGGGGTGGCCGGCGCGGTGATCGGCAACAACGTCGACAAGTCCCGCCGCGTCGAGTACTGAGCCGGCTGAAACGGCGCATCGGCTGGACACGCGGAGCCGCGGAGAGGGATCGCACCCTCTCCGCGGCTCCGCGTTTTGCGTCGTGACGGCCGCGCACCCCGCTTCCCTCGCCGCGACGGGGCAGCGGGCGCAACTCCTGCACAGGCGGCCATCGGGTTCCCCGATCCGCCACCGCGCACCGCCGGTCATGGACGCGAACACGCCGCGCGACGATTCCGTCCTCGAGCCCGACGTCGATCCCTCCGCACAGGCCACGCCGGTCGACGCGGCGGCGCCGCAGCCCGACCTCTCCCGCACCGAGCACGCGATCGAGAGCCCGCGGGCGCGCTCCGTGGGCGTCACCACGCTCACCGTGCTGGCGCTGCTCTACACGGTCTACTTCGCGCGCCCCTTCCTCCTGCCGCTGGCCTTCGCGCTCCTGCTCAACTTCCTCTTCAGCCCGCTGGTCCGCGCGCTGGCCCGCCACCGCATCCGGCCGCCGCTCGGCGCGGGGCTGGTGGTGCTGGCGCTGCTCGGCGGCCTCGCGCTGGGCGTCTACGAGCTCTCCGGCCCGGTGCGGAGCTGGGCCGTGAAGGCACCCGAGACGCTGTCGACCGCGCGGCAGAAGCTCCGCGAGCTGATGCGCCCCATCGAGCGCGCGAGCAAGCAGGTGGAGACGGCCGCCGCGGCCGCGGGGGGCGGGGCCGCAACCACGCCGGCGCGCGAGGTGGTGGTGCGGCAGGAGAGCACGGTGTCGAAGATCGTGGGCGTCACCCAGCACTTCGTCACGGCGGTGCTGGAGGTGGTGATCCTGCTCTACTTCCTGCTGGCGGGGGGCGACCTGTTCCTGCAGAAGCTGATCAAGGTCCTCCCCACCCGGTCCGACAAGCGGAAGGCCGTCGAGATCGCCCGCGAGACGGAGTCGTCCATCTCCACCTACCTGCTCACCACGGCGGCGATGAACGTGGGCGAAGGGATCGTGGTCTCCTTCGCCATGTACCTGCTGGGGATGCCGAACCCGCTCCTCTGGGGGGCGATGGTCGCGGTGCTCGAGTTCATCCCCTACCTGGGGGCCGCGGTCGCGATCGGGGTGCTCGGGGTGGCGGCGATCACCATCTTCGACAGCGTGGGGCACGCGCTGCTGGTGCCGGGGTCGTTCCTCCTGATCAACCTCATCCAGGCCAACGTGGTGAGCCCGCTGCTGCTGGGGCACCGGCTGGCGCTGAACCCGGTGGCGATCCTGGTGGCGCTGGCCTTCTGGTTCTGGATCTGGGGGATTCCGGGCGCCTTCATCGCCGTGCCGCTGCTGGCGACCTTCAAGATCTTCTGCGACCGGATCCACTCGCTCGCCGCCGTCGGCGAGTTCCTCGGCATGCGCGACGACGACGAGCGCCGCGCGACCGTGCGGGCATGAAGCTGGCCGCGGGCATCGTGGAGGGCGAACGGCCGGACTCGGCCTACGAGCGGATCTACGCCGTGGTGCGGCGCATCCCGAAGGGGCGGGTGTGCACCTACGGCCGCGTCGCCGAGCTCGCGGGGAACCCGGGCGCGGCGCGGCAGGTGGGGTACGCGCTGCACGCGCTGCCGGAGCACACCACCGTTCCCTGGCACCGCGTGATCAACGCGCAGGGCCGCGTCAGCCTGCGCCGCGGCGGCCCCGAGCTGGAGCAGCGCTTCCGCCTGGAGGCCGAGGGCGTCGTCTTCGACCAGGGCGGCCGCGTCTCCCTGCAGCGCTTCGGCTGGCCACGCGCGCCCGGGAAGCGCGCGTAGCCCCGCTCCGGCCACGCCACCGCGCAGAAGCAAGCATCCGCCAGCCCCGTCCGTCATTCGCAGGTCGCCTCCAGATCCCCCAGCAACATCGCGTGAGATCGCGGCATGCCGCCCGCTTCATTCGGGACATCCGCGGCACGTGTTCGCACTCAACATTTGGACAGCGATCAGCGCCACGTCTCACCGGGAGACGTGGCGCTGATCATAAGTCTGGCGCAGAAGAGAGCGCGACGTAAGATTGCGCCCTACCCCGCTCCACCGTTAAAACGGACAGATGGCCGGAGATTACGGACAAAGAAAGACCCCGGGTTGATCACTGGCACAAGGCCAGGAGAGCAATCGCCCGGGGACAGTGCAATGAAGATACAACCATGGCCACCATCGCGCAACCCCTCGTCATCCCCTCGTTGTGGCGCCTCGTCTCCGCCGAGCGCATCGGCTCCTTCCGCCGCGGCGCCGCCGACGACGAGGAGGTGCTCGCGCGCTGCCTGTGGAACGCGTCGCTGTGCGAAGCCCTGTACCCGTCGCTCCACTTCCTGGAGGTCGCGTTGCGCAACGTGGTGTTCGAGGCCGCCACCGCGACCTGGCCGCCCGCGGGGAGCGGCTGCTGGCTGGAGCAGCCGGGCATCCTGCACGCCGAAGAAGCGAGGATGGTCCGCGCGGCAGGGCAGCGGCTCTGCCGGCGGGGAAAGCCGGTGGAGGGTGGGCGGCTGGTCGCGGAACTGAGCTTCGGCTTCTGGACCGCGCTCTTCGACGTGCGCTACGAGCAGAACCGCATGCTCTGGCCTCGGCTGTTCGCGCAGAAGATCTTCGCCCACGCGCCCCGGCAGAAGCGGAGCCGGAAAGCGCTTTCCCCGTTGCTGAACCGCGTCCGGCATCTCCGCAACCGCGCCTTCCACCACGAGCCGATCTGGCACTGGGGCGATCTCGGCGACCACCACGCGCTCGTCTGCGACCTGCTGGGGTGGATGAGCCCCGAGCTCAGGGCGACGGTCGCGGCGTTCGACCGCTTTCCGCGCGTGCACCGCGAAGGGGTGCGGGCCTTCCGCAGGCGCGTGGGCGTGCTCGTGGTGGCGAAGCCGCGGCGCGAGCCGGGCCCGGACGGCGCCGGTAAAAGAATTCTCTCACAGAGGTCACAGAGGTCACAGGGGAACGGCGCTGTTCCTCCGTGACCCCAGTGACCACTGTGAGAGACCAGGCTGAATTTCCCTCACACTCTAATCGCGGACCTGGTATCACTCGCGCGTCGGGAGCCAGAGGGTGAAGACGCTCCCCTCGCCGGGCACGCTCTCCACGTGCAGGTCGCCGCCCATCCCGCGCGCCAGGTCGCGGCTGATGGAGAGGCCCAGCCCCACCCCCTGCTGGCTCTCGGCGGTGAGGTGGCGGTCCACCTGCACGAAGGGGTCGAAGATGCGCGCCTGCTGCTCCGGCGCGATGCCGCGCCCCGTGTCGGCCACGCGGATGCGCACGCCCCGGTCGGCGCGGTGGTACGAGACCGCGACGGTGCCGCCCGGTTCGGTGAACTTGATGGCGTTGGTCACCAGGTTCAGCAGGATCTGGCGCGTCTTCTCCTCGTCGGCCCACACCGCGAGCCCGCCCTCGCCGGGGGAGGAGCGGTAGCTCAGGCCGCGCTGCGCCACCTGCGGCCCCACCAGCACCTCCAGGTCGGCCAGCAGCGCCGCCACCGGCACCCGCTCCAGCTCGTAGTGGAGCTGCCCCGCCTCGATCTTGGCGAAGTTCAGGATGTCGTTGATCAGCGAGAGCAGGTGCTGGCCGCTGCGGCGCATCCGCTGCACGTCGCTGCGCGCCTCGGGGCCCAGCTCGCCGCGCACCCCCATCAGCAGCAGGTCCGCGTACCCGGCGATGGCGTTCAGCGGCGTGCGCAGCTCGTGGCTCATGCTGGCCAGGAACTCGGCCTTGGCGCGGTTGGCCGCCTCGGCCGCCTCGCGCCCGCGCACCTGGTCGGTCACGTCGATGGCCACCGCCGCGACGGCGTAGACCTCGCCCCCGGCGTCGCGCAGCGGCTGGTAGGTGAAGTTGAGCACCCGCTCCTCGGGGTCGTGCCCGGGGCGGTAGTGGTAGACCAGGCGCATCTCCTCGGCCACGTACGGCTCGCCGCTCTCGTACACCCGGTCCAGCAGCTCGTAGATCCCCTGCTCCCGGAGCTCCGGGAAGGCATCGCGGATAGAGCGGCCCAGCAGCTCGCGCTGCTCTCCCACCAGCCGGTGGTAGGGCGGGTTGGCCAGGGTGAAGACGTGCCCGGGCCCCTCCAGCACCGCGATGGCCACCGGCGCCTGCTCGAAGGTGCGGGTGAGGTGCTGCTCCGCCCGCTCCGCCCCGCGCCGCGCGGCCTCCACCTCCTGCCGCGCGCGCACCTGCGCGGTCACGTCCACCGCCACGCTCGCCACCGCGTACACTTGGCCGGCGGCGTCGCGCAGCGGCTGGTAGCCCAGGTCGTAGAAGTACTCCTCCACCACCCCGTCGCCGTCGCGGTCCAGCCAGACGGTGCGCTCCTGCGCGAAGTAGGGCTCGCCGCCCTCGAACACGCGGTCGACGATCGCCGGCAGCCCCTGCTCCTCGATCTCCGGGAAGGCGTCGCGGACCGGGAGCCCCAGCAGCGGCCGGCCGCCCCCCGGCGTCTCGGCGTAGCGCGGGCTCACCAGGGTGTAGACGTGCTCCGGCCCCTCCATCACCGCCACCGCCACCGGCGCCTGCTCCAGCACGTTGCGGAAGCGCGCCTCGCTCGCCCGGAGCGCCGCGTTGGCCGCGTCGAGCCGCGCGTTGCTCTCCTCCAGGCTGCGGCGCGCCTCCTCCATCTCCGCGTTGGCGCGGACGAGCTCCTCGTTGGCCTCCTCCAGCTCGCCCGCGATCACCTGCGCTTCCTCGATCTGCTGCGAGAGCTCCTCGGCGTTCGACTCGGCCAGGTCGCGGGCCCGGCGCAGCTCCGCCTCGGCGCGCTTGCGGTCGGTCACCTCCTGCACGGTGCCGATCAGGCGCACCGGCCGGCGCTCCCCGCCGGCCTCGTCGAAGAGCATCCGCCCCGCCGCCGCGACCCACGCCTCGCTCCCGTCGGGGCGCACCACCCGGTACTCGGCCTGGTAGCGCCCGGGGCCCGCCGGGTCCGCCGCCCGCTCCAGCGCCTCGCGCACGCGGGCGGCGTCGGCCGGGTGCAGGCGCCTGGCCAGGATCTCCACCCGCTCCAGGGGCGCGTCGCCCTCGAAGCCGAAGATCTCGCGCACCCGGTCGTCGAAGGCGGCGCGGTCGGTCCCGACGTCCCACGACCAGGTGCCGAGCCGCGCCGCCTCCAGCGCCAGCCGGTGCCGTGCCTCGCTCTCCGCCAGCGCCGCCTGCCAGCGCCTCCCCTCCACCTGCTCGGTGGTGTCGATCAGGGTGACGATCACCCCGAGCGTAGCGCCGTGCTCGTCGCGGGCGGGGCTGTAGCAGAGGGTGATGTAGACGTCGTCGGGCTCGGCGTCGGCGCCGCGGCGCTTCAGCCGGTAGAGCTGGTCTTCCAGGTACACCGTCTCGCCCGCCAGCACGCGCCGGAAGATGGGCTCGTTGAACGCCCACACCTCCGGCCAGCACTCGCGGTTGGGGATCCCCAGCCCCCACGGGTGCTTGACGCCCATGAAGCGGACGTAGCCGTCGTTGTAGAGCTGGATGAGCTCCGGGCCCCAGAGCACGATCCCCGGGAAGGCCGAGGTCAGCACGTTCCCCACGGCGATGCGCAGCGCCGCCGGCCACCCCTCCACCGGCCCCAGCGCCGTGCCCCCCCACTCCTTCGCGCGATAGAGCGCGTGCATCTCCCCGTCGCCGGCGAAGAGCGCCGCGGCGTCCGGGGTCCCGCCTGTATCCTTCATCCCCGCCGTGTATCCGTACAACGTTTGCAGAAGCCGCTGCGACCCGGAACGGCGTTCGCACGATCCGTGCTTCGGCGCCGCCGGCTGGCAGGGCGCGGGCGGGCCGGGTAGCTTGGGGAGATGCAGACCACCCGACTGGGCGCCACCGGCGTCACCGTATCGCGCATCTGCCTGGGGTGCATGAGCTACGGCAGCTCGCAGTGGCGGCCGTGGGTGCTCGACGAGGCGGAGGCGCGCCCCTTCTTCCGCCGGGCGGTCGAGGCGGGGATCAACTTCTTCGACACCGCCGACATGTACTCGCTGGGGGTCAGCGAGGAGGTGACCGGGCGGGCGCTGCGGGAATTCGGCCGGCTGGACGAGATCGTGCTCGCCACCAAGGTCTTCTGGCCGATGGGCGAGGGGCCGAACCGGGCGGGGCTCTCGCGCAAGCACGTGGTGCAGGCGTGCGAGGCGAGCCTGCGGCGGCTGGGGGTGGAGACGATCGACCTCTATCAGATCCACCGCTTCGACGCGAACACGCCGATCGAGGAGACGCTGGCGGCGCTCGACCACCTGGTGCACGCCGGGAAGGTGCGCTACATCGGCGCGAGCTCGGGGTGGGCGTGGCAGATGGCGCAGGCGCTCAGCGCGTCGGAGCGCCGCGGCTGGGCGCGCTTCGTGTCGATGCAGAACCACTACAACCTCCTCTACCGCGAGGAGGAGCGGGAGATGATCCCCCTCTGCCGCGCCGAGGGGATCGCGGTGATCCCCTGGTCGCCGCTGGCGCGCGGCCTGCTCGCGGGCGGCCGCGCCTCGCTGGCGGACCGCGCCAGCACGCCGCGCGCCGCGACGGACGAGTACGGCCACCGCCTCTACGACGGCCCCGGCGACTGGGAGGTGGTGGAGGCGGTCCGCGCGGTGGCCGGCGAGCGCGGGGTGACCCCGGCCGAGGTGGCGCTGGCGTGGCTCCTGTCGAAGCCCGCCGTCACCGCCCCCATCGTCGGCGCGACGAAGCTGGAGCACCTGGACGCCGCCATCCGCGCCGTCGACCTCGCGCTCTCGGACGAGGAGATCGCGCGGCTGGAGGCGCCGTACCGCCCCCACGCCGTCCGGGGGCACGAGTAGGGAGCAGGGGGACGGCCGCCTCCCACGCCTCCGCCATCCCCGCGCGAGGCGCGTCCGCCGTCTGGGGTGTATTCTTGCGTCACGATTCTCCTGAACGCTGAACCGCCGATCCATGGCCGACGACGTCATCACCCGCAACCACGTGCGCGTCTCCGGGCGCGGCACGCAGCCCATGCTCTTCGCGCACGGCTTCGGGTGCGACCAGAACATGTGGCGCTTCGTGGCGCCCGCCTTCGAAGACGACTACCGCGTGGTGCTGTTCGACTACGTGGGCTCGGGGAAGAGCGACCTCTCCGCCTACGACGCGAAGCGCTACGCATCGCTCGAAGGCTACGCGCAGGACGTGCTCGACGTGGTGCACGCGCTCGACCTCACCGACGTGGTGTTCGTGGGCCACTCGGTGAGCAGCATGGTCGGCGTCCTGGCCGCCAACCGCGAGCCGGAGCGCTTCGCGCGGCTGGTCATGATCGGCCCCAGCCCGCGCTACGTGAACGATCCGCCGTACGTGGGCGGGTTCGAGCGCGGCGACATCGACGGGCTGCTGGAGATGATGGAGCACAACTACATCGGGTGGGCGGGGTTCCTCGCCCCCGCCATCATCAAGAACCCCGACCGGCCGGAGCTGGGCGCCGAGCTCACCGAGAGCTTCTGCTCCACCGACCCCGTGATCGCCCGCCGCTTCGCCGAGGCCACCTTCCTCTCCGACAACCGCGGCGACCTGGCGCGGGTCACGGTGCCCTCGCTGGTGCTGCAGTGCTCCGACGACATGGTGGCGCCCGGCGAGGTGGGCGAGTACGTGCACCGGAGCACGCCGGGAAGCACGCTCCGGGTGATGAGGGCCACCGGACACTGCCCGCACATGAGCCACCCCGAGGAGACCATCGAGCTCATGCGCGAATACCTGCACCCCGCCCCCGCCGCGTGAGCGAGGGCGCGGGCGTGCGCGAGCGGACGCTGGACCCGCTGCTGGACCACGCGCCCGCCGGCTTCCTCTCCGTCGCCGACGACGGGACGATCGTCGTCGCCAACGCCACGCTCGCCGCGATGCTGGGGCGGGCGCCGGGCGAGCTGGAGGGGCGCAGGGTCGACGCGATCCTGAGCGTGGGCGCGCGCCTTTTCTGGCAGACGCACTTCTTCCCGATGGTGCGCATGCACGGCCGGGCGGAGGAGGTGTTCCTGGTGCTGTGCGCCGCCGACGGGGGCGAGGTGGCGGTGCTGGCGAACGCCGTCCGCCGCGAGCGCGCGGGCGCGTGGACGAGCGACTGCGTGCTGATCCAGGTGCGCGAGCGGCGCAAGTTCGAGGAGGAGCTGCTGCGCGCCCGCAGGGAGGCCGAGCGCGCCCGGGCCGAGGTGGAGGAGCACGCCGAGGAGCTGCGCGTGAGCAACGAGCAGCTCGAGGAGGCGGCGGTGGAGATGGCGCTGCAGCAGGAGCAGCTCCGCGAGCAGGCGGTGGAGCTCGAGGCGCAGGCCGAGCACCTCCGGGCGCTGAACGACGCGCTGCAGGAGCGCTCCGACGAGGCCGACCGCCAGCGCGCCGCGGCCGAGGAGGCAAACCGTGCCAAGAGCGCCTTCCTGGCGGTGATGAGCCACGAGCTGCGCACGCCGCTGAACGCCATCGGCGGCTACGTGCAGCTCCTGGAGATGGGGATCCACGGCCCCGTGACCGAGGCGCAGCGCGAGGCGCTGGGCCGGGTGGAGCGCAGCCAGAAGCACCTGCTGCGGCTGATCAACGACGTGCTGAACCTGGCGCGCATCGAGAGCGGCCGGGTGGAGTTCATGATCGAGGCGGTGGACCTGGCGGCGCTGATGGAGGAAGTGACGCCGATGGTGGAGCCGCAGCTGCGCGCCAAGGAGCTCGCCCTGGGGGTGGGCGTCCCCCCCGGCACCGTCGCGCGCGCCGACCGCGAGAAGGTGCAGCAGATCCTGATCAACCTGCTCAGCAACGCCCTCAAGTTCACCCCCGCGGGGGGCCGCGTGCGCGTCGACGCGGAGGCCGCGGGCGAGGGGGTCGTCCGACTTGCCGTGGCCGACACCGGGATCGGGATCCCCGCGGAGAAGCAGGCGTCGGTGTTCGACCCGTTCGTGCAGGTGGACATGAGCCGCACGCGCCGCTCGGAGGGAAGCGGCCTGGGCCTCGCCATCAGCCGCGACCTCGCCCGCGGCATGGGCGGCGACCTCGCCGTCGAGAGCACGCCCGGCGAGGGGAGCACCTTCACCCTCACCCTCCCCGCCGAGGGATAGAACTGTACTCTCATACCATTTCTGTTGATTGATTGGGCATTCTGCCAACGGATAGGACTCACACGGAGTCAACGGAGTCAGCGGAGAAAAGCCAGGCAGTTCCTCCGTGACTCCGTTGACTCCGTTGACTCCGTTGACTCCGTTGACTCCGTTGACTCCGTTGACTCCGTTGACTCCGTTGACTCCGTGTGAGACCCATCTGTGCTGGTCCCTACGAATGCACAGTCATTTGGCAGAGATGGTGTCACGCGGAGACGCAGAGGCGCAGAGAGCCGCGGCGGCTTCTCTGCGCCTCCGTGTTCCGGCCTGCTTTCAGCGGATGCGCGTCAGAGGCACGCCGTGCCGGTGCAGCGGCTGCCGCAGGTGCGGGCGCAGGTGCCACCGACCTGGCAGGTCCCGACGACCGCGTCGCAGGTTCCGAGCTGGCTCCAGTGGCCGCGGACGGTACCGCGCTCCGGCTCCGCGCGCCCGGTCTCGAACGACTGCACGTCGAGCTCGTCCAGCTCCATCCTGATCTTCTTCATGTGGGCTCTCCAGTGCTTCAGGGGAATACCAGTGCTGCGAAGGGTTCACTAAACGGCAGCAAAGGTTATTCCCAACGTGTGCATTCGAGTGCACTGCGAGTCCCTCAGAGGGTGTTGCTGAACCGTTGTTCGGACACCCCCCGGGTGTCATCCTGAGGCCCGGCCACGTGGAACCAGCGTTCACTCCGATGGCGGCAGGGCCGTGAGGATCTGATCGCGGCCACGCCGGAGGCCGGCTGCGGAAGCTCGCGCGGAAGCCACGGCCTCACGTTCACTCGTCGATGCCACGCAGGAAAAGCCGGGCATCGACGAGCGCCGGCGTGGACGCATCGATCGTGCGGGCTTCCGTGGCGGGCTCCTGCGCATTCCTCGGCCAGATCCTCACGGCCCTGCCGACTGCAGCGCTGACGCCAGGATGGTGTGGCCGGGCCTCAGGATGACACCTGTGGTGTCGCGGAAGGTCCCCGTTCAGCAACACCCTCTCAGGTGTGTGTTTCGCCACCAGACTCCCGTTGCGTGCGCCCCTCCCGGTACGGAGACTTGACGATGCCTGCCGCATGATCCAAATTTTGGATCATGATAACAAGAAAGGGGCCCATGAAGGGGAAGCCGGGGCATGGTGGACTGCGCGAGGTGCTGGCGTCGCCTGCCCTCGCGCGGCTGGTGCTGCACTTCGCGCTACACGGAGACGAGCCGCACCACGTGCGTGGGCTGCAGCGGCGCAGCGGCCTCTCGATGAGCTCCCTCAACCGCGAGCTGCGCCGCCTGGAGGGCCGCGGCCTGGTGGAGCGCGCCGACGAGAGCGGCCGTGCGCTCTATCGCGCGGCCGGGAATCATCCCGCGTGGAGGACGCTGCGGCAGCTCGTGCGAGACTTCGCCGACCCGGCGGAGGTGGTGGAGGAGGCGATCTCGGGAATCGAGGGAATCGACGCCGCGTTCGTGTTCGGCTCCTTCGCGCGCGGAGACGCCGGCGAGCACAGCGACGTGGACGTGCTGGTCGTCGGCGACATCGAGGCAGACGCGGCGCTGGGGCGGAAAGCCGCCGAAGCCTCGGTGCTGCTCGGCCGCCCCGTTGAAGTTCGCGCCTACTCCCCTGACCGGCTGCGGCGGCTGGTCGGTGCGGGCAACGCCGTTCTCGGCCGGATCCTGTCCGGTCCGAAACGCTGGATCGTGGGCGACGAGGATCGGCTTCAGGCGCTCGCCGCATGAGCCAGCGCATCGACCGGTTGCTGGAGGAACTGGAACCCGGCGACCTGGAGAGGGCGCGAACGCATGTTTCGCAGCTCCTCCAGCTCGTTCACATTCACAGCGCACTCGCCAGGTCGCGCCGAACTCTGGCTTCTCGGCTCGGCCAACCGAGGTAGCATCTACCACGCAGAGCCGCGGAGGCGCAGAGAATCTCTGCGTCTCCGCGGCTCTGCGTGGGGATTGCAGCTTACCGGGCCCGGCGCGCCGCCTGGAGCGCGGCGTCGAGCGCCTGGTCCGCCGAGACCTCGATGTCGGGCTTCACGCCGATGGCCTCCCACTCGCGCCCGGTGCGCGCGTCGGAGACGCGGGAGATGGAGACCGAGGCGACGAGCCCCGAGCCGACCGGCAGCAGCAGGTTGTTGCGCCCCGCGCCCGCCGTCTTCTCGCCCACGATGGTCGCGCGGCCCAGGCTCTGGAGCACGAAGGGCACGTCCTCGGCGGCCGAGCCGGAGTTGCGGTCCACCAGCACGTACACCGGGATGTCGGTGCGGCGCGGGCCGGGGACCGTCGCCAGCGTCCTGCGCACCTCGTCGGTGCCCTCGGAGCGGTTCACCACGCGCAGCGAGGGGAGGTCGGGCGCGGTGAAGTGGCTGATCACCGCGTTCGCCATCTGCCCGCTCCCGCCGGGAGCGCCGCGCAGGTCGATGATCATCGCGCGGATGTCGCCCAGCTCGCGCAGCATCTCGCCCAGCCGCGCCGGCGCCTGCGGTGACCCGGAGAGCCCGTTCAGCTTCAGGTAGCCGACGCCTCCCTCCAGCACCCGCGACTCCATCCCGTAGTTCGAGGCGCGCTCCGCCTCTTCCGCCTCCGGGCCGCCGCCGCGCCCCGCCCGCCGGGGGCCGCCGCCAGCGCGCAGGTTGAGGTGCCGGTCGCCGTTCAGCGCGCGCATGTCCTCCGTCACCGCCCGGGCGAAGTCGGCGGGGGCCGTGAGCGAGGCGTAGGCACCGGCCCGCTCGCGGCTGCGCAGCCGCTCCCCGATGAAGCGGCCGGTGTCGGCGGAGGGATAGACGCGCTCCAGCACCCGCGCGACGCTGTCGATCACCGCCCGCTGCGCCGCGGCGTCGAGGGGCGGCAGCGGCTGTGCTCCCGCGCCGCCGCCGCCGGACTCCACCGAGAAATCGTTGATGCGGTGGGGCGGCGCGGGCTCCACGCCCAGGTTCATGGTGAACTGCCCCCGCGCCCCCACCAGCACCACCCGGATGCCGTTCTCCGCCGGCTGCACCGCCGTGATGCGGCCGTCGCCGAAGTCGTTCTTCATCCGCTGGAAGAGCGCGAGCTGCCGGTCCCACGGGCGCGACTGGAACTCCTCGTCCATCCGCTCGGCCACGAAGCGGCGGATGGCCGCGGTGTCGCCGCCGCGCATGGTCTCCAGCAGCGCCGCGGCCGCGCGGCCGGCCGGCGTGTCGGGGAGCCCGGCCTGGGCACCCGGCGCCGCGCCTCCCGCCGGGGGCGGTCCGCCGGGGCCGGCGCCCTCGTCGTCACCGGCCTCCACCGCGAAGCCGGTGATGCGGTGCGGCGGCGCGGGGTCCATGATCAGGTCCACGGTGAACCGGTCGCGCGGTGTCGCCAGCACCATGCGGATCCCGTTCGCGGTCGGCTGCGCGGAGACCACGCGGCCGCCACCGAAGCCGTTCTTCATCCGCTGGAAGATGGCGAGCTGCTGATCCCAGGGGCGGGTCACGAAGCGCCCGCCCATCCGCTCGGCGATGAAGCGGCGGATGGCCACCGTGTCGCCGCCGCGCACGGTCTGCAGCCACGCCGCGGCCACCTGCCCCGCCGGCGTCTCCGGCAGCGCCACCGAGGGCCCGGCGGCCGCCGCGGACGGCGGCGCGGGCTGCGGCGCCGCGACGCCCGCCATCGCCCGCACGGCGGTGCGCAGCAGCTCCACGAACTCGTCCTGCGGCTCGCCGTCGCCCTGGTTCATCAGCAGGACGGTGGTGTAGCCGGCCTCGGGGTAGAGGTCGAGCTGCGCGAACACCCCCGGCTTGCCGCCGTTGTGCCCCACGATCCGCATCGGCTGCGCGATCACGCCGAAGCCGTAGCCGTAGCGCGGGTTCCCCACCTCGGGCTTGGGCGTGGTGAGCAGCCGCACGTACTCCTGCGGCACCAGCCGGCCGGAGAGCAGCGCCTGCGAGAAGCGCAGCATGTCGCCCACCGTCGACACCCCGCCGCCGGCCGGGCTCCCGCGCCGGAACTCGTCCGCGCGCGGCTGGCCCCCTGTCTCCGGCGAGATCTCGTACTCCTTCGCCCGGCCGGGCTCGCCGCGCAACGGCCAGCTCGACGACGTCATTCCCGCGGGGACGAAGACGTGGTCGCGGATGTAGTCGTAGTAGTCCTGCCCGGTGACCTTCTCGATCACCGCGCCGAGCACCAGGAAGGCGGTGTTGCTGTAGCGCTGCCGGGTGCCGGGCTCGAAGGCGAGCGCCGTGTCCGCGCGGGCGACGTCCATCATCGCGGCCACGGTGGTGGGGCGCTCGCGGAAGAAGCGGGGGTTGAAGTAGCTGCCGAGCCCCGAGGTGTGCGTGAGCAGGTGCTCGATGCGGATCTTTTGCGCCGCCGCCGCGGTCGGAAAGTCGGGGATGAACTTCGAGAGCGGGTCCTGGAAGGAGAGCTTCCCCTGCGCCGCGAGCTGCGCGATGGCCACGGCCGTGAACATCTTGTTCATCGACCCCAGGTTGAAGCGCGTCTCCAGCGTGTTGGCGATGCGTGCCTCGCGGTCGGCCATGCCGTAGGCGTGCTGGAAGACGGGGCGGCCATCCCTGGCGATCAGCACCGTGCCGGAGAAGCGCCCCTCGGCGGCGGCGCGGGCGAGCGCCGCCTCGACCGGGCGCACGGCCGCCTTGGGCGACACGGGCGCGGGCGCGGGGGCGGCCGCCGGCGTGGCGACGGCGACCTGCTGCGCGGCGGCGGGCACCGCGGCCGCGGCGAGCGCGGCATAGAAGAGGATCGGTAGAGGTCGTTTCATCGGGTTCTCTCGCGACGCTTCGTCTTACACACGTAAGACTCGGGTGCGTGGGGCTCCGGCGGGCGGAGGTGCCCGCCGGAGGTGTCTACGGATTCAGGGTGATGCGACCGCGCTCGGGACTCGTGGGTTCGGCCATGCGAGCAAACGCGCCGCTACGACTGCATGCAGTCCGCCTTCGCGCCGCCTTCGCGGACGTCGACGGCAACGACACCCTCATCGTCCGGGTCGCTCGTTCAGCGCCCGGGCGAGCCACCGCCGGGCGCGCGCGTCGAAGGGCTTCGGCGCGCCGTTCTCGCGGTAGTCGTACACGTTCCGCCCGTCCGCGCCGCGGCGGACGGTGAGCTCGCGGCGCACGCCGCCGCGCTCCTCGGAGAGGCGGAAGGAGCCGCCGGGACCGACGCGCGCGACGCCGGTGCGCCCCGCGTCGAGCTCGGCGCGGTCGACGCTGAGGGTGCGCACGGCCAGGAACCGTGCTTCCACCGGGGGCGGGGCGACGCCGGGGGTGAAGGCGAGCGTCCCCGCCAGCGCCGCCGCCGCGAGCCCGCCGCGGACCGGGGCCGGGAGCGGGGCGGCCGGCGCGCGGGAGGCGTCCATCACCCGCGCGACGCGGCGCAGCAGCGGCGAGCCCTGGTCGCCGAAGCCCGCCGCGGCCACGCCGCGGGGCCGGAACGCCGCGGCCAGCACGCCGAGCGACTCCACCAGCGGGCGGCGGCGCCCGGTCACGCGCACCGCGAAGCCGTCGCAGAGGAGCTCGGCGCACTCCGCCATCTGGCGGCGGGCGACGCGAAGGAGGGGCTGGAACCAGAAGACGGCGGACGCGACCTCCACCGCCACCTTCCAGAGCGGATCGCGCCGCACCAGGTGCCCCAGCTCGTGCGCCAGCACGCTCTCGCGCTGCGCCGGGGTGAGCGCGTCGAGCGTTCCGGCGGGAAGGCAGATCTCCGCCAGCCCCACCGCCGCCGGCGCCTCCAGCCCCTCCGCGGCGGTGAGGTAGATGGTGCGCTCCACGCCGGCCGCCGCGCGAAGGCGGCGCAGCGCGTCCGCCGCCTCGGCGTCGGCGACGGCGTGGCGGGCGCCGGCCGCGCGCCAGTACCGCCGCCTCCCCTGCTCCACCCGCGCGAGCCCCGCCAGCGCGCCGGCGAGCCAGACCGCCAGCACCGCGCCCGGGGCCCACGGCGGCACCGCCGCCTCCCCGCGGACGACGAACGGCGTCGTGCGCGCCGGCGCGCCGGGCGCGGCCAGGCGCCGGGGGACGAACGCCGGCTCGGGCGCGGGCTCGCGCGCGGTGGCGACGAACCAGGTCGTGGTCGCGAGCGCGCCGGCCAGCGCCGTCTTCCAGAGCGCGTCGCGCACGCCGGGGGAGCGGACGACCAGCGACGCCAGCCACGCCCCGCCCAGCAGCAGGGTGCCGTGGACGAGCCAGGTGCCGAGCCAGGCCAGGGCCCATCCCACCCACGGGCCGGCGGACAGGGTCGGGGCGGTCATCAGGGCTCCTCCCGTTCGGCGCTCCAGCGCTCCAGCATCTCCTTCACCTTCTCCACGTCGCCGGGCTCCACCTCCTCGGCGCGCAGGGCGTGGCTCACCATCGCCGCCACGTCGCCGCGGAAGAGGCGGCCCAGCACGCTTCCCACGGCGGCGCGCTCCACCTGCTCGCGCGTGACGCAGGCCCGGTAGAGGTACTCGCGGCCCTCCTCGCGGTGCGCGATCACCCCCTGCTGCTCCAGGCGGAAGAGGAGCGTGCCGATCGTCTTGCGCGCGAGCCCGGTGGAGGGCTCCAGCACCTGGTGCACGTCGGCCACGGTGGCCTCGCCGCGCTTCCAGAGCACGGCCAGGATCTCGATCTGCAGCTCGGTCAGGCGATGCAGCTCTTTCATCCGCCGCTTACGGTTGTAAGACCTGGAGACGTGGCGGGGCGTGGAAATTCATCCATCCCGGTCCTCTGACGCCCCGTTCCGGTGAAAGGTTGCCCCGAAAACGCGTCTCCTATCATCGGACAAATGACCGCGCATTCGGAGACACCAGCACAGACGTTCCTCACACGGAGTCAACGGAGTCAACGGAGTGCTGACCAGTCCTCCGTTGACACCGTTGACTCCGTTGACTCCGTTGACTCCGTGTGAGTCCATTCTGTCGACTGGAATGCACGTTCAATCAGTCGAACACGCGGCAGACGATCCCCACACGCGCGCGGCGAAAGCCTGACAGGCGATGGTGACGGCGGCGCGTAGTGTTCATCCGAACCCTGCCGCCCCCCGGAGGCCGAGATGAGCACTCCCCTGCGCCGCATCGTCGCCGGCATCGCCACCCTGGAGCCCGACGACCCCGCCCTCGCCCCGGCCGTCCACCTGGCGGAGCGCACGGACGCCGAGCTGACCCTGGTCCACGTGCTGGCCGAGGGGAGCGAGGGCACCCGCGGGGGCGCGCTGCGCCGGCTGGAGATGGCGGTGCGGGCGCTCACGCCGCGCGACCGCATCACCTGGACGGCGGTGCGGGGGCGGGCGGGCGACACGCTGGCCCGCTTGGCCGCCGAGCTGCGCGCCGACCTCCTGGTGCTGGGGCACACGCGGCGCACCGGCGCCGCCGCGGCGATGCTGGGAACCACGGCGCAGCGGGTGCTGCGCTCCTCCACCGTGCCGGTGCTCTCGCTGCACGGCGGCTCCGGACGCGCGCCGTCGTACGGGCGGGTGCTGCTGGCCACCGACCTCTCTCCCCACTCGGCGCACGCGCTACGGGCCGGGGCGCGGCTGGCGCAGGCGCTCGCGCTCCCGGCCGAGCCGCGGCTGCGCCCGCTCTTCGTGTCGGTCGCCAGCTACGAGGCGGTGGCCGCCGGCATCCCTGACTGGTCGGCGGAGCACGCGTCCGCCGAGCTGGCGGAGTTCCTGACGGAGGTCCCGGCGCTCGCCGGCCTCCCCGCGGCGGTGCGCGCCGGCGACCCGGCGGGCGAGATCCTGGCCGAGGCGCACGAGTGGCAGGCGGAGCTGGTGGTGGTGGGGACGCACGGGCGGCGCGGCGTGCCGCGGCTGCTGCTGGGGAGCGTGGCGGAGACGGTGCTGCGCCGCGCGTCGATCGGCGTGCTGGTGATCCCTCCCGCGTCCACGCCCGTCGCCGTGGCCGTGGCGACGGGTTCGACCGCGGAGCCTCGCCGCGCCGGGCCCGCTCCGCCGTCGACGGTCGTGGAATCCCCGCCGCCGCCGCCCGCCGTGGCCTCGCCGCCGCAGCTCGCCGAGGTGCCGGAGCCCGCGGCACGCCGGCGCAGGCGGCCGCCCGCCGTGCCGTCGCGCTGCATCCTGGCGGCGACGGACCTGTCGGGCGCGTCGGACCACGTGCTGCGCTCCGCCGCGTCGCTGGCGGGGGCGACCGGGGCGGCGCTGCACGTGATCCACGCCTTCGACTTCGCCTCGCCCGTCTACATGGGGCGCCGGCTGGAGCCCACCACCTTCCAGTACCGCATCGCCGCCGCCGAGATGGCGCTGGAGGCGCAGATCGCGCGCACGGTGCCGCCGGAGGTGACGGTGGCCGCGCGGCGGGTGGAGGTCTACTCCGCGCACCGGGCCATCGCCGGGTACGCCGACGCGGCGGGGGCGGAGCTGGTGGTGGTGGGCGCGCACACCCACAACGGCAGCCACCTGGGCGTGCTGGGCTCCACCGCCGACCGGCTGATCCGCACGCTGCGGGTGCCGGTGCTGGTGGTGCGCACCGAGCTGGGGCTGCCGCTGCACCGCGTGGTGGTGCCGCTCGACCTCTCCGACCCCGGGTGCGCGGCGCTGGAGATCGGCGTGCGCTGGGCGGGCGCGCTGGGCCAGCCTCCAGGCGAGGCGGCGCTCCCGGAGACGGAGGTGGCGGTGGTGCACGTGGTGCCGCAGCTCTTCGCCGTGGCCGACGCCCCCTTCGATGGCGCGGCCGTGCCGCCGGGGCTCAACCGCGCGGTGGACGCGGCGGTCAGGGCCGCCGGCTCGCCCGCCCGCGTGCTGGTACGCGAAGAGGTGCGCTGGAACGACCGCCCGGCCACGGAGATCGTGTCGTTCGCCTGGCGCGACCGCGCCGACCTGCTGGTGCTGGCCACGCACGGCTACGGCCCGGTGAAGCGCGCGCTGATCGGCGGCACCGCCTCGTCGGTGGTGCGCCGCGCGCCCTGCCCCGTGCTGCTGGTGCCGCCCGCGCTCTGGAGCCGCCGGGCGCGGGAGGACGCGCCGCGCGCCCGCGAGGCCGCGGCGGTGTAGGCGGAGACGGAGGCCACACGCCAGGGGAGGGGAGGGCGTGGGGGAGGCAAACGCGCTTCCGGCCCTTCCGGAAGGGTGGCGGGGACGCCACTTTACCCTCCGGACCCGCGCCCCCCGTTTCGTGAGAGAGGCCATGAGCGACGCGAACCCTCCGCGCATCCGCGCGCTGGACCGGGAGGAGTGCCTGGCCCTCCTGGCCCGTAACCACGTGGGCCGCATCGCCTACGCGTGGCAGAACCACGTGGACATCGAGCCGCTGCACTACGTCTACCACGAGGGGTGGCTGTACGGCCGCACCTCGCACGGCGCGAAGCTCGAGGCCACGGGCACCAGCTGGTGGCCCGTGGCCTTCGAGGTCGACGAGGTGGAGGGACTCTTCCGCTGGCGGAGCGTGGTGGTGCACGGCGGCTTCTACGTGCTGCCGGAAGACGGCACCGAGCGGCAGGCCGACGAGTGGGAGCAGGGGGTGGCGCTGCTGCGCACGCTGCTGCCGGAGACGTTCACGGCCGACGACCCCGTGGCCTTCCGCATGGTCGTCTTCCGCATGGCGGTGCAGGAGGTCACCGGGCGCGAGGCCGAGCCGGGCGGCGCGCCCGATCCATCGAACGTGGAGCAGGGGAATGGCTGAGAACGTCCGCATCCTGCTGGCCGACGACCACCCCGTGCTGCGCAGCGGCCTGGAGGCGCTCCTTTCGCTGGAGGCGGGGCTGCAGGTGGTCGGGCAGGCCTCGACCGGCGAGGAGGCGATCGAGAAGACGCGCCTGCTGCGCCCCGACGTGGTGGTGATGGACCTGGCGATGCCGGGGATCGGGGGGCTGGAGGCCACGAAGCAGATCGTGGCGATGGGGCTGGGCGCGCGGGTGCTGGTGCTGACCTCGCAGACGGAGGAGGAGTTCCTGCTGCAGGTGCTGGAGGCGGGGGGCAGCGGCTTCGTGCGCAAGACCAGCGCGGACGCCGACCTGGTGAACGCCATCCGCACGGTGGCGCGCGACGAGGTGTTCCTGTACCCCAGCGCCACGCGGCTCCTGCTGCGCACCTACCAGCAGGCGCGCGAGCCGCACGCGGAGAGCCCGGTGGAGAAGCTGAGCGAGCGCGAGCGAGAGGTGCTGACGCTCACGGCCGAGGGATACAGCTCGGCGGAGATCGGGAAGAAGCTCTTCCTCTCGCCCAAGACGGTGGACACCTACCGCGCGCGGATGATGCAGAAGCTGGGGCTCGCGCACCGGGCCGAGCTGGTGCGGCTGGCGCTCGATGCGGGGCTGCTGAAGGCGGCGCACGCCCCGGGGATTCCGGGAGGTCGAGAGCGATAGAGGGGTCCGGGAACCACCGCACCTTCGTTCTCGGGGAACGTCCGCGCCGCCCGGTGCGGTGACGTTCCCTCACGGTCCCGCGGCACGCGCGGCCTGATCCGCCGGCTTCTCCGCAGTGCATCCCGGGCGGGACCCTCCGTACATTCCACCCACGCGGCGGTATTCGACGACGCCGCTTCCCCGCCCGGCCGCGCGCCGGCCTTCCCCACGCGTTGCCCCCCCATGCGGCCTCTCCTGAGATGGCTCCCGGTCGCCGTCCTCCTCTCCGCCGCGGCCGGAACCCTGCTGCTCTGGGCCGCCCTGCTGCGCGTGCAGCGGCGGCACGCGGAGCAGACGGTGCAGGCCACCGCCCACTCCGTGCGCAACCAGTTCCAGGCCGAGATGCGCGCGCGGCTGCAGGCCCTGTCGCGCATCGCCGATCAATGGGAGGGCGAGGGAGGCTCCTCCCGCCGCGCGTGGGAGACCGCGGCCGAGCTGACCCTGCGCGACTATCCCGGCATCCAGTCGATCCAGTGGGCCGACTCGACGTACTCGATCCGCTGGATCATGCCCCGGACGGGCTTCGAGGCCGCGCAGGGGCTCTACATCGCGGCCGAGCCGCGGCGGGCCGCGGTCCTGCGCGGCGCCCGGGAACGGCGGGTGATGGCCGTGGCGCCGCCCGCCGAGCTGGCGGTCGGCGGCAAGGGCTTCGTGGCCTTCGCACCCCTCTTCCCGCAGGGCCGCTTCGGCGGGTTCATCACGGGCGTGTTCCGTGCGCGCGAGTCGCTCCGCGTGCTGCTGGGCCCGGAGATCGCACCGGGGTACGGGCTCTCCGTTTCGCAGGGGGGCGAGGAGCTCTATCGCCGCGACCTCCCGGGCGGGGCCGCGCCCCGCTTGGCGGCGCACGCCCGGGTGGAGCTGGGCGGGGCGTGGTGGACGGTGGCCGTCTGGCCCGGCCCGGCGGTGATGCGAGACACCCGCTCGTCGCTCCCCGGGGTGGTGCTGGGCGGCGGCCTGTTCATGGCCCTGCTGCTCGGGGCGGCGGCGCACCTGCTGCGGCTCGCGCGGCTGAACGCCGGCGCGGCCGAGGCGGCACGGGCGGAGCTGGGGCGGGAGCGCGACTTCGCGCTCCAGGTCATGGGCACCATGGGGCAGGGGCTCGCCGTGACCGATGCCGACGGCCGCATCGAGTACGCCAACCCCGCCTACGGCAGGATACTCGGGATCGACCCCGCGGAGCTGATCGGACGCACGCCCTGGGAGCTCACGCACCCCGACGACATCCCCGAGCTGCGGAGGGCCCGCTCGGCCCGGATCGCGGGCGAGACCACGTCGCACGAGCTGCGCCTGCTCCGGCCCGACGGCGGCGTGGTGCACACGCTCGCCACGGGCTCGCCGCGCGCGGGTGGCGGCGAATTTCGCGGGGCCATCACGGTGGTGAGCAACGTCACGCGGCAGAAGGAGGCGGAGCGGTCGCTGCGGGAGAGCGAGGAGCGCTACCGCAGCCTGGTGGAGGTGGCGAGCGACATCATCTACCGGGCCGATCCGCAGGGGCGCTTCGTCTACGTCAACCCGGTGGCCGAGCGGACCACGGGCCGGACGGCCTCCGAGCTGGCGGGCCTGCACTTCCGCGAGCTGGTGGTGCCGGAGGCGCGGGAGGTGACGGAGCGGTTCTACCAGGAGCAGTTCCGCGAGCGCCTGCCGAGCACCTACTACGAGTTCCCGTTGCTGGCCGCCGACGGGCGGGAGCTCTGGATCGGCCAGAACGTCCACATCCTGATGGACGGAGCCTGGGTCACGGGGTTCCAGGCCGTGGCGCGCGACATCACGGCCCGGCGCGAGGTGGAGCGGCTGAAGGACGAGTTCGTCTCCGTGGCCGGGCACGAGCTGCGCACCCCGCTCACCTCCATCCGTGGGTCGCTCGAGCTGCTCGCGTCCGGCGTGCTCGGGCCCGTCCCGGAGAAGGGCGTGTCCATCCTGCAGATCGCGGTGCGCAACACCGAGCGCATGGTGCGCCTGGTGAGCGATCTCCTGGACATGGAGCGGCTCGCCTCCGGGAAGGTCGAGCTCGAGTTCTGCGCCTGCTCGTCCGAGCAGCTGGTGCGGGTGGCGATCGAGAGCGTGCAGGGGATGGCGGAGCGTGCCGGTGTCGTGCTCGCCGACCAGATGCGCCCGGCCCGCGTCTGGGTCGATCCGGACCGGATCGTCCAGGTCCTGGTGAACCTCCTCTCCAACGCGGTGAAGTACTCGCCGGAGCGCGGGGAAGTGGCCGTGCGCGCGGTGCAGCGCGGCGGAGAGCTGCGCTTCGAGGTCCGGGACGACGGTCGCGGCATCCCCGCCGACAAGCTGGAGTACGTGTTCGGCCGGTTCCAGCAGGTGGACCGAGCGGACGCGCGGGTCAAAGGGGGATCCGGGCTGGGCCTCGCGATCGCCCGCAGCATCGTCGAGCAGCACGGAGGGCGGATCGGCGTCGAGAGCGTGTACGGGAAGGGAAGCACCTTCTGGTTCTCGGTGCCGGTCGTCGCGGCGTAACGGCCGTTTCACGCAGAGGGCGCAGAGAAACTGATACCAATTCCTTTGATTGACTGTGCATTCGACCAGCAGATTCAACTGCAATCTCTCACAGCCACAGAGGTCACAGAACTCTGTTTTGGCGATCAAGGAATGCACAATCAAATGGTAAACCTGGCTTATTCACCCGAAACGGCTTCCGGGGGTGATAGAAAGAGAAAACCCATGTCGTATCTTCTTCGGGCGCAGTAAGATGGGTGGTGTCTAAGCAACCATCCGTCCACGCACCGCCGAATCCACGACATGGGTGAGT
>JBJMPM010000414.1:0-3519 GCA_045803205.1 Longimicrobiaceae bacterium
GCAGCGCATCGACCGGGTGCTGGCCAACGGGTCGAACCTGCTGCAGTACCTCCCCGGCACCACCGGCGGGAGCTACCCCACCACCCCGCCCGGCGCGATCCCGGTGCCGGGCGCCTTCGGCACGGCGGGGCTCAACCCCGACGGGAGCGTGAACGCCGCGCTGCAGGGCACGGCCAGCCAGCCGCTGCAGCTCGAGGACTTCCTGGGGAACCAGTCCACCCACACCGGCCTCTACGCGCTGGACCAGGTGGACCAGTTCGACCTGATGTGCATCCCCCCCGACGGGATGATCGAGACCACGCCGCCGGCCATCCCCCCGCAGGACCCGGGCGACACCTGGCGGATGGAGCTCTACCAGACGGCCGCGCAGTACTGCCAGAGCAAGCGGGCGATGCTCATCATCGACCCGCCGACCTCCTGGGCCATCGAGGTGCAGGCGGGGAACACCTCGAACATCTCCATCAACGACCTGGGGACGTACGGGCCCGAGGGCGAGTACGCGGCGGTCTACTTCCCCTACCTGATCGAGGGGAACCCGCTGCTCAACGGGCAGCTCGGCTACTTCGCGCCCTCGGGGGCGATCGCCGGGATCTGCGCGCGCACCGACGCGGCGCGCGGGGTGTGGAAGGCGCCCGCCGGGATCACCGACGGCGCCATCTCGGGGACCATGGGGCTGGAGCTCAAGCTCTCCGACACCGACAACGGGCTCTTGAACCCGCAGGGGATCAACTGCCTGCGCACCTTCCCCGTGTACGGCAACGTGGTCTGGGGCGCGCGCACGCTCAAGGGCGCCGACGTGCTGAACGACGACTACAAGTACGTGCCGGTGCGGCGCCTGGCGCTCTACATCGAGGACTCGCTGCTGCGCGGGATGCAGTGGGCGGTCTTCGAGCCGAACGCCGAGCCGCTCTGGGCGCAGATCCGGCTCTCGGTGGGGAGCTTCATGAACACCCTCTACCGGCAGGGGGCGTTCGCGGGGAGCACGGCCAAGGACGCGTACTACGTGGCCTGCGACGCCACCACCACCACGCAGGACGACATCAACATGGGGATCGTGAACGTGCAGGTGGGGTTCGCGCCGCTGAAGCCCGCCGAGTTCGTGGTCATCACCATCCAGCAGATCGCTGGCCAAACCCCCACCTGACGGAGGCCTGAATGGCGCAGTTCACGAAGGACACGGCCCGCATCGACCCCTACAAGAACTTCAAGTTCGTGGTGAGCTGGGACGGGCAGCCGGTGGCGGGGGTGAGCTCGGTCTCCGGGCTCTCGCGCAGCACCGAGCCCATCGAGCACCGCGAGGGGGCCGACCCCATCACCACCCGCGTCTCGCCCGGGCGCACGCGGATGGCGCCGGTGACGCTGCAGCGCGGGGTGACGCACGACCAGGCCTTCGAGTGGTGGGCCAACAGCGTGTGGTACTGGAGCAACGCGCAGCAGTCGCTGGCGACCAACACCAACGGCACCAACATGTCGCTCTCGGGCACGCCACCCACGCAGACGAACATCTTCCGCAAGGACATCAGCATCGCCCTGTACAACGAGGCGGGGCAGAAGGTGATCGCCTACAACCTCTACCGCTGCTGGCCCAGCGAGTTCGAGGCGCTGGGCGACCTGGACGCCAACGGCAACGGGATCGTGTTCCAGCGGCTGGTGCTGCAGCTCGAGGGGTGGGAGCGCGACACCTCGGTGTCGGAGCCCACGGCGGCCACCTACCCGGACACGCCGCCGGCGAGCTGATAGATGCGTGGCCTCTCGGCGGCGGACGTGGTGGCGGTGTGGGAGCGCGGGCAGGAGCGGCACCCGGTGGACCGGGCGCTGCTCCTGCTGGGGGCCGCGCTCCCGGCCCGCTCGCGCGACGAGCTGGCCGCGCTCACCGTGGGCCAGCGCGACGGGCTGCTGCTGCTGGCCCGCGAGCGCACGCTGGGGCCCACCCTGCAGTGCTTCGTGCCCTGCCCGGCGTGCGCCCAGTCGCTGGAGTTTCCCGTGGAGGTGCGGGAGATCCTGGTGGCCGACCCCCAGGCGCCGCTGGAGCGGGAGCACGAGGTGGAGGCGGAGGGCGTGACCCTGCGCTTCCGCCTGCTGGACAGCCGCGACCTGGCGGCGGTGGCGCGCCTCTCCGACCCCGCCGCCGCGCGCCGGGCGCTGCTCGCGCGCGCGCTCCTTTCGGCGCGCACGGCCGAGGGGGAGATGCTCTCGCCCGACCGCCTGCCGGAGGGGGCGGCGCGGGCGCTGGCGGCGGAGCTGGCGGTGCGCGACCCGCAGGCGGAGGTGGAGTTCAACCTGCGCTGCGCGGGGTGCGGGCACGCCTGGCTCTCGCTGCTCGACGTGGCGGCCTTCTTCTGGGCCGAGGTGACGGTGCAGGCGAAGCGGCTGCTGCGCGAGGTGCACGAGCTGGCGGCGGCCTACGGGTGGCGCGAGGCCGACGTGCTGGGGATGAGCGCGGCGCGGCGGGCCTTCTACCTGGAGCAGGGCAATTGACGGGGGGCGGCGACTTCCTGGACGGGCTCGCCCGGCGCTCGGCGGGAACGCACCCCGTGCTGGAGCCGCGCGAGCCGTCGCGCTTCCTTCCCGCGCCGGAGCTGCGGGCCGCGCTGGAGGGGGGTGAGCCCTGGCCCGGCCGGGCCGTCACCGCGCCGCCGCCGGACGGGTCGACGCCCTTCGCCGAGGCCGACGGCGAGTTCCCGCGGCTGGTGGGCGGCGCGTGGACGGCCGAGTCGCAGGCGCCGTCGCTGGCCGCGATCCTCAAGGCCGGCCCGCTCGCCGACTCCGTCGTCCCCGAGCCCGATCCCTTCGGCGACGCGGATGTCGTAGACGGGCTGGAGGGCGACGTGCCGGCTGATGCGCCTGCCGACGGTGTTACGGCCATCTCACGCAGAGACGCAGAGACACGGAGAGAGCACGCCGAAACGGCGGAGGTGGCCACGGCGCCACCCGGCGCGACATCGACGGTTACAACAGCGGATGCGGAGCCTGGAGCGGTGGTGCAGCCTGCCACCGCTGTTTTGCCGGATGACGCCGCGACAGGCGCGCATGCACCGCAGCCATCTGCGCCGCGCACCGAAGCGGCTGCATCGGTCGGGGGCGAGATTTCCGCGGCCTCCGAAGTCCAGCCTGCGGCGGTCACGCCCGCGGCGGCAGAGCCGGTGGTGCAGCGGGCGGTAGACACAGTCGGGGTGGAGGGTGCCGCATCCGCGGCCTCTCCCGCACCCGTGGCAGGTGCTCCGGCGAAATGGGAGATGGGTGGCGAGGCGCGGACTGCGGACGCCGCCTCCGCCTCCACGCCGGCAGCCGATGCGCCGGCGATCGTCCCCGCCACGCACGAGGGTGATCCGGATCTCGGCGAAGTCCGGGTCGCCACGCCGCCCGCGGACACGCCTGTCGCCAGGGTTGCGGCGCCCGCGGATGCGCGGAGCGAGCCCGGTTTGCATCCGCACGAACCCGGCGATCGTCCGTCCGAAGCCGCGGGCGTGCGGCTCACCCCGGCACCCGCTACGACAGCGCCCGATTCGGGCATCCTGG
>JBJMPM010000419.1:0-4416 GCA_045803205.1 Longimicrobiaceae bacterium
GGGGCCGTGCACGAGACCTTCGCCGCCCACGCGGCGCAGTCGCCGGAAGCGCCGGCGATCTCCGCTGCGGCAGAGACGTGGACGTACGCCGAGCTGGACGCGGCGGCCAACCGCATCGCGCACCGGCTGATCGACGGCGGAGTGCGGCCGGGCGAGGTGGTGGCCGTCTACGCCCACCGCTCGGCGGCGCTGGTGCGGGCGCTGCTGGGCGCGTGGAAGGCCGGCGCGGCGTTCGCCGTCCTCGATCCGGCGTATCCGCCCGCCCGCCTGGCGGCGCAGGCCGGCGCGGCGCGTCCCGCCGCCCTGCTGCGCATCGACGCCGCGGGCGAGGTGCCGGCGGAAGCCGCCGCCGCGCTCGCGGAGAGCGCCCGGCTCACCGTCGTCCTGACGGCGGACGGGAAGGACGGGGTGGATGGATTCCCCTCCACCGCGCCCGCCGTCTCCGTGGGGCCGGACGACCTGGCCTACGTCGCCTTCACCTCGGGGACCACGGGCGCGCCGAAGGCGATCGCGGGGACGCACCGGCCGCTGGCGCACTTCTTCGGCTGGTACGCGAACGAGCTCGGCCTGACGGAGGGCGATCGCTGCTCCCTCCTCTCCGGCCTGGCCCACGACCCGCTCCTGCGCGACGTCTGCGCGCCGCTGTTCGTCGGCGGCCGCATCGCCATCCCCGATCCCGACCAGGTCGGCACCCCCGGGTGGCTGGCGGGGTGGATGCGCGGCGAGGGGATCACCGTCGCCCATCTCACTCCCGCGATGGGGCAGGTGCTGGCGACGGGGTCGGGGGATGCGCTCCCCGCGCTGCGCCTCGCCTGCTTCGGCGGAGACCTGCTGCGCGCGGCGGACGTGGCCCGAGTGCGCGCTCTCGCCCCGGATGCACTCGCCGTCAACTTCTACGGCGCCACCGAGACGCCGCAGGCCATCGCCGCCTTCCGCGTTCCCGCCGACCTCGCGGAGGTGGGCGAGGTGGTCCCCGTCGGCGGCGGGATCGAGGGCGTCGACCTGCTGGTGCTCGCGCCCGGCGGCGGGGTGGCGGGCGTCGGCGAGCTGGGGGAGATCGCCGTCCGCACCCCCTATCTCTCGCGCGGCTACCTGAACGACGCGGAGCTGACGGCCGCGCGCTTCGTCGCCAATCCCCTGACCGGCGACCCGGCCGACCGCGTGTACCGCACCGGCGACCTGGGCCGCTACCGCCCCGACGGCGCCGTGGAGCCCGCCGGCCGCGTCGACGGCCAGGTGAAGGTGCGCGGCTTCCGCGTGGAGCTGGGGGAGATCGAGGCCGCGCTGGCGAGGCACCCCTCCGTGCGCGAGGCCGTCGTCGCCGCGCGCGGCGAGGACCCGGACCGCGTGCTCGTCGCGTACGTCGTTCCCAGCGACATAAAGGACAAAAAGGACACGGATGCGCTGAGGGCGCACCTCCGCTCCATCCTCCCCGAGTACATGGTGCCGTCCGCCTTCGTGGTGATCGACACCGTGCCGCTGACGGCGAACGGGAAGGTGGACCGCCGCGCCCTCCCCGAGCCGGAGCCCGCCGCCGCGCCCGCGCCGGACGCCCCGCTCACCCCGACCGAAGAGGCGGTCGCCGCCATCTGGCGGGAGGTGCTGGGGGTCGACGTGGTGCGCGCGGGCGACGACTTCTTCGCCCTCGGCGGGCACTCGCTGCGCGCCACGCAGGTGCTCTCGCGCATCCAGGAGCGCCTGGGCGTCACCCTGCCGGTGAAGGCCATCTTCGCCGCGCCCACCCTGGCCGGCCTCGCCGCCGCCGTCGAGGCGCTCCGCCCGGCGGACGCCGTGACCGAGGCGCGGGAGCCGGCGGCGCCCGCGTATCCCCCCGGCGTGTACCCGCTCTCCTTCGCGCAGCAGCGCCTCTGGGTGCTGATGCAGCTCGGCTCCACCGCCGCCTACAACGTCACCGACGCGCTGCGCTTCACCGGGCCGCTGGACGACCGGGTGCTGGAGTACGCGCTCACCGAGATCGTCCGCCGCCACGAGCCCCTGCGCACCCGCATCGAGCTGCGCGACGGCGAGCCGGTGCAGGTGGTGCAGCCCGCGCGCCCTGTCCGCCTGCGCGCGCAGGAAGTGTCGGCCGACGCGGGCGAGGCGCGGGACGCGGCGTACGCGCGCATCGCCGAGGAGGAGGCGCGCGCCGAGTTCTCCGCCGAGGGCCCCTTCTTCCGCGCCCGCCTGCTCCGCGCGGACGACGAGGACCACGTCCTCCTCTGGACCGTGCACCACGTGGCCACCGACGGGTGGTCGCAGGGGATCTTCCGCTCCGAGCTGCTGGCGCTCTACCAGGCCTTCGCGCGCGACGAGGGGTCGCCGCTGGCCGACCTGCCGACCACCTACGGCCGCTTCGCCCTGCGCCAGCGCGAGGAGATCGGCGGCGAGCGGCTGGAGCGGATGGCGGCATGGTGGAAGGAGCGGATGACCGGCGCGCCGGAGCTGCTGGAGCTCCCCACCGACCATCCGCGCCCGGCGGAGCCCAGCGGCGAGGGCGCCTTCCACACCTTCCGCTTCGCGGCGGGGAGGCGCGCGGCCGTCGAGGCGTTCGCGCGCGAGCGCGGCGCCACGGCGTTCATGGTGCTGCTGGCGGCCTTCCAGGCGGTGCTGGGGCGCTGGGCGGGGCAGGACGACGTGGTGGTGGGCACGCCCATCGCCAACCGCACCCGGCCGGAGCTGGAGCCGCTGATCGGCTTCTTCGCCAACACGCTGGCGTTGCGCGGAGACCTCTCGGGCGATCCCGGCTTCTCGGCGCTGGTGGAGCGGGTGCGCGAGACCACGCTGGGCGCGTACGAGCACCAGGACCTCCCCTTCGAGCGGCTGGTGGCGGAGCTGCACCCGGAACGGTCGATGAGCCACGCGCCCGTCTTCCAGGTGATGTTCATCCTCCAGAACGCCCCCACCGGCGGCGGGCCGGTGGAGATGGAGGGCGTGGCGGTCGACGGCCTCGTGCGCGGCCGGAAGACGTCGGCGTACGACCTGAGCCTGTCGCTCTACGACCGGGACGACGCCTGGTACGGCACCGCCGAGTACGCGCTCGACCTCTTCGAGGCGGCCACGATCGAGCGGATGATGGAGCACCTGGACGCGCTCCTCGACGCCGCCCTCGACGCGCCAGACGTCCCCCTCTCCGCGCTCCCGCCCCTCTCCGACGAGGACCGCGCCGCCGCGCGAGACCTCTCCCGCGGCCCGGACGGCGCCGCCGGCGGCACCGTGCTCGACTGGATCGCGGCGCGGACATCGGAGGCGCCGGACGCCGTCGCCGTCGTCGCGGGGGACGAGGCACTGACGTACGGCGAGCTGGACGCGCGCGCGTCGAAGCTCGCGGCGTTCCTGCGGGCGCGGGGGATCGGCCCCGAGGCACGCGTCGCCATCGCGATGGAGCGGGGCGCGGAGCTGGCCGTCTCCGTCCTCGGCGTGCTGAAGGCGGGCGCGGCGTACCTCCCCGTCGACCCCGCGTATCCCGCGGAGCGCATCGAGTGGATGCTCGCCGACTCCGGCGCGGCTCTCGTGCTCACGCAGACGTCCGTCGCCGCGCGAATCCCATCGACCGAAACGCCCGCCGTTGCCGTGGATGCGGAGTGGGAGCGGATCGCGGCGGAGTCGGGGGATGACGATCCCGCCATCTCCATCCATCCCCTGTCCGCGGCGTACGTGATCTACACGTCCGGGTCGACCGGGCGGCCGAAGGGGGTGGTGGTCACGCACGCAGGGCTGGCGAACCTCGCGGCCGGGCACGTTGCGCTCGCGGGGCTGACGGCCGCGGACCGCGTGACCCAGTTCGCCTCGTTCTCCTTCGACATCTCGGTGGAGGAGATCTTCCCCACCTGGGCGGCGGGAGCGGCGCTCGTCTTCCGCCCCGCGGAGCTGCCGGACGGTGCGGCGTTCTCGCGCCACTGCGCGGAGAGCGGGATCACCGTGGCCGACCTGCCGACGGCGTTCTGGCACGAGTGGGTGGCGGCGATGGACGAGGGCGCGCCGTTCCCGGCGTCGGTGCGCATCTGTGTGATCGGCGGCGAGCGGGCGCGCTCCGACGCCACGGCGGCGTGGGTGCGGCTCGCTGGCGGCGCGCGCCTGCTCAACAGCTACGGCCCCACCGAGGCCACCGTCACCTCCACCGTGCACGAGGCCGGCGGCCACGCCGACCCGCGCGCGCCGGTGCCGATCGGGCGCCCCACGCCGGGGATGACGGCCTGCGTGCTGGACGCGCGGATGCGCCCCGTGCCCGTCGGCGTTCCCGGCGAGCTCTGCCAGGGCGGCGCGGGGGTGGCGCGCGGCTACCTGGGCCGCGCCGCGCTCACCGCGGCCGCCTTCGTCCCCGATCCGCTGTCCGGGGTTCCTGGCGCGCGCCTGTATCGCACCGGGGATCGAGTTCGCTGGCGCGAAAGTGCGGAATTGGGGGGGGGGGGGGGGGGG
>JBJMPM010000085.1:0-34640 GCA_045803205.1 Longimicrobiaceae bacterium
ACGAGGCTGGCATCAGGATCTCCGACCAGCAGATGCAGCAACTCCAGATCCAGCGCGATGACTTCCACGGTGAATGGAACTACACCATTCTCCCTCGAACGCCGAACCAATCCGACTCGCTAATTTCGTGACAGGCCCTAAGCGCTCGGAATGGTGGTCTCGATGTAGACCCGTGGCCTGTCCATTCCACCAGAAGCTACTCCGATTCTTCCTTTCGAACAGAGAGCGCGTTAAAGATTCCACCTGCGGGACAGGCGTCCCGCGGGTGGCGTAATCGACGCCGTCACGTGAGACGAGCCAAGTAGAAGCACGCGAAAAGGTTGAGCCGGACGGCAGGAGCGTTTATCATATGTTCCCGCACCTGCTTCTCCTTCCTTCTCAAGACCAGATCATGAGCATCACGGCGCTTCCCAACGACATCGACGGGGTGATCGAGCGGCGCGAGGCGATCATCAGGGACTGCATCCAGCGGCAGGACCGGCTGGGGTACTTCGCTTCCCCCGCATGCTGCGCTGGCGCACCGACAAGCGCCCCGAGGACGCGGACTCGCTGGAGACCATCCAGGCGATGCTCGATGCGGTGGAGGCGGGGCGGGCTGGCTGAACGACAACTGCAATCTCACGCAGAGACACGGAGGCGCAGAGGCGCAGAGAGAGGCTTGGCAGCCCTCTCTGCGCCTCTGTGTCGATGCGAGGATGCGGTCAGGCGGCGGACTTGTCTTGCCGGTGACGGGTGGGTTGAACGGAGGTCGGCAGTTCGCTCTCGCCTACCCACGCGTCGAAATCTTCAGGACCGTAGCGACGCAGCTCCTCGAGGCCTGCCCGGAAAACCTCTTCTTCTTCGGGAGTGAGCGTACGAGAGATCAGACGGCCCTTGAACCGCTTCTGGTATTCGACGTAGTGCTCGTAGAGACGCTGGGGATCGTCGCCGTGCTCTCGTGAGATCTGCGCCCGGATCGCGCGAATCTCGTCGATCAGCGGATCACCCGTTTGATCCTCCGTCATAGTCGCCTCCCAGAAGTTCGGACGGAGCAAGGATTCGCGGAACGAACAACCCGAGCCTTTGGTTCATCCACTGAATGTGTACGGATTTGTTCGGATTCGCCAGATGGCGGAAGTTCCAGGTCAAGAGGTACTCGCAGCCGTAGAGGGATGCGAAAGCAAGGTGGTGCGCATCCCCGGGCGGCATGAGCTTGAATTTTAGATACGCTGACACGATTTCGGGAATCTGCGACTCGATCTCGAGCACGCGGACATCGTTGATGAGCGTTAGCCACGCGGCTTTGGCTTCGAGCGGCCCCCTCTCCAGTTCCTCGCGAACAACAGAGCTGGTGACCATCTCGAACCTCTCACCCGCCGTTCCCCACCACCGGCGCGTTGCTTCGCGGCGCGCGACCATTTCGGGCGCGGTGCGCTTGTCGAAGTAGGCACTGGGGATGGTAGTCTCGATGTAGACGCGTGGCCTGTCCATTCCATCAGAAGCTACTCCGATTCCGCCTTCCGTACAGAGAGCGCGTGAAAGATTCCACCTGGCGAACAGGCGTGCCGCGGGTGGCGTGATCGACGCCGCAGGGCGACGTGAGCCAAGTGGAAGCGGGCGAAAAGGTTGAGCCGGATGGCTGGATCGTTTATCGTATGTTTTCGCATTCGTCCCTCCTTCCTTCGCGAGACCAGACCATGAGCACCGCGGCGCTTCCCAACGACATCGACGGGGTGATCGAGCGGCTCGAGGCGATCATCAGGGACTGCATCGAGCGGCAGGACCGGCTGGGGTACTTCGCGGCGCTGTACAACCGCGTGACCATTGCGGTGAAGGAGGGAATCGCGCGGGGCGAGTTCGACGACGGCGCGCGGATGGAGCGACTCGACGTGATCTTCGCCAACCGCTACATCGCCGCGTACGAGGCGTACCGCTCGGGCGAGCTCCCGTCGATGGCCTGGTTCAAGGCCTTCAACGCCGCGCAGGGCAGCCAGCACATCGTCCTCCAGCACCTGCTGGCGGGGATGAACGCGCACATCAACCTGGACCTGGGGATCGCCGCCGCGCGCACCGCGGCCGGGAGCGCGCTCCCGGGGCTGGAGCCGGACTTCAACCGCATCAACTCCGTGCTGGCCGCGCTCACGCCGATCGTGGAGCAGCAGCTCGACGAGACCTCGCCCCTGTTCGACCGGCTCACCCACCTGGCGCCCAGGCTGGAGCTGAAGATGATCGGCTTCTCCATGCAGAAGGCGCGCGACACGGCATGGGCCTTCGCGCGGGAGCTGGCGCCGCTCAAGCACCTGCCGCAGGTCGCGAAGATGGCGGCACGCGACGCCGCGGCGGCGCTCCTGGCCGACGTGGTGCTGAACGACGGCGTGATCGTCCGGATGATCCGCGCCCGCGAGAGCCAGGACGTGGCGCACAACATCCAGGTGCTCGCCGCCGGCGAGTTCAGGAGCAGCGTCCCCGCGCTGATCGGCGTCGGCTGATACCAGATTCGGAAAAAGATCGTCTGACGCGGAGACACGGAGAGAGGCCGGTGATTCTCTCCGTGTCTCTGCGTCTCTGCGTGAGACGATTTTTACCGGAGCCCGAGCACGTCCGCGCCCTGCTCGAACACCACGTCGACGGGGATGCCGAGGCGCGAGAGGCGGCCGAGGTCGCCCTGCAGCTCGGGGCGGATCACCCCGTAATTGGTCATGAAGGTGCCCACGCCGGCGTAGTCGCCGTTCCCCTGCAGGCGCAGGATGTTGCCGGCGAGCATGTCCACCGCCTGCTGCATCCGCTCGAAGTTCACCCGGTACTTCCCCGTGGCGGCGTCGCGGCTGAACGCGCCCTGCTCGGCGAAGAAGTTGAAGGTGGCCATGTTCGCCCGCCCGTGCGCGTCGCCCGCCCCGAAGCGCACCGAGCGGAAGAGCCCCGCCAGGAAGGTGACGTAGTTGTTGCGCACGTCCTCGCCCGGGAGCTCTCCCTGCCGGTTGAGCTGCGTGACCATGTACAGCCCCAGCACGTCGGCCTTCTCCTCCTCCAGCCCGCCGTAGCGCTCCTTCAGCGCCTCGCGCACCGTGCCGCGGCCGTCGATCGTGTTCTTGATCCCCAGCCCGTGCGCCACCTCGTGGAACATCGTGTTCCCGAAGAAGGCGTCGAAGGTGACGTGGCCCACCTGCTCCGGCACGATCAGCTCGCGGGCGATGGGGAGCATGATGTTGTCGAACTTGGCCCGCATCGCGTTCTTGAGCTGCAGCCGCCGCGTCCCCTTCTGGAGCTGCACCTGCTCGTCGTTGGGGAGGTTGATGGCGATCGTCTTCGCCCCCGAGTTCGCCTCGCCGGCGTAGAACACGGCGTCGTAGGCGTTCAGGTCCGAGTTGCTCCCCGGCGTCTCGCGCTTGAACTGCTCCTCCACCGGGAGCCCGCGCTGCAGCCCGGGGAGCAGCCCCACGTAGCGCGCCAGGCGCCGGCTCCACTCCTGGTCCTTGATCAGCACGTACGCCTCGTTGGCCGCCTTGTAGCCGTAGAGCGCGTCCTCGTAGGTCTCGATGGGCCCGATCACCACGTCGAGGGTGTTGTTCTTCATGTCCATCCAGGCCAGGTCGCTGGCCTGGAAGTCGTCGGTGAGCAGCGCCTGCGCGCGCAGCTCCAGGTAGCGCCGGAGCCCGGGGTCCTCGGCCAGCGCGGCGGCCTCGCGCAGCTTGGCGGAGGCGCGCCGCAGCGGCTCCTGGTAGGCCTCGTGGTAGGGGACCGCCATCAGCCGCCCCGCGCCGTCGCGGCGGACGACCGTGTACAGGCTCTTGAGCGAGTCGGCGCGGGGGCCGCCGCGGGCGACCTCGGCGTCGAACTCGGCCTTGGTCATCCCGCGGGGATAGAGGTTGGAGCCCTCGGGCTTGGCGCCGGTGCCGGGGATGAAGGGCTCGTCGCTCGCCAGCCGGTCCCACGGCCCGTAGTTGATCTCCACGTAGCGCCGCACCTGCGGGTCCTGGATGGTGCGCAGCAGGGCGTCGCGCTCGCCGTAGGTCTGCATCCAGAAGACGGCGTCCATCTCGCGCGCCGCGTCGATCAGCAGCGGGATCATCCGCCGCTCGTTCGCGGTGAGCCGCGAGAGGTCCGCGGTGAGCCGGACCGTACGGTACTTCGCCAGCCGCTGGCCGATGTCGCTCTGCGCCGAGCCGGCGGCGGGCGCGGGCGCGGCGGTGTCGGCCGGCGGCGGCGTGCACCCCGCCAGCACCGCGAGCGCGGCCGCGGCGGCGATGAGGCTACGGGATTTCATACCTGCTCCTTCGCGTCGGTGTCTCTCCGGTACCCGTTTCGTTCGCGGGGGATACTATCCGGCTCCGCCCTCCCCGCAAGCGGGGAACCACCGCAACGAGAAAGGCCGGAGCGCGCGCCCCGGCCTGTCCCGCCTCGAAAGCACGGCCGCCTCACGGCTGGGTCACCAGCCACTCCTTCGCCTCGTCGGGGTCGCCGAAGGAGCGCAGGTTCCTGCGCCGCGAGAGCGCCTGGATCGCGCGGAAGGCCGTCAGGTAGACGCCCGAGAGCCCCACCACCACCGCGCTCCACTTCACGTACGGCACGTTGTGCTGCACCAGCTCCTTCATCGCCTTGACGTTGGCGGGGGTGATGCGGGCCCCGCGCACGTCCGTGAGGATCAGCACGCTCCCCGGCGGCTCGGCGGAGACGACGGCCCTGGTGTGCTCGATCTCGGCCTGCAGCTCGGCCGGGTCGTCGCCGAGGTCGGTGTAGTCCAGCAGCAGGACGCGCTTGCCGCGGTGCTCCGCGAACTGCGTCCGGTTCCTGGCGGGAGCCTGGGGGAAGGGATGCGTCCGCAAGTGGATGGCCTGGCTGCCGCGGAGGGAAGGTGCGTCCATGTGACCCCTGAGGGATTGTAATGCCGTGAAGGTAACACGCCGGAAACATTTGCGCGCCCCCGATCCCGTCCGAGCGCCAAACGTTCAGGCGCTTTCCGCACGACGGAAGGGGCTGGGCAGGGCAGGGCCACCCCGCAGTTTCCGCGCCGACTGTTTTCAGCCGAGATGCTTTTTCCGCAGCGGCGAGGTTGCGCGGGCGGACGAGGTAGAGGAACGGCCTGGGCTGGGTGGCGCCGATCCGCTTCATCTCGGGCCAGTTGTGCACCACCGTGCGCACGATGGTGCAGAACCCCCGGACCGAGGCGTTCAGGAAGAACGCGCCGATGCCGAGCTCCGAGATGACGGCACGCTCGTTCGCTTGATGGAGAATGCGCCGATCCGAGCTGACGGTGCACCACGCGCGCGCGCCGGCGTAGCGGAGCACCTCCTCGTCCGGTGTCCCGGGCTGCAGCAGCTCGTCGACGTGATACGCGTTCTCGCCGAGCTCTTCGCGCAGGGCGCGTACGAGGCCGGGCGGCGTGTTCGCGTCGAAGAAGAAGCCTACGCGCGCCGCAGCCACCGCGAGAACTCGAGCGCGTTTCGGACGTGCCGTGGCTCGACCTCGTACATCCAGGCGACGCGCTCCAGCGCCCGTTCCCCGTACGCTGGCCGCTCTGCCAGGAACGCCTCCTCCAACGTGCTCGCCGGGATCCGCGTTCCCTCTATGATCGGGGCACCGAAGGCGATGCGTGGATCGACCAGCACACCGGCCTCCTTCCCCATCGGCCACCACTTCGCCGCCACGTCGTCTACGCCGAACTCGAGCTGCTCCAGATACGGCTTCACGAGCTGCGGAAATGCCTGCTGCCCGTGCCCGCGGAGCTGGATCAGCCCCTCGCTCCCATCGGACTCGGTGACGGCGCCGTACAGCACGCTGTTCGGATCGAGGTACACCTGCCGCAGCGCGAACGGGTGCGGCGAAGCGAACAGGTCGGCGGCCACGCGCGCCGCCTCGCGGATGGCGCCCCACGACACGCCGAGCTGGTGGAAGGCGCGGACGTACAGGAGCTCCACCAGCTCCACGAACGTGAGCGCGCGCTCCCCTTCGAGCACCGGGAGCTCGGTGCGGATCAGCGGCTTGCACCGCCCGTGCGCGGTGCGCGGAGAGCCGAACGCCCAGCGGCGTACCGTGCGCGGGTTCTCGTGCAGCAGCGAGGCCGCCTCACCCGCCGTATAGATTCCGGTGTTCAGGGCCATAATCCCTCCATTTGCTCACACTTTGAGAGCCGTTGTTTCACACTCGGATCATACTCAAACTGCTGTCCAATTCAATGGTTTCGAGCGTTGTCGCGGTGGCCGTTTTTACCCTTGTCACAAGAGAGCGGCTCGAGACGAGCCAACTCGCGCAACGGCAAAGGCTTGTGATGTCCGGCGAAGTCAGGGGCGGGCCATCGCCAGCAGCTCGGCGAGGTGAAGCGCGCGGCGGCCCTCGCAGAAGTCGGCGATCTGGTGGCGGCAGGAGAAGCCGGGGGCGACGACGAGATCCTCGGCCGCCGCTCGCGCACCGCGGGAAAGAGGACGCGCTCGCCGCAGGCTTGCGACACCTCGTAGTGGCCCTGCTCGTAGCCGAAGGAGCCAGCCATTCCGCGCACCCCGATCCAGCACCCCCTGAACTCCAGCCCCTCGACGCGCGAGAGCACCTCGGTGGTGGGGCCCATGCCCACGATCACCTTCTGGTGGCAATGGCCGTGGACCACGGCCTTCCGCGCCGGGCAGCCGGAGCGCCCGTCGGGGGGAGCGCGTGCCGGCGTCATGGCTGCGAGACGAGCCACTCCTTCGCGTCGTCGGGATCGCCGAACGAGAGGAGGTTCCTGCGCCGCGAGAGGCCCTGGATCGCGCGGAAGCCCGACAGGTACACGCCGCTGAGCCCGACGACCACCGCGCTCCACCGCACGTACGGCTCGTTGTGGTCCACCAGCTCCTTCATCGCCCGCACGTTGCCGGGGGTGATGGTGGCGCGGCGCACGTCGGTGAGCGTCAGCACCGAGCCGGGCGGCTGCGTGGAGACCACGCGCTTCGTCTTCGCGATCTCCTCCAGGAGCTGGCGGAGGTCGGAGCCGAGGCCGGTGTAGTCGAGCAGCAGGATGCGCTTACCGCCGTGCTCGATGAACCGCGTGCGCTCCGGAGCCTTCGCATCGTTCGGCTCTGGCGCCGCGAGGACCGCCGGCCGGGGCCGCGAGAAGACGCTCATCCGGGTCGCCTCCTGGTGAAGGGGAACAGGGGAAGGATGGATCTCCAGACCCATCCGGCGCCCCCTCGATCACCCCGTTTTCGGAGACGGAATCGATGCGAGGCGGCTACTTCAGGTTAAGGTGATCTTCGGACATTTCAACGGGTTTGAGCGTGCCTGAGGTGGCGGAATACTGGCGCACCGCATCGGGACAGGTCGCGGCAGAAATCCAGGCGAATCCTCACGATTTCGCCATCGCCAGCAGCTCGGCGGTGTGCAGCGCGCGGCGGCCGGCGCAGAAGTCGGCGATCTGGTGGCGGCAGGAGAAGCCGGGGGCGACGACGAGGTCCTCGGCCGCCGCCTCGCGCACCGCGGGGAAGAGGACGCGTTCGCCGCACGCCTTCGACACCTCGTAGTGGCCCTGCTCGTAGCCGAAGGAGCCGGCCATCCCGCAGCACCCGGAATCCAGCACCCTGAACTCCAGCCCCTCGACGCGCGAGAGCACGTCGGTGGTGGGGCCCATCCCCACGATCGCCTTCTGGTGGCAGTGGCCGTGGACGACGGCCTTCCGCGCCAGCCGGCCGGGGCGCCAGTCGGGGAGCGCGGCCAGGAACTCCTCGAAGGTCACCGCCGCCGTCGCCAGCCGCGCCGCGCGCGGGTCGCGCACCAGGTCCGGCAGCTCGTCGCGCAGCGTGAGGATGCAGCTCGGCTCCACCCCCACGATCCACGCGCCGCGCTCCACCTCGGGGAGCAGCGTCTCCAGCAGCGCCTTCTGCTTCTCCCGCGCGTGCTCCAGCAATCCCTTCGACACGGCCGCGCGGCCGCAGCAGACCTGCTTGGCCGGGAGGCGCACGTCGTACCCGGCGCGGCCGAGCACCTCGGCGGCGGCGGCGAGCGGGCCGGGCTCGAAGTAGTTGTGGAAGGTGTCGTCGAACAGGATCACCGTCGGCCGTCCATCCCCCGACGGGCGCCTGCGCTTCAGGAACGCGCGGCGGAAGGGCTCCTTGGCGAAGGGCGGCATCTTCCGCCGCGGGTCCATCCCCGCCGCGGCGCCCATCGCCCGGCCGAAGAGGCGCTGGCCGAGGTTCGTGGCGGCGGGGGAAAGGCTCGCCAGCCGCGCCAGGTCGTGCACGCGGCCGAAGAAGCTCGCCGCCCGAGGGGTGCCGTGCTCGCGGTGGTGCTGCGCCAGGAACTCGGCCTTGTAGCGCGCCATGTCCACGCCCACGGGGCACTCCGTCTTGCACGCCTTGCAGGCCAGGCAGAGGTCCAGCGCCTCCAGCACCTCCTCGCTCTTCATCCGCGGGAGCGCGCCGCGCATGGCCTCGCGGAGCGAGTTGGCGCGGCCGCGCGTGCTGTGCATCTCCTCCAGCGTGACCATGAAGGAGGGGCACATGGTGCCGGTGTCGAGCTTCCGGCAGACGGCCATCCCGTTGCACTTCTCCACCGCCACGTCCCACCCGCCCTCGGGGTAGTGGAAGAAGGTCTCCGGCGGCGTGACCGCGTAGTCCGGCCCGAAGCGCAGGTTGTCGCCCATCCTCTGGTAGGGCGGGACGATCTTGCCGCCGGGGTTCATCCGCCCTTCGGGATCGAACGCCGCCTTCACCTGCCGGTGCAGGTCGATGATCTCCGGCCCGAACATCAGCGGCAGGAACTCGCTCCGCGCCAGGCCGTCGCCGTGCTCGCCGCTGAGCGAGCCGCCGAAGTCCACCACCAGCTGGGCGATGTCGCCGGCGATGCGCTGCATCCGCTCGCGGTCGTCGCCGCGCTTGAGGTTCAGGTCCACGCGGATGTGCAGGCACCCCTGCCCCGCGTGCCCGAAGAAGCCGGTGGTCGTGCCGTGGCGCTGGACGATCGCCTCGAAGCGCCGGGTGTACTCGCCCAGCCGCTCGGGCGGGCACCCGGTGTCTTCCACGAACTCCTGCGGCTTGATGTCCTTCGACGGCGTGGTGAGGTAGAGGAGCCCCGTGGCCGCCTGGCGGAGCTGCCAGGCGGCCGTCTGCTCGCGCTCGGTGAGGAAGACGCCGGCCGAGGGCCCGCCGGGGAGCGACGGCGCCCGCGCCGCGAAGTCCTCGGCGAGCGCGCGCACCTCCTCCTGCGAATCTCCCGAGAACTCGCAGAAGAGCACGCCCAGCGCGTCGGCCGCCGCCATCGCCGCCGTCGAGCGGAACTCCAGGATCTCGCGCGCGCCCTGCAGCACGCGGCTGTCCACGATTTCCAGCGCGGAGAGCCCCCGCTCGGGGAGGATGGCGGGGACGGCGTCGAACGAGGTGAAGCGCTCGCGGAAGCTGAGCAGCACCAGCGCCCGCGCCGGCGGCACGGGCACCAGCCCCAGCTCGGCCTCGACCACCGTCGCCAGGGTGCCCTCGGAGCCCACGATCAGCCGGGCGAGGTTCAACTCCTCGTCCTCCAGCATCGCGTCGAAGTTGTAGCCCGAGACGCGCCGGGGGATGCGGGGGTAGCGCGCGGCAATCTCCGCGCGGTGCGGCTCCAGGATGGCGAGCACGGCGCGGGCGAGCGCGCCCTCCGCCCCCGGCGCGCCCGCCACCGCGTCGCGGCGCAGCGCGCCGAAGTGGGCGCAGCGCCCGTCCGCGAGCACGCAGTCGAGCGAGTGCACGTGGTCGCCCGTCTTCCCGTAGACCAGCGAGCGGGCGCCGCAGGAGTTGTTGCCGATCATCCCGCCCAGCGCGCACTGGCGGATGGTGGCCGGGTCGGGGCCGAACTGCAGCCCGTACGGCGCCGCCTCGCGGTTCAGCCGCTCCAGCCGCAGGCCCGGCTGCACCCTCGCCCGCCGCGCGTCGGGGTCGATGGAGAGCACCCGGTTCATGTACTTCCCGAAGTCCATCACCAGCGCCGCTCCCACCGTCTGCCCCGCGAGCGACGTCCCCCCGCCGCGCGGGAGGATGGGCACGCCCTGCTCGGCGGCGAGGGCGACGGCCGCGACCACGTCGTCCGCGTCGCGGGGGACGACGACGCCGACCGGGAGGAGCTGGTAGAGGGAGGCGTCGGTGCTGTAGAGGAGGCGCGAATGCGCGTCGAAGCGGACTTCGCCCCGCACCTTTTCGCGCAGCGCCCGCTCCAGGCGCGCGGCGCGGGGGTCGGGGTTCACGACCGGAAGCATGGGGCCCGGGGTGCGGGGTGGCGGCGGTCCGCACGAAAGTTCGTGCGTTCCGCGAGGCGCGTGACTACATTTTGGACGACGCCGGCCGACCGGGCGGAAAAGGCACCGCGGCGCCGCGCGTCAAGATACCCGTGCCCCGGCGGGCGGCAATTCCCGCGCCCCTCGCGCCACCACGGGGAACCTCCCGGCCCGATGCCTGTAACAGGGTACCGTGCGCCAACTTACGGTCCGCTGCACCCGGACGCCCTTCCCCTTTCTGGAGATCCACGCGCATGCACGTCTACATCCGCGAAGAGCCGGTCGAGCTCGAGATGCGCGAGGTGGACGCCGAGGGGCTCGTCCCCGCGGACGCCGAGCTGGTGCCGATGGCGTTCTTCGTCGACGGCAACCAGCGCCCGTCGTTCCGGGCGATGCTCCCGGCCGACACGCTCGCCCTGCTGCGGCAGACGCTGCGCGAGCCGGTGCACCTGGGGCTGCTGGCCGAGGAGCCCGACGAGCCCGCCGCCGAGATCAAGGCGATGGTGGGGATCTCGATCCCCGTGCACGCGCTCCCGGACGGGATGGTGCCGGAGGAGATCGAGGAGGAGGAAGAGGACCCCGAGCCGTGGAAGGCGAGCGCCAACTACGACGCCTGGCGCGGCGACTCGTACTCCGGCGACGGCGACACCGAGCGCACGGTGCTGCTGGCGTTCGCGCCGCTGGTGCGCGTCACCCGGCGCAAGCCGGACGACTTCGCCGAGGAGCTGGTGGACCTGCTGGAGAGCGCCATCACCGGCGCCACCCTCCCCTCGCTCGAGGCGCGCGTGAACAAGATGCTCGGGCTCTGACGCCGGGCCGGCGCAAACATCGACGCCCCCGCCAGGTCTGGCGGGGGCGTCTTGTTTTACAGCTGGGTCTCACCCAGAGACACGGAGGACCAGAGGAATCACTCGTCGGGCGCGAAGAAACCGTCGCCGGGAGTGGCCTTCGCGCGGCGGGAACGTGGAACGGGTTCGGCCGGGAAGACGATCTCGCTCCCGTCGCGGCGGAGGTGGCGGACGGGTCCGGACGGGGCAGAAGCAACGTCATCCGTGAAGAGGTCGAGCACCTCGGCCGCGGGCGCGTCCTCGGCGGGCACGGCGGGGGCCGGCACGGGCTCGGGAACCGCGCTCGCGTCGGCAGCCTCCGTGGCCGTGACCCCTGCCTTGCGCCCCCGCCTGCGTGGCTGAAGCGCGCGCCCGGGAATCTCAGGTACCGCCGCAGGCTCGCGTCCCGGCGCCTCGCGCTCCTCTTCAACGGTGCTCGAGGCATCTGCTTCGGGCGTCGTGACCTCGCGCTCCCCTTCCGCCGCGGCCGGCACCTCGCCATCGACCGCACGCGCGACGGCGGCGTCGGAGGTGACGACGAAGCACCAGGTGCGCGCGCCATCCGCTGCTTCCAGCGCGATCGGCTCGACCCTCCGCTCGCCCGCCGCGCGGGCGAGGAGCGCCCCGAACCGCTCCAGCACGCCGGCCATCGCCGTATCCATCCCCTCCCGCGCGTCCGCGCGCCAGGCGGAGAGCCACGCGTGCTTCGGGTCGGCGAGCAGCGACGAGCATCCCTCCACGATGCGGCGGGCGAAGCCGGGCAGGTCGGCGAGCGGGCCCGCGTGGCGCGCCTGCTTCTCGAAGTCCGCGTCGGGAAAGCGGATGAGCAGGGTCGCGCCGGGGACGGCGAGGAGCGGTTCGAGCGACTGCCACGGCAACGCGCGGGCCGTCGCCGGAGCGAGCCAGAAGAACGCATCCGCGCCGGCCGCGAAGCGCGCGACGTCCGCGGCGACGGCGGCGAAGGGCGCCTCCACGAGCGACGCCTCGCCCTCTTCGAGCGAGGCGAAGTCGCGCGTGGCGCGGAGGCGCTCGCCGCCGATCGCATCCTCCAGTTCGCCATAGATCCGCTGCAGGTGCGCCGGGTCCTCCTCCACGAAGAGTGCCACGGGGCGCGGCGCGGGTCCTGCGCGAGCGCCGTCGAGGGCGCGGACCGCGGCGTCTGCGCGGGTCGGCTCGCCGGGCTCGCGGAGCACGCCGGTGCCGAACTGCAGCTCGGCGCCCGCGAACGCGTCGACGTACACGCGCCGCGGCGCGCCTCCTGCGGAGCTCGCGTCCTCCGCCGGCTCCCGGCGCGCCCACGCCGCGACCGCCGCCGCAAGGACGGCGCGCAGGGCTGCTTCGGGGAACGGCGTCGTTGAGGCGGTCACGGCGGTCGATGCGGAGGCGCGGAGAGAAAGGTCACCGTAGAGTACGCCCGAAACAAAGCCGAATCAAGGCGCCAATGCGCGGGCGGAGCCGCGGCGGTGGCGGACGGTCGAACGCGCTGCAACAACCACGCGAAGTCCCCTGCGCGGATTGCGCGACTCGGTTTTACGCGCGGAACGAGGGTCTGTCGCGGCTGGAGTGTCGGATGGAAGGGATTTCCCGGATCGCTCACGTGGTGGCGGCCGCAGTCCGCGAAGGCGGACTTCGTGCCGTTCCAGCGGCGGATTTCCAATCCGTCGTGAGCTGGGGCGCGATTGGCACCTGAAATGTACGGCTGGCGAACCATTCGGGCGTTCCTGGATTGCGCCGCGCGAGGCAGACCGGCATTCTGGCGGCACACGACAACCGACGGAGGGGGAGGATGACGAGGACGAGGACCGTGTTCGGCGCCGCGGCGCTGCTCCTGCTGACCGCATGCCCGCTCCCGCGGGAGCTGCGCGAGGTGCCGGCCCCGCCGGTAAACGCCGACTTGCTGGTAAGCGTCGCCCAGCTCCAGCGGCGGCTGAACGATCCCGCCACCGTGATCCTGCACGTGGGCCGCGACCGCGCGAGCTACGACGCCGGGCACATCCCCGGCGCGCGCTTCCTCGCGCTCTCGTCCATCGTCACCGAGCGCGACGGCGTTCCCAACGAGCTTCCCTCGGCCGAGGCGCTCGACCAGGCGTTCGAGGGCGTGGGGGTCTCCGACAACAGCCGCGTGGTGGTGTACGGCGACCTGGGCGGGCTGGCGGCGGCGCGCGCCTTCTTCACCCTGGACTACCTGGGCCACACCCCCGCGGTGCTGAACGGCGGGCTGGAGGCCTGGCGCGCCGCCGGGCGGCCGGTGGAGACGGCGGCGCCGGACGCGCGCCGCGGCTCCTTCACGCCGCGCCCGCGGCCGGAGCTGGTGGTCGACGCCGAGTGGGTGCGCAGCCACCTGCGCGACACCACCGTGGCCTTCATCGACGCGCGCCCGCCGGAGCAGTACTCGGGCGCCGAGCCGGGGGAGGGGGTGCAGCGCCCCGGCCACCTCCCCGGCGCGAAGAACCTGTTCTGGCAGAACACCATCGCCACGCCGGCCAACCCGGTGCTGCGCAGCCCCGAGGTGATGCGCGCGCTCTACCGGCTGGCCGGCGCCCGCTTCGCCAGCGACATCCCGTACATCCCCGAGCGGCCACGCTACGAGCCCGCCGACACCTCGGCCGCGGCCCGGCGCGAGCGGCGCCAGGGGCAGCCGCGGCGCCCGCGGAACGCGCCGCAGCAGCAGGCGCGGCCCAACACGGTGGTGGTGTACTGCCGCACCGGGGTGCAGGCGAGCTGGGACTACTTCGTGGCACGCTATCTGGGGTACCAGGTGAAGATGTACGACGGCTCGTTCATCGACTGGAGCCGGCGCGGGCCGGATTACCCGGTGGAGCGGTAGCGGACGCCGGCAGCGACAGGGAGGAGGAGATGGACACGAAGACGAGCGCCGGGCGGAAGGTGACGGTGGCGTGCCCGTTCTGCGGGCGCTTGAACCGGGTGGACCTTGCCCGCGCCGCCGACCGCCCCAAGTGCGGCGAGTGCGCGCGGCCGATCCTGCTGGACCGCCCGGTGTCGCTCAGCGACGCCGACTTCGACCGCGTGATCGCCGACGCGCAGGTGCCGGTGCTGGTCGACTTCTACGCCGACTGGTGCGGCCCCTGCAAGATGGTGGCGCCGATCATGGACGAGCTGGCGCGCTCCCGCCTGGGCTCGGTGCTGGTGGCGAAGATGGATACCGACCGCAACCAGCGGACGGCGCAGCGCTTCCAGATCGCCTCGATCCCCACGGTGATGGTGTTCAAGGGCGGCGCCCCCGTCGCGCGCCAGGTCGGCGCCCTCCCCCGCCCCGGCTACGAGGCGCTCATCGACAGGGCGCTGGCGTAGGACGATTCCACTCCGCGAAAAGAGCCCCCTGGCACCGAGATCGGCGCCGGGGGCTTTCTCTTGCATATTCTTGTCCATTTCTTTGGGGACGACTTGCGGCTCACCTCGTGATTCGCAATTCATATCTTGCATTCCGAAAGGCTCTCACTTGCTTTTGTGTCTATTTTATGTGCGTGGGGCACCAGGGGGCTTGCCACGCAACCGCCTCCCGGGTTAGTATCAAACTGTGATATCGAAATGCCGTTCCGACACCAGCGCTGCCTCGCCGCCGTTTTTGAGGAACCAACCCGGGCGAACATCGTCTGGGCTGACGTGGAACGGATGCTGGTCCACTACGGCGCGGAGATCCAGGAGCGGGCCGGGTCGGCGGTGGCGATCGAGCTCGGCCAGTACGTGGCCGTCTTCCATCGCCCGCACCCGCAGAAGGAGGCCAGGCGGTATGCGATCCGCAACCTCCGCGATTTCCTTACGACGGCGGGGCTGACTCCCCCGGGCGAGGAGGATTCATGAACTACAAGGGCTACACCGCGACGGTGGCGTACGAGCCCGACGACCGGGTGTTCCACGGCCGGGTGAACGACATCTCCGACGTGGTCACCTTCGAGGGTACGAGCGTGGACGAGCTCGAGGCGGCGTTCCGCAACGCCGTGGACGAGTACGTGGCCTTCTGCGAGGAACGGGGCCGGGTGCCCCAGCGCCCCTACTCCGGCCGGTTTCTCGTACGCGTTCCACCCGCCGTTCACCGCCGCGTCTCCGAGGCGGCCACGCGCGCGGGAGAGAGCATGAACGCGTGGGTGCAGCACGCGATCGAGGCGCAACTGGCCCAGGAGCGCTCGTCGAAGAAGAAGCCGTCCAAGGGCCTGCACGCCGCGTGATCTCACGCAGGGACGCGGAGGCGCGGAGAGAGTTCGCCGAGCCTCTCTCCGCGCCTCTGCGTCTCTGCGTGATGCTTTTTATTCGATCGGGAGGCGGATGGTGAAGGCGGTGCCGTCGGGGCCGCTCTCGACGGTGATCTCGCCGCCGTGCTCCTGTACGATGCGCCGGCAGATGGCGAGGCCGAGCCCCGTCCCCTCGTCGTGTGGCTTGGTGGTGAAGAAGGGGTCGAAGATGCTGGGGAGCGCCTCCGCCGGGATCGGCGGGCCGTCGTTGAAGAAGCGCACCGACACGCTCTCCCCCTCCTCGTCCGCCCGGGCGGAGACCTCCAGCCGTGAGCCGCTCTCCCGCAGCGCCTGCTCGGCGTTCACCACCAGGTTGAGGAACACCTGCTGGAGCTGGTGCGCGTCCGCCGTCACGCGGGGCAGCGTGTCGGGGATGGAGACCGTCAACCGCACCCCGTTCGCCTCCATGTCGCGCCGGCGCAGCGCCAGGGTCGCGCGCAGCACCTCCGCCACGTCGACGGGCGCGCGCTCGACGGGGTGGCGGCGCGCGAAGCCGAGCAGGTCGGCGGCGATGCGGCGGCAGCGCTCCACCGCCTCCAGGATCTCGTGGAGCTGCCCGGCGGTGGCCTCGTCCGGCGCGCGGCGGGCCAGGATCTGCGCGTGCGCCGAGATCACCGCGAGCGGGTTGTTGAGGTCGTGCGCCACGCCGCTGGTGAGCAGCCCCAGCGTGGAGAGCCGGTCGCGCTCCAGCAGGTGCGCCTCCATCCGCCGCCGCTCCTCCGCCATCCGCCGCGTGCGCAGGTGCGCCGCGATGCGTGCCCGCAGCTCGGCCCCGCGGAAGGGCTTGGCCACGTAGTCGCTGGCCCCCGCGTCGAAGGCGGCGTAGACGCTCTCGGGGTCCGTCTTCGCCGTCACCATCAGGATCGGGAGGCGCAGCGGGTCCCAGCGGGTGCGCGCCCAGTGACAGATCTCCAGCCCGGAGACACCGGGGAGCATCCAGTCCAGGAGCAGCAGGTCGGGCGGGCCCTGCTCCTCGAGCAGGCGCAGCGCCTCCGTTCCCGTGGCCGCCACGGTCACGGTGTAGCCGATCTGCTGCAGGATCTGCCGGAGGATGCGCGCGGCCGCGGGATCGTCTTCGGCGATCAGGATGTGCTCGCCGCGCGGCTCGTCCAGCCGCATGGAGGGGACGGGATACTCTTCGCTCACGGCGGCGGCTGGCGGAGGAGCCCGGCGAGGGTCGGTACGGCCATCACGCTCCGCGGGTGGGGTGTCGGCGGGTTGGAAACCCGCCGCTGGAACGGCACGAAGTCCGCCTTCGCGGACTGGGCCCCGGCGCTCCAGCAAGCTACAGGAGCGGGCCGCCTTCCTCCAGACGCGCGCGCAGCTCGTCCGCGGAGAGGGAGAGGAGTGCCAGCATCGCCGGGGCGGAGACGGCGCGGCGCTCCGTGGTGAAGACGCGGAAGGCGCGCGCCGTGTAGTAGAGCTCGTCCGCGAGCTGGGGGAGTCCGATCAGCCCCGCGCGGCCCTCGTCGGTCAGGCGGTGGACGGCGCCGCCCCGGCGCAGCAGGAGCACGTCGAGGCCCAGCATCCGCGGCTTCTCGGGGTAGTCGACGAAGGCGCCGCCGCACTCCAGCCCCAGCTCCCGCGCCAGCCGCAGCTCCAGCGCGTGCCGCAGCCGCGGCTCGCCGTACAGCCAATCCTCCGCCGGGAGGCCGCGCAGCGCCTCGCCCGGGAGCTCCAGCGCCCGCTTGGGGAGCCGGCGCTCGGCGATTGCCGGGAGCCAGCGGCGCGCGACCCGCTCCGCGTGCGCCCCGCCGCGCTCCGCCGCGCGGAACTCCAGCGTCACCAGCAGCCGCTCGTCCGTCATCCCCACGATCTCGTCGGGGGTCACCAGGCCGCCGTCCACCGCGTCCTGCACCAGCCGCTTGTACACCGCCGTGGCGGCGCGCACCGCGTGGTGCCAGTAGACGTTGCGGAACATCTGGTACTTGGCGAAGAGCAGCGACTCCAGCGCCGACAGCCCCTTCTCGTGGATGCCGATCTCCGCCCGCCCCGTGGCCGGGTCGGCGAGGAGGGCGAGGGCGTTCAGCAGCCGGTCCACGTCCACCTCGCCGTACGGCACCCCGCAGAAGCGCGCGTCGCGGCGCAGGTACTCGATCTTGTCCAGGTCCAGGCTCCCGGAGACCAGCCCCTGCAGCGGCGAGGCGGAGCGCGCCTGGATCAGCGCCTCGATGCGCTCCGCCGCGTCGGGCGCGATGGAGCCGAGGGCGGCCGCGAGCTCGGGCGCGCGCAGGAAGCGGCCGGTGAGCGCCTCGTGGTGGCCGGGCACCCACTCGCCGTCGAGCTCCTCCAGGGCGTGGCTGAAGGGGTAGTGGCCCACGTCGTGGAGGAGCGCGGCATAGGGCGCCAGCGCGCACTCGGCCGGGTCGACCTCTCCCAGCTCGCCGCGCTCGGCGAGGAGCGCGAGCGCCGTGCGGGCCAGGTGGTAGACGCCCACCGCGTGGTCGAAGCGGGTGTGCGTGGCGCCGGGATAGACGAGGTAGGCCAGCCCGAGCTGGCGGATCTGCCGCAGCCGCTGGAACTGCGGGGTGTCGATGATGGAGACGGCGGTGGGGTCCAGCCGGATGGTGTTCCAGAGCGGGTCGCGGACGACCTCGAACTCGCGCGGCGGACGGGGATCGGGAGACATGGACGCGAAAGTGGCGCCGCCCCCCGGCGCGGGCAAGGAGATGGACACCGTGCGCCACAACTCCGCCACCGCAGGCTCATCCGGGTCGCAGAGCCTTGCGGAACGCCTCATGCCAAATCCGCAATTGGAGTGTGAGGGAAATTCAGCCTGGTCTCTCACAGAGGTCACGGAGGTCACGGAGGAACAGCGCCGTTCCCCTGTGACCTCTGTGACCTCTGTGAGAGGATTCTTTTGTCGGATCCGGTATCACGCGAAGGACACGGAGCGCAGAGGGAGAGCGCGGCGCAGACCGCTGGTGAACCGGCGCCGGCCAGCATAACATACCCGCTTCCTGCCGCGCGGCCCCTCCGGCCGCGCTTCCCGCGGAGGCGAGCGGATGCCGGTTCCCGCCCCACGACAGCCCACTTCAACCGTAGCCCAGCGCCTCATGCGTGAGCCGCCGCTCGCGCTGCGCTACGCCGTGGCGCTCGCGCTCACGGCCGTGGCGCTGGGGCTGTCGCTCACCTTCCGCTCCTTCGTCGCCCCGAACGTCTTCATCTTCTTCTTCGCCGCCATCATTCTCGCGGCGTGGTACGGCGGGCGCGGTCCCGCCCTGCTGATCACCGCGCTCGCCATCGCCCTGGTCAACTGGTTCCTCATCGCCCCGCGCGGGGAGTGGACCGCCTCGCCGTCGACGCTGGTCAGGCTGGCGCTCTTCGCGGCGCTCTCGCTGCTGATCGGCTCCATGCGCGAGTCGCTGGCCGTGGCCCGGCGCCGCGCCGAGGCCGCCGCCGCCGAGGCCGAGGAGCACGCGCACATGCTGCAGGACCAGGCGGCCGAGCTGGAGCAGCAGGCGGCCGAGCTGGAGCTGCAGACCGAGGAGGCGCAGGCGCTCGCCGAGGAGCTCCAGGAGGCGCACCGGCAGCTGCAGGAGAGCAGCGCCCGCCAGCTCGCCGAGGCGCAGGCCATCGCCCACATGGGGAGCTGGGAGTGGGCGGTGGAGGAGGACCGGGTGGCCTGGTCGGACGAGATGTTCCGCGTCTACGGCTACCGGCCGGGCGAGGTGGAGGTCACGCTGGGCACCTTCCTGGAGCGCGTGCACCCCGACGACCGCGCCGCCATCCGCGCCGCGGTGGAGCAGACGCTGGCCACGGGGGAGCCCTTCGAGCTGGACCACCGCATCGTCACCGCCACGGGCGAGGTGCGCACCCTGCACGCGCGCGGCCGCGCCGAGGGGCCGCCGGGGCGCCCCGCGCGCCTGCTGGGCACCGGGCAGGACGTGACCGCCGCCCGCGCCGCGGAGGAGACGGAGCGCCGCCTGGCCGCCGAGCGGGCCGCGCGCACCGAGGCGGAGATCGGGCGGCGGCGCTGGGAGGCGATCCTGGAGGGGATCGGCGAGAGCTTCGCCGCGCTCGACCGGGAGTGGCGCTACACCTACCTCAACGGCCGCTCCCTGGAGATGCTGCAGCGCACCCGCGAGGAGCTGCTGGGGAAGACCATCTGGGAGGCCTTCCCGGCGCTGGTCGGCACTCCCGTCTGGGACGAGCTGCACCGGGTGCGCGACCAGGGGGTGCCGCGCCGCTTCGAGTTCTTCTCCGAGCGGATGCAGCGCTGGCTGGGGATCCGCGCGGCGCCCTGGGAAGACGGGATCTCCATCTTCTACGAAGACGTGACCGACCGGCGCCGGGCGCAGGAGGAGAGCGCGCGGCTGGCGGCCATCGTGGCCTCGTCGCAGGACGCCATCTTCGCCAAGTCGCTCGAGGGCACCATCCTCACCTGGAACGCCGCGGCGGAGCGCCTCTACGGCTACACCGCCGCCGAGATCGTGGGGCGCCCCGTCGCCCTGCTGGCGCCGCCGGAGAAGGCCGACGAGATCCCGGCGATCATGCAGCGGCTCGCGCGCGGCGAGCGGGTGCAGAGCCTGGAGACGGTGCGGCGCCGCAAGGACGGGATGCTGCTGGACGTGCTGATCTCCGTCTCTCCCCTGCACGACGCGGAGGGACGGGTGATCGGCGCGTCGACCATCGCCCGCGACATCAGCCGGCGCAAGCACGCCGACGCCGCGCTCCGGGCGAGCGAGGCGCGCTACCGGCGGCTGATCGAGACGGCCGAGGAGGGGATCTGGCTCCTCGACCCCGCCGGCGCGACCACCTACCTGAACGAGCGGATGGCGGCCATGCTCGGCCGCCCGGCCGCCGAGGTGATGGGGCGCCCCTTCACCGACTTCGTGCACCCCGAGGGGCGCGCCGACGCCGCGGCCACCCTGGCGCGGCGGCGCGAGGGGTCGCCCGAGCGGCACGACCTGCGGCTGGTGCGCGGCGACGGGAGCGGCCTCTGGGCGCTGGTCTCGCTCAGCCCCGTGCTGGAGGACGAGGGCGCCTGGGGGGGCACGCTGGCGATGGTCACCGACGTCACCGAGCGCCGCCGCGCGGAGGAGTCGGTGCGCTTCCTGGCCGAGGCCAGCCGCGTGCTCGCCCAGTCGCTGGACCGCGCCACCGTGCTGCACGAGATCGCGCAGCTCGCCGTGCCGCGGCTGGCCGACTACTGCGTGGTGGCGCTCGCCGACGGAGACCGCGGCGCGCCGCCGCGCATCTTCGCCGCGCACGACGACCCCGCGAAGCTCCCGGTGCTGCGCGAGGTGGCGGAGCGCTACGCCCGCGACCCCGCCCCCGGCGGGCTGATCCGCCGCGTGCTCGACACCGGCGAGCCGGCGCTGGCCGAGGAGCTCACCCCGGATCAGGTGCGCGCCTCCGGCGCCGACGACGAGGGGGTGCGGCTGACGCTGGAGCTCGCCCCCCGCTCCGTGCTGGCGGTGCCGCTGCGGGTGGAGGACCGGCTGGGAGGGATCGTCCTGCTCGCCACCGCGCACTCGGGGCGGCGCTACGGCCCGGCCGACCTGGAGATGGCCGAGGAGCTGGCGCGCCGCGCCGCCACCGCGCTGGAGAACGCGCGGCTGCACGAGGCCGAGCACGCGGCCCGCCGCGCCGCCGAGCGCGCCGCCGAGCAGAACGCGCGGCTGCAGGCGGTGACCGCCGCCATGAGCGAGGCGCGCACCCCCGACGAGGTGGCCGACGCGGCGCTCAGGCAGTGCATGGAGGCGCTCGGCGCCGCCGCCGGGTGGATGGGCCAGCTCTCCCCCGACGGCGCGCGGGTGGAGCTGCTGCGCGCGTCCGGCTTCCCTCCGGCCGTGCAGGAGCAGTTCCGCTCGGTGCCGATCGAGACGCGCATCCCGCTGACCGACGCGGTGCGCACCGGGAGCATGCTGGCGATCGGGAGCCGCGCGGAGCTGGAGCGGCTCTACCCCGACGTCCCCGACAGCGGGCAGCGCTCGCGCTTCGGGGCCTGGATAGTGGTGCCGATGGCGGTGGAGGGGCGCGCGGTGGGGGGGATGGTGCTCAACTTCCCCGCGGCGCGGGAGTTCGACGAGGAGACGCGCGGCTACCTGCTGGCGGTGGGGCGGCAGAGCGCGCTGGCGCTGGAGCGGGCGCGGCTCTTCGAGGCCGAGCGCCGGGCGCGCGCCGAGGCCGAGGCGGCCAACCGCGCCAAGTTCGAGTTCCTCACCACCATGAGCCACGAGCTGCGCACCCCGCTGAACGCCATCGCCGGGTACGTGGACCTGCTGGACCTGGAGATCCGCGGCCCCCTCACCCCACAGCAGCGCGAGGACCTGGGCCGCATCCGCCGCAGCCAGACGCACCTGCTGGGGCTGATCAACGACGTGCTGAACTTCGCCCGCATCGAGACCGGGCACGTGAACTTCGCGCTCGAAGACGTGGCGCTGGACGAGCTGCTCACCGAGGTGGAGGCGCTGATCGCGCCGCAGGTGGGCGCCCGGGGGCTCGAGTACGCCTACCGCCGCTTCGACCCCGGCGTGACGGTGCGCGCGGACCCGGAGAAGCTGCGGCAGATCGTGCTGAACCTCCTCTCCAACGCGGTGAAGTTCACCCCGCCGGGCGGCCGCGTGACCCTCTCCTGCGAGGCGGAGGAGCGCACGGTGCGGGTGCGCGTGGCCGACACCGGGATCGGCATCCCCGCGGACAAGCTGGGGACGATCTTCGAGCCCTTCGTGCAGGTGAACGCGGGGTACACGCGCACCTCCGAGGGCACGGGGCTGGGCCTCTCCATCAGCCGCGACCTGGCCCGCGCGATGGGCGGCGAGCTCACCGTCGAGAGCCGCGAGGGCGAGAGCTCCACCTTCACCCTCACCCTCCCCCGCGGCGGGGACCTCTGACCCGGCAACCGCGGTCTCTCACAGAGGTCACGGAGGACACAGAGGACGGACGGACACGTCTCCCCGACCTCTGTGACCTCTGTGGCCTCTGTGAGAGCCATTCTTTTCTTTTGCCTTGCGTCGGGCGGCGGCCCCGCGTACGCTCCCGCCCATGATCCGGCTCGACGGCGTGGAGAAGCGGTACGGGGGATGGCTGGCGCGCGCGCGCGGACGGGTGGTGCGCGCGCTCGACGGCGTGTCGCTGCACGTGGCGCCGGGGACGGCGATGGGGATCGTGGGGCCCAACGGCGCGGGGAAGAGCACCCTCATCCGCCTGCTGCTGGGCTACCTGCGCCCCACCGCCGGCGAGGTGCGGGTGGAGGGGATGGAGCCCCGCGCCTACGCGGGGAGCCGCGGCGTCGCCTACGTCCCCGAGGTGGTCGCCATCCGCCCCAGCTTCACCGTGGGCCACGCGATGCGCGTGTTCGCCGCGCTGGCCGAGCTCCCCGAAGCCGCGACGCGCACCGCCGCCGTACTGGAGCGGGTGGGGATGGCGGACGCGGTGGGGCGCCGCGTGGGCGCGCTGTCGAAGGGGATGCTGCAGCGGGTGGCGATCGCGCAGGCGCTGCTGGGCGACCGGAAGCTGATGGTGCTCGACGAGCCCACCGGCGGGCTGGACCCCGAATGGATCGCCGAGCTGCGCGCGATCGTGGCCGAGTGGCGCGCGGCCGACCCCGCGCGGGTGGTGCTGATCGCCTCGCACGACCTGGACGAGCTGGAGCGCACCACCGACCGCGTGGCGGTGCTGGAGGGGGGGAAGCTGCGCGAGGTGATCGACCTGCGCGCGCCCGCACTCCGCTTTCCCGCCTACCGCCTGGAGGTGGAGGGCGCGCACGCGGGCGAGGCGGTGCGCGCCTGCTTCCCCGGCGCCGTGGCCGAGGAGGGCCCGGACCTCGCCTTCCGTGTGCAGCCCGCCGACACCGAAGACCTGAACCGCCGCGTGGCCGAGCTGCTCCGGCGCGGCGTCTCCGTCCGCGCGCTGGCGCCCGAGCGCGAGACGCTGGAGGATCGCTTCCACGGCGCGGTGGGCCGCCGCGGGCGGAAGGAGGGGCGATGATCCCGCTCATCCTGCGGCAGCTCCGCGGGCGGCTGCTGGTGGTGGTGGCGATCTGCGCCGCCTTCTACCTGCTGGAGCCCAGCTTCCACGTCCACGCCGGCGAGGGGGTCGATCCCGCCGACGCCATCCCCCCGGGCGAGATCGCCTTCACCCTGGCCAACCTGGCCGGCGCCTCCATGCTGGTGCTCCTGGCCGGCTTCGTGGCGACGGACCGGCGGCGCGGCTACTACCGCATCTACTTCTCCCACCCCACCCGCCCGCTCGCCTACTACGCGCTGCGCTGGGGCGTCGCGTACGCGCTCACCCTGGCGGTGTGCGCCGCCTTCTTCGTGGTCAGCCAGCTCGCGGCGTGGGGAGAGATCCGGGCGGGAGCGGACGCGCTGGTGCAGCCGGCGCTCTTCGCGCTGATCTACGGCGGGGTGGTGGCCTTCGCCTCGGTGGCGTTCCCGCGCGGCGACAGCCTGATCGCGCTAGCGCTCTACCTGGTGACCGACCTCTGGCAGGGGTTCCTGGGGTTCTTCGGCGAGACGGGGGTGGAGCCGCCGCTCTCGCCGCTGGCGCGGCAGGCGGTCTCCTTCGTCCTCCCGCCGCACCTGGCGCTGCGCGACTTCTACGAGGCGGCGCGCGCGGGGCACGCGGCCTGGGGCGCCGCGGGATTCGCGGGGGGATACGGGCTCTTCTGGCTCGCCGCCGCGGCGCTCCTCCTCTGGTCGCGCGAGTGGCCGTAAACGGCACTCTCCTGTCGGTCCGGTCAAATGACCGTGCATTCCGGGCCGCACTGAACAGAAGTCTCACACAGGTACGGAGGGACAACCTCTCCCACGCGAGATCGTCGCCGGAGCGTGGCTGCAGGCGGCGCTCGCGCTGAGTATCGAAATTTTTTTGGAGAGACCCCCCTTCAGTTCCTCGGCAGTGCAGTCGGCCCGGGCTGTCTCAACCGATCGATCAGGGGGTCACGAGCGAGTCTGGCCGCCGTGCACGTCCTTCGCATCGATGGATGGATGGCGATCATTCGCCGATCCACGAAGGCTGGGGTGACGCACGGAGGCAGGGGAGTGCTCGATACCCCCTGATGACGCAGTTGGCAGAGCCTTCAGGCGCGGAAGACGGGGTGAGCTCCCCAATCGCGTGTCCCCCAAAAAAATTTCGATACTCAGCGCATTCCGAGCCTGCAGCCACTCGTCGACGAGCCTGGCGCTGCCGCAGTCGTCGGAGCCCGCGCCGGACGAGCGGAGAGAGTCACAGAGGGATCACGCGGAGAGACGCAGAGGCACGGAGAGAACTGCCGCGTTCTCTCCGTGCCTCTGCGTCCCTGCGTGACCGAACGCCAGCCGGTCAGGCGAGCGTGGTGATGGGGCTCGCGCGGCGCTCGAGCATCGCGGGGAGCGACCTGCCCCGCCGGCCGGTGCGTACGCGCCACAGGGCGGCGAGCACCATCAGCAGGTGGAAGACCATCCGCTCGGCCTGCAGCGTCCACGGCGCCGGGTGCCAGTTGTCCGCCACGCCGATCATGGTGAACAGGGCGGACGAGAACACCCCCAGCGCCAGGCCGACCCCGTAGGCCGAGAGGAGCGCCCACAGTGCGCGGTCGGCGCGGCTGGTGAGGAGCAGGACGAAGAGCGCGGACATGAGCAGCAGCAGCTCGACCACGTCCCACTCCGCCACCGCGGTGAAGTGCCCGGCGATGCGGAACGGCCCCTCCGCCAGCCCCAGCCCGCTCCCCGCCACGAACCCCGCCACCAGGAGCGCGGCGGAGGCGCGCCAGAAGCGGCGGTCGGGCTCGTGCCGGTACACCGCCAGCAGCAGCAGCCCCAGCAGCAGCCCGTACAGCAGGAACGTCCGGCCGTGGTTGAACACGGGAAGCCAGCGGAGATACGCCTGCATGGTGGCGGACGCGTTCCCCGCCGCCATCGCCGCGCCGCCGAACAGGTTCTGGGCCAGCATGTCGAGGGCGTGCACCAGGAAGCCCGCGCCGGTGAGCCGCCACGCCGCCCGGTGGTGGGCGTTCGGCGTGGGGGCCCGTCCCGCGAGCAGGCAGAGCAGCGCGCTGGCCAGGAGCAGCGCGTTGTTCAGGAGCTGGAGCGCGAACGTGAGCATCGGCTTACGGCTCGGGGTCGGGCTCCAGGCAGATGGGCGGGCAGGTCTGGGCGGTGTTGAACGCGGTGAAGGTCTCCGCCGTGGGCGCCACCGTCGCCGTGCCGATCTCCGCCTCGTCGCGGTCGCCGTACAGCTCCAGGTGGATCTGCTTGATGGCGTGCTTGGGGTCGTCGATCTCCAGCGTCACGTCGCGGTCGAACCTGCCGCCCTTGAGGTGGATTCTGTGCTTCTTGGGGTGCGCCTGCCCGTTCAGCCGGTGCGGCGCCTTCTGCTTGTACACCTCGCACTCGCCGTCGTCGCCGGACACGACGCAGCGGCTGGCGAACGCGGGATGGAAGGTGACGGAGTAGTTGTTCTTTTCCGCGGTGGTGTGACCGTCCGACATGTGAACCTCCGAAGTGGGGCAGGAAGGAGAAACGTGCGGCGGATGAAAAGTGGGCCGGGAGCGCACGCCCGGCAAGGGTACTCCGTTGCGGCGTAACAGATTGCGTATCAGCCGGGACCCTCAGCCGCGCAGCCGCTCCAGCAGGCCGGGCGCCTCTTCGCCGGCGCGGGCGATGGCCAGGCGCCGCACCGAGCAGGCGAGCATGACGGAGGCGGAGACCAGCCCCACCCACATCATCGAGCGGAAGGAAGGCCTCCAGGCGCCGTCGAAGCCGGCCCAGGCCAGCGCGGTCTGGATGTTCGACGAGAGGGCTTGGTCCGCCGCGTAGAGCGCCAGCGCGATCCAGAGCAGCCAGTCGATCGTCTCGCGCACCATGCCGCGGTAGAGCGCCGCGAACAGGATCACGGAGGTGGCCGCGCCCCCCAGCGACAGGATCCCCATGTGGCCGGCGCCGCGCTGCTGCTCGAAGGGCGGCTCGGCCAGCCCCGCCACGAACCCCGCCAGCGCCAGCACGCCCGCGACGGCCACGATGGTCCGCGCCGAGGGCGCGGGGCGCCGCAGCAGCACCACCCACCCCAGCCCCGCCGCGAAGCCCAGCACCAGCAGGTTGCGCGCGTCGTTCGCCGCCGGGGTGAACCGGAGGTACCCCCGGAAGAACGACGACTCCTGCGGCACGAAGGCGGCGGCCACGCACACCAGCGAGTGGACCAGGGCGAGCGCGCCGTCGAAGGTGAAGGTGACGCCCGCCATGAACCACGCCAGCGTGCGCTCCGACTTTCCCGGGCGGGGCGCGACGCGCAGCGCGAGCAGGCCGAAGCCCAGGGTCAGCGCGCCGATCGCGACCTGCAGCGCCAGGGTGAGCGCGATCCGCCAGGTGAGCGCCATGGGGAGCGGAGGGGCGAGGGGTCAGCAGTACGGAGGGCAGATCATGGGCCGGTTGTCGGCGCTCCAGGTGTCGCCGCTGGCGCCGCCGTCGGCCGACATGGCCTCCACGCCCGCGCGCGGGTCGCGCACCACCACCTCGATGTGGTCGATCACGTGGTCGGGGTCGTCCAGGTGCACCGTCACGCAGTACCCCTTGGTGCTGGAGAACTGCAGCGCGGAGGTGCTGAACGGCTTGTCGGAGCCGGCCGGAAGCACGAAGGGGAGGGGGCCGTGCTCCTTCTGGTTGTACACCGTGACCCCGTTGAGCGTGATGGAGCGGGCGAAGCCGGGATAGAAGCCGGCGGTGACGCGCTGCCCGTCGACCTCCGCGGATACTTCCTGGTGCGGGTCCGAGGGTTCGGGACGATAACCGTTTCCGTTCATTCAGGGCCTCCAGATGAGAAAGTGAGGTGGGACAGAGAACCGGCGCCCTCCAAAGTGCTCGCACTGAACGCCAGGGGCAAGGATTTTCTTCGGGCGTCACCGCAACCGACGGGTCTTTTTACGAGGGGCGGGTGAACGAAGGCGCGCCCGCCCCGACCGGGACAGGCGCGCCGTTCCGCCGCGGACCGCGGGGGTCAGATCGCGATGGCGGGCTGCCCCTGGAAGATCACGCGGGTGCCGCCGGCCAGCCTGTCGCCCAGGCGCGGCTGGTTGGTGGCCACCAGGTAGATCTCGTAGGCGAACACCGCGAGCACCACGAAGATCCCCAGGAGGGAGAGGAAGCCCAGGATGGGGATCGACGCGAGCGCGGAGTTCACGTAGCCCAGGGCCAGGGTGCTGTTGCGCATCACCGACTGCTGCAGGGTCACCGGAGCGCCGTCGGGGCCCACCGCGGCCATCCCCAGGATCTTCTTGCCGGGCGAGACGCCCTGGAAGGCCACGTCGCGCACCAGCACGGCCGCGGCGGCGACCGCGGCGGCGACCAGCCGGCCCATCCACCCCAGCGGGATGCCGAGCGCCAGCGAGAGCGCGAAGTAGCCGCAGCCGACGATCACGAAGTCGATGAACAGCGCGAGCCCGCGCTTCACGATGTCGGGGCCCGCCACGCTCGACACGGCGTAGGGCTGGCCGGGCGCGGGCGGGGGGTAGCCGGGCGCCTGGCGGGGGGTCTCCGACGGCTGCGAGGGGTGCTGGTGGTCCATGAGGTGCCTCCTGGGGGAGAAGGACGCGGCGGGAGAGGGCCGCCGGCTGGGGGCGGGCACCGGCAGGGAACCGGGGGCCGCCATCTGGAACGTACCCGGCCGCCGAGGAGAGGCGGCCGGGGCTGAGCCGTGTTCACCTTGTCAGCATCATCGTAAACGGACTTTTCGGGGTTGTCAAGCAAAAGGGCCCCACACACTTGCGCCAACTTTCAGGCTCGCGGCCGGATCGTCTGCAAATCATCTCGCGCGCGCACACGCAAGGGACTGGAGAGGGTTGACCCGCGCGACGGAGTTTATATCTTACTGACCAGTCAGTTACTAATCCCACCGGGGGTGACATGACCGAACCGACACCCATCGCCGCGGACGAGCAGGACGGACCGCGCTGGCGGCGGCGCAGCGAGGCGCGGCCGGGCGAGATCGTGCAGGCGGCGCTCGACCTGTTCGTGGAGAAGGGCTTCTCCTCCGCGAAGATGGACGAGATCGCGAGGCGCGCCGGCGTGACCAAGGGCACCGTCTACCTCTACTTCCCCAGCAAGGACGACCTCTTCCGCGCGGTGGTGGAGGAGATGATGGGGGCGCAGATGGAGAGCGCCGAGCGGCTGGTGGCCGAGCACACCGGCTCCACCCCCGGGCTGATCGCCGAGCTGATCCGCGCCTGGTGGCGGGTGGGCGGGAGCGCGCGCCTCTCCTGCATGGGCAAGCTGATCACCAGCGAGGCCGCCAACTTCCCCGAGCTGGCGCGCTACTACGTGGAGCACGTGGTGGTGCGCGCCCGCCGCATCTTCGAGGCGGCGCTGCGGCGCGGCATCGAGCGCGGCGAGCTGCGGGAGGTGCCGCTGAACTATGCGGCGCGGTTGGCCATCGCCCCCCTGGTGCAGGCCTCCATCTACCAGCGCTCCCTGCAGGCGTTCGACCCCGACGGGTGGGACATGGAGCAGTACCTGGAGCTTCACATCGACCTCTTCCTTCGCGCCCTGGCGAAGGAGCCGGAGACCAACGGAAATGCGTAGGCGCACGCTCGCGATCTCGTTCATGCTCACCGCCCTGGCCGCGGGCGCGGCCCGGGCGCAGGAGCCCGTGGCCCTGACGCTGGGGCGGGCCGTGTCCGTGGCGGCCGACACCGCGCCCGCCGTGCAGCTCGCCGCCCTGCGCGCCCTGGAGGCGGAGCAGCGCGTGCGCGAGGTGCGCGGCGCGCTCCTCCCCAACCTCTCCGCCGCCGTGGCCGAGGACCGGCGCACCCAGAACCTGGAGACCTTCGGCTTCAGCCTCCCGCTCCCGCCGGGGCAGTCCATCCCCTCCAAGATCGGGCCGGTGGACGTCTTCGACGCGCGGATGCGGGCGAGCACGCCGCTCTTCGACCCGGCGGGGATCGCGCGGGTGCGGGCGGTGCGCGCCGCGGCCGAGGGGGCGCAGGCGGAGCGGCGGACCGCCGCCGAGGGCGCGGCGCAGCGCGCGGCGCTGGCCTACGTGCAGGCGGAGCGCGCCAGCGCCACCATCACCGCGCGGCGCGAGGACGTGCGCCTGGCGGCGGAGCTGGTGGCGCTCGCGCAGGCCCAGCTCGACCGCGGGGTGGCCACGGCGCTCGACGTGACCCGCGCGCGCACCCAGCTCGCCGCGGCGCGGGGGCTCCTCTCCGTGGCGGAGAACCAGCTCCAGCAGGCCAAGCTCGCCCTCACCCGCGCGATGGGGGTGGCGCCCACCACCGCGGTGGCCATCGCCGACGCGCTGGGGCCGCAGACCGCCGCGGGCACCGTCCCCGCCGACGAGGGGGCGGCGGTGCAGGCGGCGCTCGCCAACCGCCCGGAGCTGCGCTCGGCCGCGGCGGCGGAGCGCTCGGCGCGGCTCTCGGCGGCGGCGGTGCGGGCGGAGCGGCTGCCGCGGCTGGACCTGGCGGCGGACTACGGGCTCAGCGGCGTCAACGTCCCCGACGCCTTCCCCACCTACAACCTGGCGGTGCAGGTGTCGGTGCCGGTGTTCGACGGCTTCCGGCGCGAGGCGCGCCAGGAGCAGCAGCGGCTCGTGGCGCAGGAGGCCCGGGTGCGCACCGCCGACGTGCGGGCGCAGGTGGAGGCCGACGTGCGCTCGGCCCTGCTCGACGTGGCCACGGGCGAAGACCAGCAGCGCATCGCCGCCGAGCGGCTGCGGCTGGCCAACGAGGAGCTCTCGCAGGCGCAGGAGCGCTTCGCCAACGGGCTGGCGGGCAACATCGAGGTGATCAACGCGCAGCAGAACCTGGTCCGCGCGCGCGACGCGGTGATCGAGGCGCAGGCCGCCTCGGCCGCCGCGCGGGTGAGCCTGGCCCGGGCCACCGGCACCACTCTCAACCTCCGCCAGGGCGGACCGTGAACGAAAGCGACGAGACCATGGCCAACGCGACCGCATCCATCGCCCACGACACCGCTTCCGACGCCCCCGCCGGCGGGCCGCGGATCACCGCGGACTCCGCCCCGGCGCCGGCGAGGAAGAAGCCCATCCTCCCCATCCTGGGGGTGCTGCTCCTGGCGCTGCTGGGGTACTTCGGGTACCGCTGGTGGGAGGGGCGCAACTGGGAGGAGACCGACAACGCGCAGGTGGAGGGGCACGTGACCCCGGTCCTCCCGCGCGTGGGCGGCTACGTGGCCCAGGTGCGGGTGGAGGAGAACCAGCCGGTGAAGGCGGGCGACACCCTGCTGGTGATCGACGACCGCGACCTGCGCGCGAAGCTCGCCCAGGCCCAGGCCGACCTGGCCGCGGCCGAGGAGCAGACCGCGGGCGGGAGCGGGCAGGCGGTGGCGCAGGCCGCCGCGGCCCAGGCCCAGGCCGGCGCCGCGCGCGCCTCCATCGGCGCGGCCCAGGCGAACGCGGAGAAGGCGCGGCGCGACGTGGAGCGGCTGCGCCCGCTGGCGGAGCGCAACATCGTGAGCAAGCAGCAGTTCGACGCGGTGGTGGCCGCCTCGGAGGCGGCGGACGCGCAGGTGCGCGCCGCGCGCGAGACCGCGAACGCCGCGGCCAGCCAGGCGACCGCGGCGGGCGCGGGGGTGCGGGTGACGCGCTCGCGCATCGAGAGCGCCCGCGCCGCGCGCGACGCGGCGGCGCTGCAGCTCGGCTACGCGGTGGTCACGGCGCCGATGGACGGGATCGTCGCCCGCAAGTCGGCCGAGGTGGGGCAGATGGTGCAGCCGGGGCAGCCGCTGATGACCGTCGTCCCGCTGAACGACGTGTGGGTGACGGCGAACCTGAAGGAGACGCAGACGCGCGACCTGCGCGCGGGGGACCCGGTGGAGGTGGAGGTCGACGCCTACCCGGGGCTCACCTTCCACGGGCGGCTGCAGAGCATCAGCCCCGCGACGGGCGCGCGCTTCTCGCTGCTGCCGCCGGACAACGCGACGGGGAACTACACCAAGGTGGTGCAGCGCATCCCGGTGCGGATCCGCTTCGACGGGCGGCAGGACGCGGCGCACCCGCTGCGCCCGGGGATGAGCGCCACGGTGCGCATCAAGGCGCGGGGGTGAGGTGAGCGCCACCACGCAGGCGCTCCCGCTCCGCCGCGGCGGAGCGGCGGCGCGCGCGGCGGACGACCCGTACGCGCACCGCTACCTGATCGCGCTCACCGTCACCCTCGCCTCGGTGCTGGAGCTGCTCGACACCAGCATCGTGAACGTGGCCATCCCCCACATGATGGGGACGCTGGGCGCCACGCTGGACCAGATCGCGTGGGTCTCCACCGGCTACGTGGTGGCGAACGTGATCGTGCTCCCCATCACCGGGTGGCTCTCGGCGCGCTTCGGGCGGCGGCGCTACTTCGCGGCCTCCATCGCGCTCTTCACCGTCGCCTCGTTCTTCTGCGGCAACGCGCACACGCTGGGGGCGCTGGTGTTCTGGCGCATCGTGCAGGGGGTGGGCGGCGGCGCGCTCCTCTCGACCTCGCAGTCCATCCTCTACGAGGTGTTCCCGCGCGAGGAGTTCGGGACGGCGATGGCCATCTTTGGGATGGGGGTGATGGTGGGCCCCACCCTCGGCCCCACCTTCGGCGGGTACATCACCGACGCGCTGGGGTGGCCCTGGATCTTCTACATCAACATCCCGCTGGGGATGATCGCCCTGGCCATGACGCTGGGGTACATCAAGGACTCGCGCTTCGCGCAGAAGGTCGCGTCGGTGGACTGGACGGGGCTCGCGCTGCTGATCCTGGGGATCGGGTGCCTGCAGACCTTCCTGGAGCGCGGGGAGCGGCTGGACTGGTTCGAGAGCGGCGAGGTGGTGGCGCTGGCGGTGGTGAGCGCGGTGTCGCTGGTGCTCTTCGTCTGGCACGAGCTGAGGACGGAGCACCCCATCGTCGACCTGCGCATCCTGAAGAGCCGGCAGCTCTCGGCCGGGATCGTGTTCGCGGCGATGTTGGGGGTCTGCCTGTACGCCACCGTATTCGTGCTCCCCGTCTACCTGCAGACGCTGCTGGGGTTCACGGCGGAGCAGACCGGGTTCGTGATCCTCCCCGGTGCGCTCGCCGCAGCCGTGACCATGGCGGCGATGGCGCGGACGACGGGGAAGGTCGACGGGCGCATCCTGGTCGTGATCGGAGTGGCGATCTTCTTCTCGTCGATGTGGATGCACTCGCGCTTCACCACGCAGAGCGGGCAGGCGGACTTCTTCTGGCCGCTGATCCTGCGCGGCGTAGGGCTGGGGCTGATCTTCGTGCCGATGACGAACCTGGCGCTGGCGGACCTGCCGATGGAGCAGATCCCCGGCGGCACGGGGCTCTACAACCTCACCCGGCAGCTCGGCGGGAGCATCGGGATCGCGCTCACGGCCACGCTGGTGAGCCGCTTCCGCGGGCAGAACTACGCCGCGCTCTCCGAGCACGTGAGCCGCTACGGCGAGGCCACGCGCGAGCGCCTGGCGATGATCACGCAGGGGCTGATCGCCCGGGGGATGCCGGCGTCGGTGGCGGAGACGCAGGCGATCGGCATCATCCAGAAGCAGGTGATGGGGCAGGCGGCGATGCTCAGCTACGAGCGCATCTTCCTGATGTTCGGGATGGGGATGGCGCTCGGCCTGCCGCTCCTGCTCTTCATGCGCAAGGGGAAGGGCCGCGCCGGGGCCGACGTCCACTGAACAGATGGGCTCTCACAGAGGACACAGAGGTCACAGGGAATTTTTCTCTGTGACCTCTGTGCCCTCTGTGAGAGAAAGCAGTTACCGTGTCAGACGGTAGATGAGGAGCGCGGCGCGCTGGATCTGCCGCGGCAGGGTGGCGAGGTCGATGGTCTCGCGGTCGGAGTGGCTCCCGGCGCCGTGCGCGCCCAGGCCGCCGATGCCGCTCACGTACGGCGCGACGAAGGAGATGTCGCCCGCGCCGCGGCGGGCGGGGTCGTTGGCCTCCGCCTCCCGCAGCCCGAGCGCGCGGTTCACCCCGTTCAGCGTCGCGAGGAGGGCGAGGTTCCCCTCCGTGGGCGGCATCGAGGGATACCCCTCGTCGAAGGAGATCCGCGCCCGCGCCTCCGGCAGGCTCGCCGCCACGATCGCGCGCATCCGCTCCTGCGTGCGGCGGAGCTGCTCGTCCGTCAGCGTGCGCACGTCGCCCATGACCACGGCCGTGGCGGGGATCACGTTCGTCTTCCCCGACGCGCTGCCGCGGCCGGCGGCGGAGTCGAAGGCCACCTCGGTGCCGCCCAGGACCAGCCCCGCGCTGTAGGTGAGCCCCGGCTCGCGCAGCCCCGTGCGGAACGCCTCCAGGATCCGCGCCGCCTCGTAGATCGCCCCGCTCCCCACCCCTTCGCCGAAGACGCCGGACGAGTGCCCCGGCCGCGCGGTGACGCGCAACGTCCACGCGCCCGAGCTGCGGCGCGAGGTGACCATCGTCTCCTGCCCGGTGGTATCGCGGCTGGCGCCCTCGAACTCCAGCGCCGCGTCGGCGTTCTTCCCCGCCTCGACCAGGTCGCGCCGCGAGATGGAGAGCGGGCGCCCGGGGTTCTCCTCGTCGCCCGTCATCGCCACCACGATGCGCGTGTCGCGCAGCACGCCCGCCGCCTCCAGCGCGCGCAGGGCGTAGACGATGATCACGTCGCCGCCCTTCATGTCGTTCGTCCCCGGCCCCGACGCGATGTCGCCGCTGCGCTGGAAGCGCTGGAACGGGCTCTCCCGCTCGAACACCGTGTCCAGGTGGCCGATGATCAGGAGGCGCTTCCCCCGCGTGCCGCGCCGCTCGGCGAACAGGTGCCCCGCGCGGCGCAGCGAGTCCGGCAGCTCCACCCAGCGCGTCTCGAAGCCGAGCGAGTCGAGTTGCGCCGCGAAGATCCGCCCCACCTCGCGCACGCCGGCCAGGTTGCCGGTGCCGCTGTTCACGTTCACCGTCCGCTCCAGCAGCGCGACCGCGTCCTCCGCGTGCGCCTCCGCGTACGCGACGATGCGCCGCTCCACGGGCGTGAGCGCCTGGGCACGGGCGGGGGCAGAGGTGGACGCGGCGAGAAGCGAGAAGACGACGACGAGGATGGAGAGGATGCGAGGGTGCATGGGGCTGCGGGTGCGGGTGTGGGCGATGGGCGGTGGTGCGCGGCCGGGCTACCCCCTCTCCCCCGGCCCCTCTCCCACGAGGGGAGAGGGGTGACGCTGGTCGATCGCGGCGCGCGGGGCAGACGGTAGCGTGCACGATGTCTCGGCGAGGGTGTCCGCGCAGGCGGACTGCGTGCCGTCGTAGCGGCGGCTTCAGCCGCATAGTCGCAACACCACCCCTGCCTCTCCGCCGTCCGCCGCTACCCCGTCCCTACCGCCGCGGCAACGGCGGCGGAGGGGGCGGCGGCGCCGGCGGGATCACGATCGTGTCGCGCGGCGGCGGCGGCGCGGGCGGCGGCGCCGGGGGCGGAGCCGGCGGCAGCGGGATCGGCGCGGGCGGCGGCGCGGGCGCGGGGGCCG
>JBJMPM010000122.1:0-44568 GCA_045803205.1 Longimicrobiaceae bacterium
GCCCTGCTCGAGACGGGCGGTGCGCCGGCCGCGCCTCCGGTGGCTCTCGACGATCCGGAACTGCAGCGGGCGGGAGCATCCGTCGCCCGCATCTCGGGGGTCGCCTACGCCTGCGGCACCGGAGTGACCGGCTCCGGTTTCGTCATCGCGGAGGACCGGCTGGTGACCAACGCCCACGTCGTGGCCGGCGTGGACACCCCGATCGTCGAGCTGCCGGGCCGGGAGGCGCGCGAAGGGCGGATCGTCTACTTCGATCCGATCGACGACCTCGCCGTCGTGGCCGTGGAGGGCCTGGACGCCAGCCCGCTGGCGCTGTCTGAGCTGCTCCCGCCCGGCAGTGCGGCCGCGGTGCAGGGATACCCGAACGGCGGCCCGTTCACCAGCGTGCCGGCGACGGTGCTCTCGGCCGGCACGGTGCCCGTCCCCGACGTGTACGACGAGACGTCCGCGCCTCGCGAGATCTACGCACTCCAGGCGGACGTCCGCCCGGGCAACTCCGGCGGGCCGCTCCTCACGGATGACGGCGACGTCGCCGGCGTGGTCTTCGCCCGCGGCCTCGACTCCGACCAGCGCGGGTACGCGATCACCACGACGGAGCTCGCGCCGGTCGTGGAGCAGGCGGGGAGCCTGGACGACGCGGTCTCCTCGGGGCGCTGCACCGGCTGAGCGACGCCGGCCGCTATGCTGGACGCGCAACTGAAGACAGGCCGAACGACCCTCGCGGGAGAGCCTCGACAGCATCATCGTCGGGCACCGAAGGAGCAAGCCTCCCCGCCAATCTCTCAGGTCCGTGTACCGCGCGGGTCCGGCCGCTCTGGAAAGCGATTTCGAGCGAGCGAAGCGAGCAAGAAATCGGGTCGAGTAGGCGCCCCAGCGCCGTATCGAGACCCCTTACCGCCGGCCAATCGCGACGAGTCTCCATCTCGTCGCTTTTGCCTCCGCGGTTCGAAATCCGCCGAAGGTGAAAGCCACAGCATCCGATCTCATCGATGGGTGCCGAGGCGAAACTCTCAGGCCCATGACAGAGGGGGAGTTCTCAGACGTCGTCCGGCGTCTGCCCGATCGCCGACGGGAGAACTCATGACCAGCCCCCGCACGACCCCCCTGCACGAGCGCCACGAGGCGCTCGGCGCGTCGTTCACGGACTTCGGCGGCTGGCTCATGCCCGTCCGCTACAGCTCGGACCTTGCGGAGCATCACGCCGTGCGGACCGCTGCCGGACTCTTCGACATCTCGCATATGGCCGAGTTCGTTATCGAGGGACCTCAGGCCGGAGCGTTCCTCGACTACGCGCTGGCGGGACGGCTCTCGACCCTGGCCGACGATCAGGCGAAGTACAGCCTGCTGCTCGACGTCGACGGCGGCATCATCGACGACGTCATCGTCTACCGTCACAGCGCCGAGCGACTCATGGTCGTCGCCAACGCCGGGAACCGGGATGCTGTCGCCGCCGCGCTCGTCGAGCGAGGCCTCGCCTTCGACGTCGAGGTCGAGGATGCGACCGACCGCATCGCCCTCATCGCCGTGCAGGGCCCCGCATCGCAGGCGATCGTCGAGGCGACCGCCGGGATCACCGGCATCCGCTCGCCTTTGGACGACCTGAAGTACTACCGCATGACCCACGCCGAGTTCGCCCCGCCCGCAGGCGACGGCGTCCCGATGCACATCGGCCGCACCGGCTACACCGGCGAGGACGGCTTCGAGCTCTACGTTCCCGCCGACCGCGCGGCCGCGCTCTGGCGCCGGCTGCTGGAGGTGGGGAAGGACGACGGGCTGGCGCCCTGCGGGCTGGGCAGCCGCGACTCGCTGCGGCTGGAGATGGGGATGGCGCTCTACGGCAACGACCTGGACGAAGAGCACACGCCGCTGGAGGCGGGGCTCGCCTGGGTGACCAAGCTGGCGAAGGGCGACTTCGTGGGGCGCGAGGCGCTGGCCGCGCAGAAGGAGGGCGGCGTCAGGCGCAAGCTGGTGGGGTTCCGGCTGAAGGAGCGCGGCTTCCCCCGCCCGCACTACCCGGTGACCTTCCAGGGCCGCACCGTGGGCGAGGTGACCAGCGGCACCCTGAGCCCCACCCTGGGCGAGGGGATCGGGATGGCGTACGTGGAGGCGGAGGCCGCGGCCCCGGGCACGGAGATCGGCATCGTGATCCGCGACCGCGCCGTGCCGGCCGAGGTGGTGAAGCCCCCGTTCCACACGAAGGGGACGGTCAGGAAGTAGCCCTCACCCCGGTCCGGGCGGTCCGGGCTTTCGCCTGGCCGACGGTGATGCGCGTCCGCCCGAACCGACCCTCTCCCGAACTGCACGGGAGAGGGTGACCGACGGCTCGCTTCGCTCGCGGACGCGCGCGCTACGATGCCGGCTCGGTCCGAAACGCCTGGGCCCGCGCCAGGACATTGCGGCGCGCGGTCCGCGAAGGCGGACTGCGTGCCGTTCCAGCTCCGGGTTTCCAACCCGGGGTGAGATCCGGTTCATTCTCGATTTCGCGGGAGAGCCTTGGCGGACGTCGTACTGATCACCACCGATGACCTGGAGCCGGCCGTCCGGCTGCGCGGCGCGTTCGAGGCGGACGGGATGCGCGTGGAGCTGCTCGCGCCCGGCGAGAGCCTGGCCGACGCGCTGGGCGAGCCGATTCTGCTGGTGCTCAGCGGCGGCCTGCGCGAGCGCCGCGCCCGCGCCATGGCGGCGCAGGCGCGGGAGCGCCGCATCCCCGTGATCGGGCTCACCGAGCCGACCGAGCCCTCCGGCCGCGAGGTCTGCCGCGAGCTGGGGATGAGCGAGTGCTTCGCCAAGCCGGTGGACGCCGAGGAGGTGGCGCTGGTGGGCCGCCGCTTGGTGCAGCGCGAGCAGCTCCGCGAGATCACCGGCATCGTGGGCGAAACGGAGGAGATGGAGCAGGTGCTGGAGCGGGTGGTGCAGATCGCCCCCGTCAACAGCACCGTGCTGATCCTGGGCGAGAGCGGCACCGGCAAGGAGCTGGTCGCGCGCGGGCTGCACGCCCTCTCCCCGCGCCGGCACCGCCCCTTCATCGCGGTGAACGTGGCCGCGCTCCCCGAGACGCTGCTGGAGAGCGAGCTCTTCGGCCACGAGAAGGGCGCGTTCACCGGCGCCGCGTCGCTGCGCAAGGGCTTCTTCGAGCTGGCCAACCACGGCACCATCTTCCTGGACGAGATCGGCGAGATGCCGCTCTCCACCCAGACCAAGCTGCTGCGCGTGCTGGAGGAGCGCGAGTTCCGGCGCGTGGGCGGCGAGGACGTGCTGCGGGTGGACGTGCGCGTGCTGGCCGCCACCAACCAGAACCTGCGCGAGCAGGTGCTCACCGGTGAGTTCCGGCGCGACCTCTTCCACCGGCTCAACGTGCTGCGCATCGACCTGCCGCCGCTGCGCGAGCGCCGGGCCGACATCCCGCGGCTGATCGACCGCTTCATCCGCGAGTTCAGCGCCGAGCACGACCGGCCGTTCATGGGGATCGACCCCGAGGCGGTGCGGGTGCTGGTGGAGTACGACTGGCCGGGGAACGTGCGCGAGCTGCGCAACCTGGTGGAGAGCATGGTGGTGCTCGCCCCGGGGCGCGTGATCCGCCCGGAAGACATTCCCCCCGACGTGCGCTACGCGCGCGGCACCTCGCGCGCGCTGATGCCGGTGCACGTCCCCACCGTGCACCGCGGCAAGCCGGCCCAGAACGGCGACGGCGGGCCGCCGCCGGAGCTGGAGTTCATCTTCCGCACCATGTTCGAGATGCGGATGGACCTCGACGACCTGCGGCGCGAGTTCGAGATCTACAAGCAGCGCCAGCGCGAGCCGGTGCAGCTCCCGGGGATCGGGGTGGCAGGCGCCTTCCCCGCGCCGATCGCCTGGGCGCCGCCGCCGGAGCCCGAGCCGCCGGAGGAGAAGGGGGTGGTGGTGTTCCGCCCGGGGATGACCATGCAGGACCTGGAGCGCGAGGCCATCAACGCCGCGCTGCGCGAGGCGCGCGGCAACCGCCGCCGCGCCGCCGAGATGCTGGGGATCGGGGAGCGCACCCTCTACCGCAAGCTCAAGGAATACCACCTCGAGGCCTGAAGAAGATCGTATCACGCAGAGAGACGCGGAGTCACGGAGAGAACCTCTCCGAGACTCCGCGTCTCTCTGCGTGAGCTGCTTTTTTCTTTTTTCGGTTCATCGCAGATTTAGTTGCAGCAGGTCTCCCGCCCGCTCGCACCGATCCCGTCGACGAGTGACCGCAGGCGGCGCTCGCGCTGAGGATCGAAATTTTTTTGGAGAGACCCCTCGCTCCTTCGGCAATCGCGAAAGGCTCGGCTGTCTGAACGGATCGATCAGGAGGTCACAAGGCGAGCCGAGTCGCCGTGCACGTCCTCCGCATCGCTGGCTGGATGACGATCCTTCGGCCTGTCCACGAAGACTGGGCGACGCACGGAGGCTGCGGTGGGCTCGATTCCCCCTGATGACGCAGTTGCCGAAGCCTTCAGGCGCAGACGACGGGGTGAACGCCCGAACCGGGTGTGCTGCAAAAAAATTTCGATACTCAGCTCATTCCGAGCCTGCAGCCACTCGTCGACGAGTCCGGCGCTGACGCAATCGTCGGAACCCACGTCGACGCGCAAGGGAGTGCCCGGTGCGGTCAGGTTGCAACTAAATCGACGAAGAACCCTTTTTCAGTCATACCGCTTTCCAGGATTCGCTATGCATAAGGACGTCATCCTGAGGACGGCCACGCAGAGCTTGCGGCGTGCGCAACAGCCGGCAGTCCGAAGGATCTGTAACCGCGGACACGACAGACCGGCTGTGTCGCTGCCGAAGTTATAGATCCTTCGGTCGCCGCCAGGCTTTCCAGACGACGCGAATTCCGCGCGGCGGCTCCCTCAGGATGACGTTTTTGCTTTGCACAGCCAATCTCGAAAGACGGTATCAGATGTCCCCGAGCAGCAGCTTCTCGATCACCGTGGGGACGTGGAATTCGCCCTCCGGGGTCGGCTTCGCCGGCTCCTTCGCCGGGGTGGCGGGGCGCCGGGGGAGGCGGCGCTTCGAGATCACCCTGTCCAGGCGGAGCTCGAAGCCGGGGTCGCCCGCGGCCTTCGCCTCCAGCTCCTCGCGCGGCACGCAGAGCAGCACGCCGTCCGTCGCGGCGCGCACCGAACCCCCGGCGGCGGGCGATGCTTCGAACTCGCCCTCGATCACCACGAACAGGTGCCGGGGGGGCACGCCCCCGGTCACGATCTCCTCGCCGGCACGCACGCGTCTCCGCTCGCCGGCGCCGTCCAGCCAGCGGGCATCTTCGTCGTCGAGCTCCGTGAGGAACGGTGGAACGTAGGGCACGGGTGCAGCCTCGTAAGTTGGCTTTACACAAAGATTGGCGCCTGAAAACTGGACGAGATGATCCACCTTACAGACGTTAGTGTCCGGCTTCCTGGCGCGCCAGTAAGACGATCATCCGCCCCTTTTGGTCACCCCCGTGCTCCGTTGTCGCCGGGGCCGCGGCGGGGTATCGTTCCGTCGCTCCGGACCCCGTCTCCCGCCACCCCTGGGACGCCTGCGATGACCGACCGCCTCCCGCTCTTCGCCGTGGCCGCGCCGGGGCTGGAGGCGATCTGCGCCGCCGAGTTGCGGGCGCTGGGGATCGCCGCGGCCGCGGAGCCGGGCGGCGCGGCGTGGGAGGGGACGCTGGACGACGTCCACCGCGCCAGCCTCTGGCTGCGCACCGCCGGCCGGGTGGTGGTGCGCGCGGGCGTCTTCCACGCGCGGACCTTCATCGAGCTGGAGCGGCACGCGCGCAGGGTGCCGTGGGAGCGGTGGGTGACGCGGGGGAGGGCGGTGCGGCTGCGGGTGACCTCGAAGAAGTCGAAGCTCTACCACGAGGGCGCCATCGCCGAGCGGCTGCTGGGCTTCATCGAGGAGCGCGTGGGCGGGATCGGCGCCTCGTCGGCCGCGAAGGGGCCGGAGGAAGAGGCCGAGGGCGGCGACGCGCAGCTCTTCGTGGTGCGCGTGCACCGCGACGAGGTGACGGTCAGCGCGGACTCGTCGGGCGCGCTGCTGCACCTGCGCGGCTACCGCCAGGCGCTGGCGAAGGCGCCGCTCCGCGAGACGCTCGCCGCGGCCATGCTGCGCGGCGCCGGCTGGGCTGGCGACACGCCGCTGCTGGACCCGATGTGCGGCTCGGGGACGATCCCCATCGAGGCGGCGCTGCTGGCGCGCAACGTGGCGCCGGGGGTGGCGTCGGCGTCGCGGGAGCCGCGCGCCTTCGCCTTCACCGCGTGGCCCGGGCACGATGCCGACGCGTGGGCGCGCGCCGTCGCCGGGGCGCGCGACGCCATCCTCCCCGCCTCGCCGGTGCCCATCTCCGGCTCCGACCGCGACGCGGGCGCCATCGAGGCCGCGCGCGCGAACGCGGAGCGCGCGGGGGTGGCGGCGGACGTCGAGCTCGCGGTGCGGCCGGTGTCGGCGATGGAGCCGCCGCCGGGGCCGGGGCTGCTCGTCTGCAATCCGCCGTACGGCGTGCGGGTGGGGGAGATCGATGCGCTGCGGAACCTCTACGCCGCGCTGGGGCGCACGGCGCGGGCGCGCTGCCCGGGATGGACGGTGGCGCTCCTCGCCGCCGAGCGGAAGCTGGAGGCGCAGGTCGGCATCCCCTTCGCCGAGGCCTTCCGCACCAGCAACGGCGGCATCCCCGTCCGCCTCGCCGTCGGCGTCGTGGAGGATTGAAACAGAATGGTTCACACAGAGGAAGCAGAGGAACCAGAGAAACCAGCCGCGGTTCTCTGGTCCCTCTGGTCCCTCGGTGTGAGACTTCTGCCGTTTACCGGTTCGGCTCGCCGCGCTTGGTCCAGATCACGATCAGGCCGCACGAGGAGCTGAAGCCCATCCACCGGCCGGGGATCTCGCTGGGGCCGCGGTAGATCTCGATGGCCGCCACGTCCTGCTGCTGCACGAAGCTGTCCAGGTCCGAGCCCGCCACGGGGCCGCCGTCGAGCAGCACGCGCGGCGAGCAGGAGCCCGAGCGCGTCATGGTGATGACGTTCCGCGTGCCGGTCGACCTGACCTGCACCCCCGCGATGCCGCGGAAGAAGTCGCTGGGGCGCACCGCCATCCGCTGCGACAGCTCGGCCTGGGTGAGGAAGACGCCGAAGCCGCTCTTCTCGCGGTCGTAGAACCCCTCGCGCTCCAGCCAGGCGCTGCGCGGCGGCTGGCTGCGCGCGGTCACCGTCAGCGGGTCCAGCGCGACCTCGCCGGTGGCGATGCGGATCTCCACCTGCACCGTCTGGCGGCTCTCCACCTGCACCGCGTCCGAGGTCACGGTGCCGTAGCCCACGCGCGCGGTGCGCAGCCGGTACTCTCCCGGCTCGCGCAGCTCGAACACGAAGAAGCCGTCGCGGTCGCTGCGCGTGCGCTGGATGCTGCGGCCGTTGGCGTTCAGCACCTCGACCACGGCTTCGGGGACGGGCTCGCTGTTCGCCCGGTCCATCACCTTCCCCCCCAGCACCTGGGCGGAGAGGGGGGATCCCACCAGCAGGGCGGCGAGCGCGGCGGCCCACGCGGTCCATCTCGGCTTCATTGCGGTGCCTCGAAAGCGATCGAAGGGGTGGAGGGACGATGCGGGCGCCCGTCGCAAGCGGCGCCCCGGCACACGGTTGGGTTCGAGACCCGTCGTACTGCCGAAGTGCCTCCCGGGTTCCGCTTCAGCGGCCGCCGGACACGTGCCGCCAGACCGCGGCCGACACCTCGCGCGCCACCGGGGCGGCGGTCGACGGGGTGGCGAAGCCGCGGGTGAGCACCACCAGCACGTAGGGCGCGCGCCCCGGCGGGTAGACGATGGCCGCGTCGTGGGCGATGCGGGTGATGTCGCCCGTCTTGTTGGCGGTGCGCACCCCGGGCGGCACGCCGGCGGGGATCATCTGTCTGAAGTGCTGCCGCGAGAGCACGTCCACCATCTCGCGGCTCGCGGCGGGCGAGGCGGCGCGCGCGCCGGCCACGGCCTCCATCACCCGCATCAGCGCGTACGCCGAGGTGGTGTTGTTCATCCCCGCCCGGAACGCCGGCCCGTCTTCCACGCCGCGCAGCACGTGCATCTCCCCCGCGCCGATCGAGGCCAGGGTGGCGGCGATGCGGCGCGGGTCGGCCAGGTCGATCAGCAGGTTGGTGGCGAGGTTGCTGGAGCGGGTGATCATGCGCTCCACCAGCTCGCGCACCGGCACGCGCTCGCCCAGGCGGCGGTAGAGGGTGCTGTCGCTGTCGTCGCCCGCGTCCAGGGCGTAGCTGCTGCCGTCGGCGATGCTGCGGAACTGGTTGCGCACCTCCACCGGCTGGTCGAGCGAGAGCTCGCCCGCGTCGGCGCGGCGGAAGAGCTCCAGCATCACCGGCACCTTCATGGTGCTGGCGGCGTGCAGCGGCTGGTGCGCATCCACCAGCAGCGAGTCGCCCGTGGCCAGGTCGCGGAAGGCGACCTCCACCAGCGCGCTGTCGCCCGCGTGCCGCCGGATGATCCCCCGCACCTCCGCCTCCAGCGCCGAGAGGTCGCGCGACTGCGGACGCGGTCCCGCCGCCGCATGCGGAGCGCAGGCGGCGGCGAGCAGGAGCAGGGTGGCGGCGATGGGGTGGAGGCGCGGCATCGGAGGCTGTGGGGATGGGGATCGGTGAGGATGAAAGTAGCGGGTGGGGAGGGCGATTGAAATCGCTGCAACAACCACACGAAGTCCGCCTGCGCGGACTACCGGCCGTGGTGCGGCCGAGGTGGAGTGGCGCGCGACCAGCCTCCGCTCGGCCGAGGCTGCCTGCCCCGGCTCCATCGAGCCCGTTCGCGTGCCCCGCGATTGCGGCAACACCGAGGGCGGGAGTCCGCGCAGGCGGCGCGCAGGCGGACTTCGTGTTTTTGTTGCCGCGGAGCCGCGGATTTATCCGCCCGGTCCACGGTGGCTGCGGTGCTCCCCGCAGGCCGCGACCCTCAACATCCCTACGGCCGATACGTCACCGTGCCGTAGACGCGCACCCGGTGGCGGTCCGGCGCGTCCAGCGGATAGCCGGCGCCGGCGACGAAGCGCACGCCGGGGATGCCGAGCAGGCTGATCGCCGGGTTCTCGAACGCCGCCTCGACGCCGGCCACGCGGTGCCACTCGCCATGCCCGCCACTCCCCGCGGCGCCCGCGAGGTAGGGGGTGAGCCCCGAGAGCTGTGTGCTCACGCGGTACGCCAGCACCTGCCGCCCGCGCACCACGCCGAAGCGCGCCGCGGGGAGCGGGAGCCGCTGCGGGAGGATCGCGTCGTCGAAGAGCGGCTGCGGCGCGCCGCCGACCTCGAAGCGCTCCCACCGCGGCGCGCCCGCCGACACGGCGCCGTACGTCAGCTCGCCGCGCCCGTTCAGCCCGGCGAAGCGGATCCCCATCCCCATCGTCCCGACGCCGCGCGTCCATCCCGCGCCCCCGGTCCGGCCGACGGAGCCGTGCAGCCGCAGCGTGGTGGAGATGGCGTTCGCGCCGCGGTTCTTCGTCAGCGAGCCCATCGCCTCGGCGAAGGCGAGGGTGCGCGAGGTGGCATCGGCGTCGCCGAGCTTCAGCGCGCCGGCGGATGCGCCGACCCGCAGGCGGTGGCGGAGCGCGGAGCCGGCCCAGGGGAGCTGGATGGAGAGCGCCGCCCCCGGGTACCGCGCGTCGAGCGAGTCCGCCGGGAGGACGATCCCCGCGCCGTCCGTCGATGGGCGGTGCTGCAGGTAGAAGGCATCGAGGCCGATCACCGGGAGCCAGCGTCGGTAGATGAGCGCGAGCGCCGCGCCGCGCGGCATCTCCGCCTCGCCCGCGATCACCCGCAGCATGGCCGTGAGCCGGCCGACCGGGTCGCCGTTGGTGAGCACCAGCCCCGCCGAGGCGCCGTTCGCGTCAAGGGTGCCGGTCGGGAGGAGGTTCGTGCGGCGCGGCCCCAGGCCGTAGGCGCGCGAGGGCGGGAGCGGTCCGCGGCGGAGCGTGTCCGGCGCCACCGCCGCGGCGGGTGGGGCGGCGGGCGAGAGCGCGGTGTCGAGCGCCACCACCGGCCCGCGCGCCGCGCTGTCGAGGGGGATGCGCATCACGTCCATCCCCCGCGAATGCAGCGAGAGGTAGAACACGCCGCCGTAGCGGTCCGGCTCCGGCGCCGCCGCCGCCCCGGTCACGCGGGTGAGCGGGCGCACCGCCCCCGTCGCGATCTCCAGCACCTCCAGGTTGGCGATGCCGCCGCGCTCCGAGACGAGCACCAGCGAGCGCCCGTCCGGGAGGAACGCCGCGTCGTAGCGGCTGGCGCCGTCGTCCGGGCCGATCCGGCGGAGTGCGCCGCCGGCCCGGCCGGCCAGCGCCACCCGCCACCGCCCGCCCTCCTGCACCGAGACGGCGATCGAGGCGCCGTCCGGCGACCAGCGGGGGCGATAGAAGACGAGGTTCGGCCGTGCCTCCACCAGCGTGCGGACGGCGCCCGTCGCCAGGTCGACGGTGGCGATGCCGCAGAGGCCGCCGCGGCACTGCACCGCCACGGCGGAGCGGCCGTCGGGCGCGGGATCGGGCCAGCGCACGCCGGCGCCGCGGGTCACGCGCCGCAGCGCCTTCGTCCGCCACTCCCAGAGGAAGAGGTCGGGTCGCACCGCGCCATCGCGCAGCGGCTCGGAGCGGACGACCAGGATGCCGCGTCCGTCCGGCATGAAGCGCGGCTGGTCGTGCGGCCGCCCGTTCACCGGGAACAGCGTCGCCAGCGGGCGCTTCGCCGCGCGGCGGGCGGGAAGGTCGGGAACGTCCTCGGGGTCGGCGGCGAGCAGCGCGCGCCGGGCCCGCGCCACGGCGGCGGTGTCGATGCGCTCGTCTTCCGCGCGCCAGACCACCACGCGCGACGCGGAGGCGGTGGCGCCGCGCAGCACCACCGCCACCTGCCGCCCGTCCGGCGAGACGGCGGGGTCGCCGGTGGCCCAGTTGAGCCGCTGCACCGTGTCGCCCACGGCGAGCCTGGCGGCGCGCAGCGCGGTGCGGGCGGCCAGCGCGCGCTCCGTGACGTCCACGGTGAAGTGGGCGTAGAGCTCCGCCGGCCCCGCGCCGAAGACGCCCGCGAAGGCCGCGTCGAAGGTGCGCTCGCGGCGCGCGGTCATCCGCCGCCAGAGGTCGGGAAGGCTGCGCTCGCCGCGCTGCTCCACCAGCCACTCCAGGAAGGCCGAGCCCGCCAGGTACGCCATCGACCCGCCCTGGAAGCCGCCGGTGGCGTCGAGCTGGTCGTAGCGCGGCAGCTTCCCCTCCAGCGCCCACTGCCGCAGGATGGCGGCGCGGATCACGCTGTGCGGCCGGCCGCTCCCGGTGAGCTTCCCCTCCACGTAGGTCGCGTAGCCCTCCGTCAGCCACCGCGGCGCGCGCAGGCCGATGGGCCCGTTGCGCACCGGCAGCAGCCGCACGAGCCGGTTCCGCCGCGGGTTGCGCGACGGCCGCCCCATGTGGGCGATGTGCGCGAGCTCGTGCACCGCGAGCTGCTCGGCGGGGTCGCGGGTGCTGCCGATGGAGGAGCGCGGGTCCGGCGGCGTGGGCCAGAGCGAGATCGCCGGCTGGTCCAGGAAGGGGTAGGCGGACCCGTTCGCCTGCGCCGAGGGGTCCTCGACCACGACGGTCACGCGGCGGGGGGCGAACCCGACCATCGCCGCCACCTCGTCGTGGGCCGCCTCCAGCCGCGGTACCAGGTCCAGCGTCCACGCCTCCACCTCGGCGGGGTAGTGGACGGTGAAGTGCGCCGTCCGGATGGTGCGCCACGCCAGGTGCGGCCGGGTGGCCACCTGCGCGCGCGCTCCATCCACCGCAAGCAGCGCGAACAGGAGGGCGAAGAGGGTCCCGCGCATCATCGAGATCCTGAAAAGCAAAGCCCCTCCCGAAGACGATCGGGAAGGGGCGACGGCGCCGTACCCGCGCGGGCTCAGAAGGCGAGGCGGATGGAGAGGGTGACCGAGCGGCCGAGCGGGAGCCCGGCGACGCGCGCGGGCTGCACCACGCGCCACTGCTCGTACTCGCCGCGGCCCACCAGCGCGCCGGTGCCCGCGCCGACCGCGCCCAGGGTGGGGCCCAGCCAGAGCGCGGTGGTCCACGGGTTCTTCACCCCGTCGCGGCCGGTGCCGGAGCCGAGCGCCATCCCCAGCCCCACGCCGGCGGCGATGCCGGCGAGCGCGCCCGTGCGCGCGGCGGCGGCGCGGCTGCCGGTGGACGTCCGCCCCAGGCTCACCTCCACCCGGCGCACCAGGTTGCGGGGGATGGAGATGGTGTCGAGCCGCGTGTCCTGCTTCACCGTGCGGTCCAGCCGCAGCCGGATGCGCCCGCCCTCGGTCGACATCACCGTCCCCACGAAGCGCGAGTCTCCCCGCACGATGGGCGCGGTGATGCGCACCCGCGTTCCCGGCTGCAGCTCCTGGGCTGCGGCGGGGAACGCGAAGGAGAGGAGGGCGAGGAGGAGGACGATCGCGCGCATGGGAGAGAAGGTAGCCACGTCCATCCCCGAACAGAAGTCCTCACACAGAGGAAGCAGAGGGACCAGAGGAAACTGCACCGTTCCCTCTGGTCCCTCTGCTTCCTCTGTGTGAGATCAAAGCGGGCGTTCGTAGACGCGATACGTCTTGTACACGTAGGCCCCGATCTTCTCCAGCGCCTGCCGCATGGGCCCGTTGTCCTCCAGGATCCACGAGGCCTCGGCGTTCTCGTAGCCGTTCTCCGCCCCCTGCTGGAAGCACTTCAGGTACAGCGCCGCGCCGATCCCCGAGCGCTGGTACCCGGGCTTCATCCCCAGCGTGAGCAGCCGCGCCGTGCGGATCTTCCGCTTGTACCAGAGGAACTTCAGCCAGCCGAGGGGAAAGAGGCGTCCGTCCTTGAGCCGGGCGAGCACCCGGTTGACGTCCGGCAGCGCCAGCATGAAGCCGATCGGCTCGCCCTCGGTGGTCTCGGCGATGATCACCAGCTCCGGGTCCACCACGGGCCTGAACTCCTTCGCCATCGCGTCGAACTCGCGCTCGGTCATGGGGATGAACCCCCAGTTCCGCTCCCACGCCGAGTTGTAGACGCCCATCACGATCCCCACTTCCTCCTTGAAGCGCTTCATGTTCACGGGGCGGATCCGCCACCCCGCGCGCTTCCCCAGCCGGTCGATCCCCTCCAGCAGCCGCTGCGGCGGGCGGTTGTGCGGGAGCCAGTAGGCCAGCAGGTCCTTGGCCTTCTCGAACCCCGCCGTCTCCACCAGCCGCTGGTAGTAGGGCGGGTTGTGGCCCATCATGAACACCGGCGGGGTGTCGAAGCCGTCGATCAGCACGCCCCCGGAGTACAGCTCGTCGTTGGTGGAGAGGTTGAAGGGCCCCTGCATGGAGGTGCGCCCCTTCGCCCTCAGCCACTCGGCCGCGCGCTCGAGCAGCGCGTGCGCCACGGCCTCGTCGTCGATGCACTCGAAGAGGCCGAAGTACCCGGTGGTGTTCCCCTGGAACTCGTTGGCGCGGTAGTTCGCGGTCGCGGCGATGCGCCCCACCATCTTCCCCCCGCGCTCGGCCACGAACAGCGCTACCTCGGCGTGCTCGTAGAAGGGGTGGTTCTCGCGGTCGAGGAGGGCGGTGAAGATGTAGCGCAGCGGCGCCACCCAGTGGGGGTCGCGCGCGTTGATCGTCCAGGAGAAGTCGATGAAGGGCTTCACCGACTCGCCCCGGCCGATCTCGCGGATCGTGGCCGGGGCGGAGGAGGCGCTAGCGGACGCCGAGCTTGCGCCCGACCCGGGCAAAGGCATCGAGGACCCTGTCGAGCTGGTCGGTGGTGTGCGTGGCCATCACGGAGGTGCGCAGCCGGCAGGCGCTCTCGGGCACCGCGGGGGGGAGCACCGGGTTCGTGAACACGCCGCCGTCGTAGAGCTCCTTCCAGAACACGAAGGTGTGCTCGATGTCGCCGGTGGTCACGGGGATGATGGGCGTCTCGCTCACCCCGGTGTCGAAGCCGAGCGCCGTCAGGCCGCCCCGCAGGTAGTCGGCGTTCTTCCACAGGGTGGCGCGGCGCTCGGGCTCCTGCTCCATCACGTCCAGGCAGGCGATGACGGTGGCCACCGCGCTGGGGGGCATGCTGGCGCTGAAGATCAGCGGCCGGGCGTGGTGCTTGAGGTAGTGGATCACCTCCTCCGGCCCCGCCACCGCCCCGCCGATGCTGGCGAAGCTCTTGGAGAAGGTGGCCATGGTCAGGTCCACCCGGTGCTGCACCCCGAAGTGCTCGCCGGTGCCGCCGCCGTGCTCGCCCAGCACCCCCACCGAGTGCGCGTCGTCCACCAGCACCCGCGCGCCGAACTCCTCCGCCAGGTCGAGCACGGTGGGAAGGTCGACGATGTTCCCCTCCATGGAGAACACGCCGTCGGTGCTCACCAGGATGCCGCCGCTCCCGGCGTTGCGCTCCAGCGCGCGGCGCAGCGCCGCCATGTCGTTGTGGGCGTAGCGCACCAGCTCGCCGCTGGCCAGCATCGCGCCGTCCAGCAGGCTCGCGTGGTTCAGCTTGTCGTGGACCACCACCGTGCCGCGGGTGGCCAGCGCGCTGATCACCCCCAGGTTGGTCTGGTAGCCGGTGCTGAACACCAGCGCGCTCTCGGCGCCCATGAGCGCGGCCAGGCGGCGCTCCAGCTCCTCGTGCAGGTCCAGGGTGCCGTTCAGGAAGCGGCTCCCGGTGCACCCCGAGCCGTAGCGGTACAGCGCCTCGCGGGCGCGCTCCAGCACCAGCGGGTGGTGCGTGAGCCCCAGGTAGTTGTTGGAGCCCACCATGATCTTCCGCTCGCCGCGGATCACCACCTCGGTGTCTTCCGAGCTCTCGATCGGCTGGAAGTACGGGTACAGGCCGCGGCCGATCATCTCGCGCGCGGCCGTGTAGCGCCCGCACTTCGCGAAGATGTCGCCGGCCTTCCGCGCCGTCTGCTGCTCGACGATCGACATCAAATCCATCCCTTTTCCCGGTACCACCGCGCCGTCTCGGCGACTCCCTCGGCCAGCGGCGTGGCACGGGGGAGGAGCCGGTCCGACCCGGTGAGGTCGCACACCCACCCGTCGGCGAGCATCTCGTCGGCCTTCTCGCGGCTGAACACGCCGCCGGTCCTGATCATCCCGCCCAGCCGGTCGGTGACCGCGCCGGCCGCCTTGAGCAGCGGCGCGGGCACGGGCACGTGCAGCGGCGGCTTGCCGCGCACCGCGCGGCCGATCGCGTCCACCAGCTCCCCGTACGCGTGCGCCACCGGCTCCGCCACCGCGTAGGTCCCCGGCGGGGCGTCGGTCGCGTTGGCCAGCGCGCGCACCAGGTCGTGCACGTACAGCATGTGCAGCCGCCGCACCGGCCCCGTGGGGATCGGCGCCAGCGCGCGCTTCGCCAGCCGGAACACGGGGAGGAACGCCTTGTCGCCGGGGCCGTACACCGAGGGCGAGCGCAGCACCAGCAGCTCCACCCCCGCGGCCTCCGCCTCGCGCGCCGCGGCCTCGCCGTCGAGCTTGGTGCGGCCGTACGCGGTGAGCGGCCTCGGGGTTTCCTGCATCTCCCGCGGGCGGCCGTCCACCAGGGGGCCGCAGGCCGCGTAGGAGCTGAGGTACACCAGCCGCCGCGGGCGCGTGCCGGCCCGCAGGGCGCCGCGGGCCACGTTGCGCGTGCCCTCGGCGTTGGCGCGGCGGAACTCGGCCTCGCTCGGCGCGGTGGTGCGCGCCGCCAGGTGGAACACCGTGTCGACCCCGTCGGCCGCCGCGGCGATCGCGTCGGCGTCGTCCAGCGAGCCCGTGGCCAGCTCGGCGCCCAGCGCGCGCAGCCGGGTGGTGTCGCTGGTGCCGCGCACCAGCGCGCGGATGCGCCACCCCTCGCCCGCGAGCCGTTCGGCGAGGTGGCCCCCCACGAAGCCCGTGGCCCCGGTGATCAGTGCGGTTCGGCTCATGAACGGCGAAGAAGATGCACGGCCGGTCCCGAAAACGCAACGCTGGGCACGGTCGCGCAAAACAAAGGAGGACCGGGCGTTGCGGCCCAGATCCTCTCGCGCGGCCCGGCGGGGCCGGATGACGGAAAATCGTGCCCAAACCTAGCCACGGCACGGGGTTGTGTCAACTTTTCGGAGGAAAACCGGCCTTTGCGTGGCCGCGGGTGGGGCCTTCACCCGGAAACAGGCGAGACAAACCCGTCCGAATCCTGAAAAGGAAAGGGTCTCACACGGAGTCAACGGAGTCAATGTTACCGTTGACTCCGTTGACTCCGTGTGAGGCCAGGCAGTTGTCACACCCGGTTCGCCCTGAGCTGGTCGAGGGGGTAGTGGGTGCCGCGCCACTCGATGCCCCGGTGGATCAGGGCGTAGAGCGTCGCGTTCCAGATGGCGGCGAGGAAGAGGAGGATGGCGAGCGGCCAGGCGAAGCCGTACCACCAGCGCACCCGCTGCTCGCGCGCGCCCCCGGCGAACACCGCCAGCATCGCGGCGATGGCGACGGCGTTCAGCAGGCGCGTGGCCCCGTGCGTCACCCACACGGCGATGAAGGGGAGGATGGAGAAGAGCGGCTGCACCACCGTCGCCAGCAGGATCAGCGAGAGGCGGTAGTCGACCCCCGCGAAGGCGTTCTTGCGCAGCCCGTGCAGCGCCTCGCCCACCGAGTGGTACCACTCCACGCGCACGTGGTCGGTCGCGTTGACGAAGTCCTGCCGCAGCCCGTGCTTCTTCACCAGCTTGCCGAGCTTCAGGTCGTCGTCGGGGCGCATGGCGATGGCGCGGTGGGTGCCGATGCGCCGGTACGCCTCCGCGCGGATCAGGTTGAAGGCGCCGACGCCGACGTGCGCCTTCGACCGGGGGTCCTTCACCTTCCACGGCCGCGAGAAGAGGCTGAAGAGCACGCCGAACACCACGCCGAAGGTCTGCAGCAGCCATCCGGGCATGTCCACGTGCATCGCCGCCGCCAGGTGGTCGACGCGGTTCTCGCGCATGAACGCGGCGGCGCGGCGCAGCGTGTCCGGCGCCATCACCACGTCGCCGTCGGTGAAGAGGATGAGCTCGCCCGTGGCCTGGCCGGCGCCCAGCCAGAGGGCGTGGCACTTCCCCAGCCATCCGTCCGGCAGCTCGGTGACGTGCACCACCCGCAGCCGCGGCTCGGCCTGCGCGAAGCGGTCGAGGATGGCGCCGGTGGCATCCTCCGACCGGTCGTCGACGGCGACCACCTCCAGCCGCGGCACGTCCATCGACAGCAGCGAGCGCATCGCCTGCTCGATCCCCCGCGCCTCGTTGCGCGCCGCCACCACGATGCTGATGGACGGCATCTCCGCGTCGCCGAGCGGCGGCACGTCGCCCAGGCGGCGGATCTGCCCCGCGGCGACGGCGAGCTGCACGAAGATCCCGACGGCGAGCACCGCCGCGACCAGCGCGAGCCAGAAGAGCACGTCGTGGAGCATCAGCCCGTTCGCCGTGGTGAGGATGCGGAGGCTGCCCCGGGTGACCGCTCCGGAGAGTACAACCACCGGTCAGGCCTGTCTGCGCGCCGCCGCCTCGTTCCCCCGGGTTGGAAACCCGGGGCTGCAACGGCCCGAAGTCCGCCTGCGCGGACTCCCCACCTCCACGCCACGGCGCGAGGCCATCGGTTTCGCAGCCTCGGACGGGAAATCCCCGGTGGCGCACGACAGGGGTCCGGCCGCGAGTCCGCGAAGGTCCCCGGGTTGGAAACCCGGGGCTACAACGGCCCGAAGTCCGCCTGCGCGGACTCCCCACCGCCGCGCCACTGCGCAAAAGCCACCGGTTTCGCAACCTCGGACGAGCAATCCCCCGGTGGCGCACGACCCGTCCCGGCTGCGAGTCCGCGAAGGCGGACTTCGGGCAGTTGTTGCCGCGGTTTCAACCGCCCTGCTCCGCTACTCCTCGCGCAGCGCCTCGAGCGGCGTGTGGCGGAAGACCTCGCGGCTCGCCCAGTAGCCGACGGCGCCGGCGAGCGCCGTCACCCCCAGCGCCAGCAGGAGCAGGGCGGGGACGGGGACGCCGAAATCCACCTTGAAGCGCCACTTCGCCAGCGCCCACCCCGCCGCCGTCGCCAGCCCAATCCCCGCCACGCTGGCGAGCAGGCCGAGCGACAGGTACTCGCCGAGGAGGATCGCCGCGATCTGCCGGCGCGTGGCGCCCAGGGTGCGCAGCAGCACGCTCTCGCGGATGCGCTGCAGGCGGCCCGTCAGCACCGCGCCCAGAAGCACGATGAACCCCGTCGCCACGCTGAAGCCGGCGAGGAAGCGGATCACGGCGGCCACGCGGCCCAGCACGTCGTCGAGCGCCGCCTGCACCTGCGTGAGATCCAGGATGGCGACGTTGGGGAAGCTCCGCACCACGTCCCGCTGCACCCGCGCGCGCGCCGGGCCGTCGGGCGCGCGCGCCAGGAGCACCCAGGTGTGCGGCGCGTCCCGCAGCACCCGCACGGGGAAGACGGCGAAGAAGTTGGGCTCCAGCCGCTGCCAGTCCACCTCGCGGATCGAGGTGATGCGGGTCGGCACGCGCACCCCCTGCACGTCCCAGACGATCTCGTCGCCCAGCTTCACGCCCAGGTCCTCGAGGATCCCCTGGTCCAGCGAGACCTCGGCGGGACCGCGCCCGGACTGGCCGGCGCCGGGCTTCCAGAACCGCCCCTCCACCAGCTCCTCGGAGGCGTTCACCGTGTCGCGGAAGGTGGAGCGGTACTCGCGGCGCACGGCCCACGGCTCCGGCCCGCGGCGCGCCGCGTCCTTCCCGCGCTCCGGCGGCGGCCCGCCATCGTCGGCCGGCTCGCGCGCGGGGCCGACGCCGACGAGCTGGGCCGTGGTCTTTCCGTTGATGGAATGGATGCGCATCGGGACGATGGGCGCGGCCTGGAGCACGGCGGCGCGCTCGGCCTGGAGCTGCTGGACGACGCCGGGCTGCTGCTCGTCCTGCACGTCGAAGAGGAGCAGGTTGGCCTTGCTGTGCTCCGCGTTCAGCCGCAGCGGGCGCAGGAGGTTGCCTTGCGTGAGGTAGAGCGTCGCCAGCAGGAACACGCCGAAGCCGAGGGCGAGCACCACCACCCGCGTCTGGTTCCCGGGCCGGTGCAGGTTCGCCAGCCCCTGCCGCGCCGTGTACGGGAGCCCCGTCCACGCGCCGCGCCGCACCAGCCGGGTGACGAGCCACGCCGCCGCCCAGAGCCCGAGCAGCGTCACGCCGATCCCCACCACGAAGGCGATCCCGATCCCCGGACCGCCCGCCTCCAGCATCACCAGCCCCCCGACGCTCGCGGCGAGCAGGAGCACGGCGCCGAGCGTCCATGCGTCGCGGGGTGCGCGGGCGGGCTCCACCCGGCGGCGGATCGCCTCCAGCGGCGAGACGCGGCGCGTGGCCAGCAGCGGCAGCAGCGCGAAGGCGAGCGCGATCCAGAGTCCCACGCCGATCCCGATGGCGATGGCCGGGACGTCGATCGCCATCCCCACCTGCACGGGGAGAAGGTCGGCGAGCAGGCGCGGGAGGATCCACTGCACCCCCATCCCCAGCAGCGCGCCGATGACCGCACCGGCGAGCCCCATCACCCCCGCCTGCAGCAGGTAGACGGCGATCACCTGCGGCCCCGTCGCCCCCAGGCAGCGGAGCGCGGCGACGGTCTCGCGCTTCTGCGCCATGTACGCACCCATCGCGCTCGCCACCCCGATCCCGCCCAGCAGCAGCGCGAAGGTTCCCACCAGCCCCAGGAAGTCGCCGAGCTGCCCGAGCGCGCGGTCGAGCTGGCGCTGCTGCTGCTCCGCCGTGCGCACGCTGGTGCGCTCCCGCCGCAGCGCCGGCCGCTCCGCCGCCGCGAAGCGCGCCGCCTCGCGCGGTGAGACGCGGACGTACGCGTCGTAGTCCGCCCGCGCGCCGAAGCGCAGCAGGTTCATCTCCGGCACGTAGCGCCCGGGGACGTAGACGGGCGGCGCGAAGAGCGAGCCGATCCCCACCTGCCCCGGCACCTTCTCCAGCGTGCCGATCACCCGGAAGCGCGTGTCGCCCAGCGAGATGGAGTCGCCCACGCGCCCGTCGAGCGCGGTGAGCAGCGCGGGATCGACCAGCGCGTTGCGTCCGGCGTGCAGCGCGGCCCATCGCCCCGCCGGCGCCGTCTCGATCTCTCCGTAGAAGGGATAGCCCGGCTCGGGGGCACGCACCTGCGCCAGCCGGGTGCCACCGGTGCGATCCAGCAGCGCCATCGACCCGAAGCTGGTCATCCGGACGACCGGCACGCCGCGGCGGCGGAAGGCGGAGAGCCGCTTCTCCGTCTCCGGCCCGAAGCGGCGGTTGCTGGAGAGCGCCAGGTCCGCCCCCAGCATGGCGCGCGACTGGTCGCGGACGCCCTGCGCCAGGTTCGCGGCGAAGCTCTGCGTGGCCACCAGCGCCGCCACGCCGAGGGAGATGGAGGAGAGGAAGAGGAGGAGGCGCCTGCGCGCGAACCGGCTCTCGCGCCACGCCAGCGCCGCCAGCGCGCGGAAGCCCCTCACGGCGCGCCCCGCTCGTCGCCCACCACGCGCCCGTCGGCCAGGCGGATCACCCGCCGCGCGCGCGAGGCCAGGTCGGCGTCGTGCGTCACCAGCACCAGCGTGGTGCCGAGCTCGCGGTTCAGCTCCATCAGCAGGTCGATCACGCGGCGGCCCGTCTCCGCGTCCAGGTTGCCGGTGGGCTCGTCGGCGAAGAGGATCTGCGGGGAGTGCACGAAGGCACGGGCGATGGCCACGCGCTGCTGCTCGCCGCCGGAGAGCTGCGCGGGGAAGTGGTGGCCGCGCCCGCCGAGGCCGACGCGCGCCAGCAGCTCGTCCGCGCGCCCGCCCGACCCCTCGCCACGGAGCTGCAGCGGCACCTCCACGTTCTCTCGCGCGGTGAGGGTGGGGATGAGCTGGAAGCTCTGGAAGACGAAGCCGATGCGCTCGCGCCGCAGCCGCGCGCGCTGGTCCTCGCTGAGCGCGCCCAACTCGGTGCCGTCGAGCCGCACCGTGCCGCCGCTGGGGCGGTCGAGCCCCGCCAGCAGCCCCAGCAGCGTGGTCTTCCCGCTCCCCGACGGCCCGACGATTGCCACCGTCTCGCCCGCATCCACCTGGAAGCTTACGTTCGCGACCGCGGCGAGCTGCTGCCCCCCGCTCCGGTACGACTTCGACAGATCCTCTACGATGAGCACGCTGCTCCGGCGGAACTGGGTGTTTCCGATCCTTGTGCCGACCTTCTGCACGTTGATACTCGGCTGTCGGGCGGACGATCGCAAACCGTCGGACGACCGCGCCCCCGACGCATCGATCGACAGCGCCGCCCTGAACGCCAACGACGGCTCGGCCGAGGACTCCACCGGGAGCGCGGCGCGCGGTGCGGACCGGCGGGTGGTGATGTTCGTCGGCACCAGCCTGACGGCCGCGCTGGGGCTCGACCCCGAGCAGGGCTTTCCGGCGCGCGTGCAGGCGAAGATCGACTCCGCCGGGCTCCCCTTCGAGGTGGTGAACGCCGGCGTGAGCGGCGAGGTCTCGGTGCAGGCGCGCGACCGCGTGGCCAGGTGGCTGGTGAAGCAGCCCTTCGCGGTGATGGTGCTGGAGACGGGCGCGAACGACATGCTGCGGGGGACGTCCACCCGAGCGCTGCGCTCGAACCTGCAGGCGATCGTCGACACGGTGAAGAAGGCGCGGCCGGATGCGCGCATCGTGCTGGCGGGGATGGTGGCCGCGCCGAACCTGGGCGAGACGTACGCGCGGGAGTTCAACGCTGTCTACACCGACCTCGCGCGGCAGGACAGCCTGTCGCTCATTCCCTTCCTGCTGGACGGTGTCGCAGGCCGCTCCGACCTCAACCTCGGCGACGGCATCCACCCCAACGAGCGCGGCCACCGCATCGTCGCGCAGAACGTCTGGCGCGTGCTGGAGCCCATCCTCCGCGAAGAGGTGGGGCACCGCTAGCGAGGCTCCCATGACGATGGCCGAACATATCTTTATATTTAGAGCAACTTGCCGAGGAGGGGATGAATGCCGACCGCACGGGAGCACCTAGAGCTCGCGAAGGAGCAGTTGACCCGCGTGTTAGCTGCGTGGCCCGATCCAACAGATTGGTCTGATCTGACAATCTATGGGTTCTATTGCTTGGAAAACGCAGTCGTGGCGGCTGCTACACATGCGGGACGCTCTGTTCCCCCGATTCATAATGCAAAGGCGGACGTGTCCGCAAAGCTCGCAAAGTCACACGGGCTGCCGGATGTATCCGCACTTCTCCGGACCCTCAATTCTGCGCGAAAGGCGACATCTTACGGTGATGTTGTTCTTCCGACTCTCAACGCGGAGGATCTTGCGCGTGAGATTGAAGCGTATGTCGAGGCAGTTGAACGCCTGATCCCAAGCTGAAATGCGAGATCCTCGCCTGCTTACGCCCGCTGACGTCCCGCGTGTGCTATCCGTCATTCGGCGGTGGCCGAGTCGCGCCGCACGTCAGTGGGTCAGAAACTTTGTCACGGTGTTTTGCCAGGAACCGTCAGTTCTAGCAATTGTGGCCTATGGATCTGCTGTCCGCGAGGTTGCGAGCAGCGCTGACGTGGATCTCCTATTTGTTTATAAGCATTCGTTCCCTCATCTCAGTGCCCCGCCATTCGACGTAGATGTACGCGGATATGAGCAGAGTTCGATCGACGATCAGGTTCGTGAGGGACACGACCTTCTCGGGTGGGCGGTGCGACACGGGGTGGTCGTATGTGAGCGAAACCAATTTTGGAGCGATTTCGCTTCTCGCTGGCGTGAGAGGGTTCCTCTCCCCTCCGCAGCAGTTGCCGAAGAGCGCGCAGCGAAGGCTGAACGAATCCGACAGGATCTGCTTAGCATGGGCGACGAAATTGCTGCCAAAGAGCAATTGCTTTCCGTACTCACACACTCTGCGAGATCGAAATTACTCCGCGCTGGAGTTTACCCTGGCTCTCGTCCTGAGCTTCCACATCAGTTGCAATTACTCGGAGAACAACAACTCGCCCACGATTTGTCACTCGTGATGGCAGACCGTCAGTAAACTTCTTTCCACCTGGAAAATGCCCATCATCCCCACTCGTTCCGGCCGCGTCACTGTTGCAGTCGCAGGTATGTTCCTAGCGGCAATCGCGGTCCCAGCCGCCGCGCAGCATTCGCCGTGCGTGAGCGAGTGCGCGGAGATCGTGGTGCACAACGCGACCGTGTGGACGGGGGTGCGGGGGGCGCCGGATGCGCGGGCGATCGCGGTGCGCGGGGGGCGGATCATCGCCGTGGGCGCGGACGTGGAGGTGAACCGGCGGATCGGGCCGAGCACGCGCATCGTGGACGGCACCGGGAAGATGGTGGTGCCGGGGTTCATCGACTCGCACGTGCACTTCCTGAGCGGTGGGGCGTCGCTGGCGTCGGTGCAGCTTCGCGACGCGCGGACGCGCGAGGAGTTCGTTCGTCGCATCCGCGACTACGCGCGCACGCTGCCGCGCGGCGCCTGGATCACCGAGGGGAACTGGGACCACTCGTTCTGGGGTGGCGAGCTGCCGCGCAGGGAGTGGATCGATTCCGTCACCCCGAACAATCCCGTCTGGATCAACCGGCTGGACGGACACATGGCGCTCGCCAACTCCGCGGCGCTTCGGGCCGCCGGCGTCACCGCCGCCACGGCCGACGTGGAGGGCGGCGAGATCGTCCGCGGCCCGGGGCGCGAGCCGACGGGGATCCTCAAGGACAACGCGCAGGGGCTGGTGGACCGCGTCGTCCCCAATCCCACCCCGGAGCAGCAGGACCGCGCGCTCGATGCCGCGATGCGCTACGTGGCGGAGCGGGGCGTCACCTCCGTGGACCACATGGGGGGATGGGGCGACCTGGCCGCCTTCCGCCGCGCGCACGCCGCCGGCCGGCTGCGCACCCGCATCTCCGCCGCGGTACCGCTCGACAGCTGGGCGCGGCTCCGCGACACCGTCGCCGCGCGCGGGCGGGGCGACGAGTGGCTGCGCATCGGGGGGCTGAAGGGGTTCGTGGACGGGTCGCTGGGGTCGCACACGGCCGCCATGCACGAGCCGTTCACCGACGACTCGCGTGGCACCGGGCTGCTGGTGACGCCGCCGGAGAGCCTGTACGCCTGGACCTCGGCGGCGGACCGCGCGGGGCTGCAGGTGATGGTGCACGCCATCGGCGACCGCGCGAACACCCTCATCCTCGACATCTTCGAGCGGGTGGCGCGGGAGAACGGCGCGCGCGACCGGCGCTTCCGGGTGGAGCACGCGCAGCACATCCGTGCGGCCGACATCCCCCGCTTCGGGCGGCTGGGGGTGATCCCCAGCATGCAGCCGTACCACGCCATCGACGACGGCCGCTGGGCCGAGGCGGTGATCGGGCCCGAGCGCAGCCGCGGCACCTACGCCTTCCGCACGCTCATCGACACGGGCGCGCGGCCGGCATTCGGCAGCGACTGGTTCGTCGCGCCGCCCACGCCGCTGGAGGGGATCTACGCCGCCGTCACCCGCCGCACGCTCGACGACAGGCACCCCGGCGGCTGGGTGCCCGAGCAGAAGATCACCGTCGAGGAGGCCCTGCGCGCCTATACCGCCGACGCAGCGTACGCCGCCTTCGCAGAGGGCGAGAAGGGCACGCTGGAGCTTGGCAAGCTCGCCGACTTCGTCGTCATCGACCGCGACCTCCGCCGCGTCGCGCCGGAGACCATCCGAGACGCGCAGGTGCTGATGACCGTCGTCGGCGGCACGGTCGTCTACGAGCGCCCGCGGCGCTGAGCCGTGTCTCTCCGCACCCTCGCGGGCTCCGGCGCGAGCCCGGACCAGCGCCTCGCCGCCATCCACGCGGTGGCGCGGGTGACGCTGGCGCTCGCCTTCCTCTGGCACGGGCTCGTCCCCAAGCTCCTCTACCGCCACGCCGACGAGCTGGCCCTGCTGCGCGACTCGGGGCTCTCCGCCTCCGCGGCGGAGCGCATGGTAACGATCGTCGGCGTGGCTGAGGTCGTGTACGGGATCGCGCTGCTGGCGCTCTGGCGGGTGCGCGCGCTCTTCCTCCCAGCGGCGGTCGCGATGCTGGTGATCACCCCCGGCATCCTCGCCAACTCGCCGCGCTTCATCCCCGCCGCCTTCACGCCCGTCACCCTGAACCTGTGCGTGGCGGCGGTGGCGATCATCGGGTGGATCGCCGGCCATCGAAAGGGTTGATCCCGCAGAGGCACGGAGGAGGGGAACAGCACCGGCTTTCGTGCGGCTTTCTGCGGCGTGCGCGTTCTGGTCGACGGCATGATCCGACTCCGCCCCAAGCCAGGGAGCACGCCATGTCGCCCCTCCGCCGCGGCGCCACCGCACTGCTGTTCCTGCTCCCCATCCTCCCCGCCTGCGAGGGGCCGCGCCTGATCGCTGGCGCGTGCGCGACGGCGCGGGGAACCCCGTGCCGCACGCGATGCTGCGTACCAGCGACGACATCGGCGACGTCTCCGGGGCCGAGACCGACAGCGCCGGGCGGTTCAGCTTCTCCGTGTTCGCCAACGTCGTCCAGACGCGCGCCACCGTACGCGTCGAGCCACCGGCTACCACACGCGCTACGTCCGCCTCCCCTTCCGCGACGACGTGGAGGTGGTGATGGTGCCCGACTCCGTGCGGCGGCGCGGGCCGGACTGGAGCGATCCCGAAACGGGTCCGGCGGTCGGGTTCCACTACGGCATCCCGCTGCGCTGGTCCTACACCCTCGGCTTCACGCGCGGACGGTTCGCGGGGTTCAGCGACTACGCCGGCTGGGTGGTGGCCGCGGAGCCCCGCGACGGCGGGGTGAAGGGGCGCGTCGGCTATCTTCGCTACGGGCGGCGGGTGGGCGGCCAGCTCTCCGCCGCCGTGCTCCGCACCGGATCGCACGCGCTCACCCTGGCGCCGCACCAAGGCTACGCCGGCGCCGAGGCGCGCATCCTCCTCTTCCCGCTCACCGTCACCTTCGGCGGCTACGGCCGCATCTCCGGCTCGGCCCCGGGCGATGCCCGCTTCGTCGCCGCCGGCATCGGGGTGGGACTCTGATCACACAGCGGGACCGGAGGAACCAGAGAACCGCGGCTGGCTCTCTGGTTCCTCTGCTTCCTCCGTGTGAGACCATCCTGTTTCCCTGCATGCACGATGAATCATCAAAAACGGTATCCGTGCTCTTGCGCGCTGGTGTGGCTCGCCGTTGATATCAGCGTGCAGGCACGTCCTTTCATCAGCCGCGCGTTTCACCACCCCGCCCGGGAACCGCCATGGACGCCGTGTCGCTGCTGGGCTCGACGATGGGGCTCGGGTTCGTTTCGGGAATCAACCTTTACGCCGCGGTCCTCACGGCGGGACTGGGGCTCCGGCTGGGGCTGATCCATCCCTCCCCCGCGATCTCGCACCTCGAGGTCCTGGCCAATCCCTACGTTCTGACGACCGCCGGCGTTCTCTACCTGGTCGAGTTCTTCGCGGACAAGATCCCGTGGGTCGACAGCCTCTGGGATTCCGTCCACACGCTGATCCGCCCTCTCGGCGCGGCCGCGCTGGGCGCCACGGCGATGGGCCCGATGGACCCGGCCACCCGCAGCATGGTGATGCTGCTCGCGGGAGGCGTCGCGCTGTCCAGCCATTCCACCAAGGCCGGCACCCGGCTCGCGGCCAACCACAGCCCCGAGCCGTTCTCGAACATCGCGCTGAGCCTGCTGGAGGATGGGCTGGCCATCGTGGGCACCTGGCTGGCCGTGTCGCATCCCTGGGTGATGCTGGTGCTGGTCTCGGTCTTCCTGGTGCTCTTCGCCTGGATATCGCCGAAGGTCTTCCGCGCGCTGCGGGTCGAGATCACGGCCGTGCGGGCACTCCTGCGCAAGCTGTTCTCGCCGCGCGCGGCATACGCGCTTCGCACTCCCGACGGCGCATCGATCCCGATGGGCATGGGCGCCCCCCGAACGCAGCGGGATGCGCTCGAGGAGATGCCGGAGCGGCACACGAGGTACTGGGAGAACCGCTTCCCCGGTGAGCCGGTGAAGTTCCGGGTCCGGTGTGTCGCCGGGAAGGGCGTGCGCGGCCTGCGCAACTCGATCGGCTACCTTCACCACACCGGCGACGCGCTCGTCTTCGTGACCCGCCGGTCGTTCAGGTTCCGCTCGCACCCGATCGATCCCGCGGCCGTGCGGGACGTGCGCCTCTCGAAAGGCGTGCTGCTGGATCGTGTGTCCTGGCGGAGCGGCGACCAGGCCCAGACCTTCCTCTTCTTCAAGACCCCTGTGAATGCTGGACAACTCGTCTTCGACGCGCTGAGCCGGGGATGAGCTTCATCTCGCGCCTGTTCGGCGGCGACAATCCGAAGCAGCGGCTGGCAGCCGCCGCGCAGCTGGCGCAGGCCGGCCGCCTCGACGAGAGTGCGGAGAGCTGGCTCGCCGCCGTCGAGCGGAAGCCGCTGCTGGTCCTCGACGAGGCCCAGCTCGCCGCCCTCGGGCCGGTGTTGCCTCGCGTCGCGCGGCGGCTGCTGGACGGCCTCACGCGCGCGCCGGACCGCGGGAAGCCCTGGAAGCTGGAGCGGCGCGGGAGCTTCGACGGCGAGGAGCGATGGCGCCTGGAGCAGGAGCGGCACGGGACGATGCGGGAACTCCTCCCCGCCCTGCGCTATCTCGCGCTGCTGATCGCCCACACCTCCGGCGCGCCCGGCCGCCTGCGCATCGACTGCGACCGGCCGAACCCCGACAGCGAGGCATACCTCCCGATCGAGCAGGTGGGAGAGGCGATCATCACCTGGGACGAAGCCTGCCGCATCACCGATGTAAAGGTGAAGGCCTAAACCGGTTCTAGCCGTGGATGAACCCGTTCCCTATGGACGGCGGTTCGCACTATCTTGATCACCGAACCCTCTACTTCGGACGCACTATGAGTCGCCCACTGGAACGGCTGGAATCCGAAGCCCTCAACCTGCCCGTGCGTGAGCGCGCCGCCCTTGCGCACCGGTTGATCGTGAGCCTTGACGATGGGCCGGAAGACGATCCGACCGAGGTGGAGCTCGCCTGGGAAGACGAGATCCGCCGGCGGCTCGCGGCCTACCGCAGCGGCGAGGTCGAGAGCATCCCCTCTGATCAGGTATTCGCGAAGGCGCACGCTCTTCTGCAGTAATCCAATCAGCCCAAAGACGTGAGACCCTGTTGTTTTGACGCGACGTGTCATAGATTGCCGCAATGCGGCATCCACGAGCGTCAGGAGAACGGGCATGGCTAGCAGAATCCTGCTTTTCACGGGCAAGGGCGGCGTCGGGAAGACCACCTGTGCGGCGGCGACGGCGCTGCGCGCGGCGGAGATGGGGCACCGCACCCTCGTCCTCTCCTCCGACCCCGCGCACTCGCTGGCCGACGCGCTCGACCGGCCGCTGGGGCCCGAGCCGGAGCTGGTGGCGCCCAACCTCTGGGCGCAGGAGGTCGACCTCTACTACTCGATGAAGAAGTACTGGGGGAACATGCGCGAGCTGATGCTCACCGTGTTCCGCTGGCAGGGGGTCGACGCCGTGGCCGCCGAGGAGATGGCCGCGCTCCCGGGGATGAACGAGGGCTCCGTCCTCCTCTGGCTGGAGCAGTTCTACCGCTCCGATGACTACGACCTGATCGTGGTCGACAGCGCGCCCACCGGCGAGACCCTCACCCTGCTCACCCTGCCGCAGGCCACGCAGTGGTGGATGCAGAAGGCCTTCCCCTTCCAGAAGACGGCGATCAAGACCGCCGGCTTCGCCCTGCGCAAGACCACCGGCATCCCGCTGGACAAGGGGTACGAGGAGCTCAACCGTCTCTTCGACAAGCTGCGCTCGATCCAGGACGTGCTGGGGAACAGCGACGTCTCCTCGGTGCGGCTGGTGATGAATCCGGAGAAGATGGTGATCGAGGAGGCCAGGCGCGCCTACACCTACCTGCAGCTCTACGGCTACGGCGTCGACGCGGTGGTGGTGAACCGCGTGCTCCCGGAGGAGGGCGCCGGCGAGGTGTTCGGCCCCTACCTGGCCGCGCAGAAGAAGTACCTGCAGGAGATCGAGGATTCCTTCGCGCCGCTGCCCATCATCCGCGTGCCGCACGGCGGGCGCGAGGTCTTCGGGCTGGAGCTGCTGCGGGAGATCGGCCGCACGCTCTACGGCGAGGGCGACCCGGCGGCGCTGATGTACTCCGGCCAGACCTACCGGGTGACGCAGGAGGACGACGAGTACCTGCTGGAGCTGCGCCTCCCCTTCGCCCACGACGGCGACGTGACGGCGCGCCACGCGGGCGACCAGCTGGTGATCCAGCTCGCCAACCAGCGCCGCAACTACCTGTTGCCGCGCTTCCTGGCATACTATACTCTTGGCGAAACCCGGGTGAAGAACGGCTGGCTGCGGGTGCGGTTCGCGCAGGCCGCGGCCTGACCGGCCCGGCGCTCCACGCGCCGGCACCTCCGCCGCGCGGCCGTGCCCTCCCGGGCGCACGGCCGCGGCGGCTTTCATCCCCCGGCCCGGTCCCTGAAGCGATCCACTCCGCCCCGCCCCACGGAGCCCCGCAGATGTTCGTGCCCAGCCTGCTCCTCAAGCAGCTCTACACCTTCGGCAGCCTGAAGAACGGGCCCGACGGCGTGCAGTTCTCCATCAAGAACCGGCTGAGCGACGCTACGGTCACCGGGCTGCGCGGCATCCGCATCGACGGGCGCGAGATCCCGCTGCACGACGTGGAGGTGCGCGTCGACGACGTGGCGATCCAGACGCACCAGATCACGTCCGACCAGCCGCTCTCCTTCCCCCTCAGGCACACCCTGCAGATCGTGGCGAAGGCGGCCGCGCTGCCGCTGGGGAAGCACGACATCGAGCTGGTGTTCGACGCCAGGCCCTTCGGCAAGCTCAAGCTGAGCGTGCAGGACGCCATCGCGGAGGCGCTGCCGGTGGGGAAGAAGATCCCGCGCGACGCCAACGACGACTACTGCCCCGAGGCCATCCGCTCGCGCCAGGCGTTCGTGGAGGAGTTCGGCGGCGTGCCGCTGGACCACGTGAAGCGCTTCTCCTTCGATCCCCACCTGCTGAAGGGGAACGTGGAGCACTTCACCGGGGTGGCGCAGGTGCCCATCGGCTTCGCGGGGCCGCTCACGGTGAACGGCGAGCACGCGAAGGGCGACTTCGTCATCCCCATGGCCACCACCGAGGGGACGCTGGTGGCCTCGTACAACCGCGGCATCGCGCTGCTGAACGCCTGCGGCGGGGTGACGGTGACGGTGGTGGGCGACGCCATGCAGCGCGCCCCGGTGTTCGTGTTCGACAACGCCCGCCAGGGGCGCGAGTTCGCGGACTGGGTGCAGGAGAACCACGTCCGCATCGCCGCCGAGGCCGAGGCCACCAGCAGCGTGGCCAGGCTGAAGTACGTCGACCACTACCTCTCCAACAAGTTCGTCTTCCTGCGCTTCAACTTCCACACGGGCGACGCGGCGGGGCAGAACATGGTGGGGCGCGCCACCTTCGCGGCCTGCTCGTGGATCCTGGACCAGTACCCCGGGGTGCGCCACTTCTACCTCGAGAGCAACTTCGCCACCGACAAGAAGGCGTCGCAGATCAACATCATGCGCACGCGCGGCAAGCGGGTGACGGCCGAGGCGGTGGTGAAGCGCGACGCCCTGATCCAGCGCATGCGGGTGGAGCCGGAGAGCCTGGTGTACCACCACGGCGTGGCGAACATCGGCTCCATCCTCTCGGGGGCGAACAACAACGGCGCGCACTCGGCCAACGCCATCACCGCCATCTTCATCGCCACCGGGCAGGACGTGGCCAACGTGGCCGAGAGCAGCGCGGGGGTGATGTACGCCGAGCTGACGCCCGAGCGCGACCTGTACATCTCCATCACCATCCCCTCCCTGATCGTGGCCACGCACGGCGGCGGCACGGGGCTCCCGACCCAGCGCGAGTGCCTGGCGGCCATGGGGTGCGTGGGGCGCGGATCGGTGAACAAGCTCGCCGAGATCGTCGCCGGCGTGGTGCTGGCCGGCGAGCTCTCGCTCGGCTCCGCCATCAGCTCGTCGGACTGGGTGAGCAGCCACGAGCAGTATGGCAGGAACCGGTAGGGAAGTGCCTGGTTCCTAGTGCCTAGTGCCTAGTGCCTAGTGCCTAGTGCCTAGTGCCTAGTGCCTAGTGCCGATAAAGATCCGGAACAAAGCTCGTGTCGTTGAAGTCCGCGAAGGCGGACTGTGTGCCGTTGTAGCGGCGACTTCAGTCGCATCGTCGCGTAATCTGTAGGCGGTCTCCCGGCACCCGCTGCCGGGATCGTGTGTAGTGTAGACCGAGCCGCATCCCCGCAACCCGTTCAGGACCCGCCATGTACAGCCCCACGACCATCCTCTCCCTGGTGGAGCAGGGCCTGCCGAAGAACGTGACCGGCACCGTCGCCGCCACCAAGCGCGACGGGGAATGGATCGAGACCTCGCGCGCCGAGTTCGAGCGCCAGGTCGAGGCCTTCGCCCACGCGCTGCGCGAGCTGGGGGTGCGCCGCGGCGACCGGGTGGCGCTGCACTCCGAGAACAGCACCGAGTGGCTGGTGGCCGATCAGGCCATCCTCTCCATCGGCGCCGTGAACGTGCCGATCTACACCACCCAGCCGGCGGACCAGATCCAGTACATCCTGCAGGACTCCGAGGCGGTGGCCTACGTCGTCTCGTCGCAGAAGCTCTTCGCTCCCGTGGCCGAGATCCCGGGGCGCCTCCCCACGCTCAAGGTGCTGATCGGCATCCGCGGCTCGTTCGCGGAGGGGATGGTCTCCTGGCAGGACGCGCTGGCCCGCGGCGAGGCGGCGAAGGCGGCGGACCCGGGCTTCTTCGCGGCGGCGCGCGCGGAGGCGAAGCCCGACGACCTGGCGACGCTCATCTACACCTCGGGGACCACGGGAACGCCCAAGGGGGTGATGCTCACCCACTGGAACCTCGCCTCCAACGTGCTCAGCTCGCTGGAGCGCATGCCGTGGGACATCGAGGGCGAGCGCGGGCAGAAGATCCTCTCCTACCTCCCGCTCTCGCACGTCTTCGAGCGGATGCTCTCGTACCTCTACCTGAACATCGGCTACCCGATCTGGTTCATCGAGAACATCGAGGAGATGCTGAAGGACCTGGCGCACGTGAAGCCGGTGCACTTCTCCAGCGTGCCCCGGCTGCTGGAGAAGGTGGTGAACGGCATCCACGCCAAGCCCGCGCAGCTCCACGGCCTGCAGAAGAAGATCCTGACCTGGGGCCTCGGGCTGGCCGACCGCTTCGACGTGGAGAAGCCGCTCCCGCTGGGCGACCGCGTGCAGTACGCCCTGGCCGACGCGGTGGTGTTCAAGAAGCTGCGCGCGCTCTTCGGCGGGAACCTGAAGGCCATCACCAGCGGCGGCGCGGCGCTGCCGAAGGAGGTGATGAACTTCATCAACGCCATCGGCATCTTCTGCGGGCAGGGGTACGGGCTCAGCGAGACTTCGCCGGTGATCGCGGTCTACACCAGGGGCCACCTGCGCGCCGGCTCCGTCGGCGAGCCCATCACCGGGGTGGAGGTGAAGACCGCCGAGGACGGCGAGATCCTGACCCGCGGGCCGAACGTGATGAAGGGGTACTACAAGAACCCCGAGGCCACCGCCGAGGTGATGACGGAGGACGGGTGGTTCCGCACCGGCGACGTGGGGCACCTGGACGCGGAAGGCGTGCTCTTCATCACCGACCGCAAGAAGGAGCTGATGAAGCTCAGCACGGGGAAGTACATCGCCCCGCAGCCGATCGAGCAGCGGCTGGGCGCGAGCCGCTACATCGAGCAGGCGGTGGTGATCGGCAACAGCCGGCAGTTCTGCACCGCCCTGGTGGTGCTCGACACCGCCGCCGTGACCGCGCACTTCACCGAGGCCGGCAAGCCGGTCCCCGCCGACCTCGCGGGCGACGACGAGGTGCGCGCGCTCATCCAGCGCGAGGTCGACCAGGTGAACGCCGGCCTCCCGCACTGGGAGCAGGTGAAGAAGTTCGCGCTGGTGAAGCGCCCCTGGAGCATCGAGACGGGGGAGCTGACACCCACGCTCAAGATCAAGCGCCGCGTGGTTCACGAGCGCCACGCCGCCGAGATCCAGACGCTGTACGCGTGAGGACGGCTTGGCGCGCAGCAGGGAGGCCCTGATCCGCGACGGCGCCGTCGAGCCCGCCCCCGGCGCGCCCGCCGCCGAAGACGCGACCGTGGAGCATCCCGACGCCGCCGAGCCGCGCCTGAGCCTGTTCGACGAGGCCGATCTCGCCGCGCCGGCCGACCCTCCCGCGGCGGATCCCGACGTCCCCGAGCCGCCCATCCCCTCCGCCGCGCGCGATCCGGGGGCACCCGAGCCTCCCGCCGCGGTGGAGACGTTCACCGTCGACGACGATCCGTCCCCCGCGCCCGCTCCGGCCGCCGGGGACGCGTTCGCCGTGCGCGCCGATCTCCCGCCCGACGACGATCCGCCGCTCGCCGAGCTCTTCCCGGACGACTACGATCCCGGCGACGTGACGGCGGACCCCGACGTGACGGAGGCGGAGCCCGTCGCGCATCGCCGCCGTCCGCGCCACAGGCGGGAGACGCCCGTACCCGCGCCGGCTCCATCGTCCCCCCCGCCCCCCGTCGACCCCGCGGCGGCGGAGCCCGGGCACGCATTGGCGCCGCAGCGGGCGATGCCGTTCGTCTTCGACCCGCTGCGCCCGTACCGGGGGGTGGTGCGGCGCTTCTTCGTGGTCTACCGCCACGTGCTGGGGCTGCTGGCGGGGGGCTCCATCGCGTACGTGCGCGCGCTCCCGCGCGAGCGGCGGCACGGGCTCAAGTCGTGGTTCCCGCGGCTCACCGCCTCGCTCGTCTGGCCCTTCCTGGACCGCGACATCCGGCGGCTCACCTTCGCGCAGCAGCTCCGGCGGCGGCTGGAGATCCTGGGGCCCACCTACATCAAGCTCGGCCAGATCATGGCCATCCGCGAGGACCTGCTCCCGCGGAGCATCACCAGCGAGCTCTCCAACCTCTTCGACCGCCTCCCGGCCATCCCCTTCGTGCAGGTGCGCGAGATCATCGAGGAGTCGCTGGGGCGGCCGCTGGAGGAGCTCTACCGGGCGGTGGACGAGAAGCCGCTCGGCTCCGCCTCCATCGCCCAGGCGCACCGCGCCGAGACACTGGACGGCGAGGTGGTGGTAGTGAAGGTGATCAAGCCCGGCGTGGCCGAGATGATCGAGAGCGACCTCACCCTGCTGGGGATGGTCGGCGGCTTCCTGCAGTGGGTGCTCCCGCGCTACCAGCCGCGCCAGATCATCCGCGAGTTCAGCGCCTACACCCGCAAGGAGGTCGACTACACCTTCGAGGCCGACAACGCCGAGACCTTCGCCGCGAACTTCCGCGACCTGGAGGACGTCGCCTTCCCGCGCATCCACCGCGCGCTCAGCTCGCGGAACGTGCTGACGATGGAGTTCATGAACGGGCTGAAGCCCGGCTCCGAGGCGGCGTCCGTGCTTTCCCAGGCCGAGCGCGAGCGGGTGATCGACCTGGGCGCGGCCTCCATCATCCGCATGCTCTACCGCGACGGCTTCTTCCACGCCGACCTGCACGCCGGCAACCTGATGATCTTCCCCGGCAAGCGGGTGAAGATGGGGTTCATCGACCTGGGGATGGTCGGCCGCTTCGAGGAGCGCACGCGGCGGCAGATGCTCTACTACTTCCACGCGCTGGTGAGCGGCGACGTGGACGGCGCCACCCGCTACCTGGCCGACATGGCCACCGTCGGCAAGGGCGGCGACCCGCACGGCTTCCGCCGCGCCGTGACCGACCTGTCGCGCCGCTTCGTGACCCACGCCGCGCGCGGCGAGATCTCCATCGCCCAGCTCATCCTGGAGTCCGTGGGCCTGGGCGGGCGCTACCGCGTCTTCTTCCCGGTGGAGATGACGCTGATGGTGAAGGCGCTGGTGACCTTCGAGGGGGTGGGGCGCACGCTGGACCCGGAGCTCGACGTGGCCTCCGTGTCGCAGAAGCACGTCACGAAGATCTTCCAGCAGCAGTTCGACCCACGGCTGCTGATGCGGCAGATCCTGCGCGGGAGCCCGGAGCTGGTGGACCTGGCCCTGCGCCTGCCGCAGCTCCTCTCCTCCGGCTTCCGCTTCGCCGACGAGCACCTGAACAACCGCTCGCCGGCCAACCCGCTGCAGGGGATCAAGGGGAGCATCCTGGCCGCGGCCTGCATCGTGGGCGGGGTGCTCTCGGTGATCCAGCACGCGTCGCCCTGGTTCTCGGGGGCGATGTTCCTGCTCGCCGTTCTCCTGGCCGCGTTCGGGAGATGACCAGGCCCGCCGCCGGGCCGCCCTTCCGCATCGACATCACCCTCGGTGCGGAGGACCTGGAGCAGCTCTGGGAGCGCTTCGACTCGGAGCAGCACGAGATCCCGGCGGTCCACGAGGTCCCCGAGCTCCCGCCGGAGCCCGTCCCGCACGACCCCATCGACTGGGAATTCATCGAGTCGGTGTACGACGGCGTCTTCGGCGAGGTGGTGGACCACTGGTTCCGCGCCGAGGTGATCGGGGCGGAGAAGATCCCGCCCAGGGGCCCGCTGATCATCGCCCCCAACCACAGCGGCAACGCCTTCCCCCACGACGCGATGGTGCTCGACGGCCTGCTCTGGCGCCATTCGGGGAAGAGCAAGGCGGCGAAGTGCCGCTCGGTCTACACCCCGCAGCTCGCCGCGGTGTGGTGGATGCGCCTGTACGGCCTCGACAACTTCTGGCGGCGGGGCGGCGGGGTGGACATGACCTTCGGCAACTACGACCGCCTGCTGGAGCGCGGCGACAAGGTCATCTACTATCCCGAGGGGGTGCCGGGGATCGGGAAGGGCTTCCTGAGGCGCTACCAGCTCCAGCACTTCCACAGCTCCTTCGTGGCGCTGGCGGCCAAGCACCGGGCGCCCGTCTACCCCGTGTCGGTGGTGAACGCGGAGTGGGTGAACCCCACCAGCGTGACCTTCGAGTGGCTGAACGCGCTCTTCCGGAAGTCCGTGGGGCTCCCCTTCTTTCCCGTTCCCACCGTCTTCGTGGCGGCGCTCTTTCCCTTCGTGTTCTACCTGGCCTTCCCCTGCCGGATGGTGTTCGTCGTCGGCGAACCCGTCGACGTGCGCGCGCTGCTGCGGGAGGAGGGGGAGACCGACCTGGAGCACCCCGAGCGCGAGGCGGTGCTGCGCGTGGCCGAGCGAGTGCGGCGCATCGCGCAGGAGCGGCTGGACGCGGCGGTGGCCGAGCACGGCACGAAGCCGTACGACGTGCGCGGGCTGTTCCGGGCGATGAAGAAGCTGAAGGGGCGCATCTGGAGCCGCACGCCGCTCGGCTGGCCCTGGGCCTACCTGCGCCACGACCGCGACCGCCGCCGCCCGCCCGCCCGCAACGCGCTGCACGCCTTCCTGCGCGACTGGGACATCCTCTTCTTCTACCTGCCGCTCGGCTGGCTGGGAATCGCGCTCGCCCGCAGGCTGCGGAAGCCTCCCTGCGGCTACCGCGGCCTCACCCGCCGCGAGCGCATCGAGCGCGAGGGCGCCTTCCGCTGGACGCTCGACACCCGCCCACTCCCGCCTCGCCCCAGCACGGTCCAGCCCGAGCTCACGCCGTCTGCCGACTAGCCCGGGGCTCAGCTACGGATTCGTCTCACGCAGAGACGCAGAGCCACAGAGAGAGGGCGCCGCGCCTATCCGGCCACCGGCGCGCATCCGTGCCTCCTTGCAGTGGCCTGATGGATTGGAGTCGCGCCGTAAATCGTTTGATCACTTCTCTTTGCGAGTGGGACAACGCAGGTGAAAGCGGCCACGTACGCTTGTAGACTCTGAACGTGCGGTTTGTTAGATTTGGGGCAGGAGGATACCCCAATGAGCCGATCCATCGATCTCCCCGATTCGGTCTACGCGGCGCTTGAAGCGGCCGCGTCTGCCTCTGGCACCACGCCCGCCGAGTGGATCGCTGCACAGTTGTCGCAATCCGTACCCGAACCGAGGGCAGAGTGCGAGGGGGAGGCGCCGCGTACGCTGGCGGAGCGGTTCGAGGGATATCTCGGGCTGGTGTCGCTCGATCGTACTGATCTGGCTGCGCGTGCGAGCGAGTTGTTCGGGGAAGGGATGGTTGAAAAGCATCGGGTCGGTCAACTCTGAAGGCGGTCAGTGACGCTGAGAGATTCTGCGATGAGCAAATCGGTCGAACTCTCTGATTCCGTGTACGCGGCGCTTGAAGCGACTGCGTCCGCCTCCGGCACCACGCCCGCTGAGTGGATCGCCGCGAAACTACCGCAACCCGCGCCTGAGCCGGAGCCGCGGTGCGAAGAGGCACCGCACACGCTTGCGGATGAGTTCGGTGACTATATCGGCATGTTCTCGAGCGGCTGTGGAGATCTTTCAGAGCGTGTGAGCGAGATCTACGGAGAAGGTGTGCTGGAGAAGCACAGGGCACGTCAGCGATGACGTTGTGCGACGCGGGCCCGCTGGTGGCGCTCGTCGACAAGAACGACGCGCACCACGCGCGCTGTATCGCCGCTCTTGGTTCCTTTCCCGACCGCCGGCTGCTGACGACCTGGGTCTGTCTCGCGGAAGCAATGCATCTCTTGGAACGCGCATTCGGCTGGCGTGCTCAGGACGCACTCTGGGATCTGGTTGCGAAGGAACGGCTTCGCCTGCACACGCCGACGGATGCCGAGTGGCAGCGGATGCGTGTGCTGATGCGCGACTACGCGGACACGCCGATGGATCTGGCGGATGCGTCCATCGTAGCGGCGGCGGAGACGCTGCGGGAGAGGCGGGTCTTCACGGTCGACCGACACTTCTACGTGTACCGCCAACGGCTGGGAGAGGCGTTCGAGGTGGTGCCGTGATCCAATAGCCTGGGCGGCATTCTGTCGTTGCAACGGAAAATTTACACGCAAAAAACGGCCTGCGGGCGACGAAATCCTTGACATTGACTGGACGGGGGATTATAAACGGGTCCATTCCAGACGGATCTCTCCCGTCGGTGGTCCCGGAGCCCGCGCGGCTCCACTCTTCAGGATCTCCCGCTGGCTGGCCCCCCGGTTCGCAGAAGATCGGCTCCGTTCCCGCTCCAGACCTTGTTCTCCGCGCACACAGCCACACGTCCCTCCCCGTCCCGCGCCGTCACGGCCCGGGGGCTGGGCCACGTGTGCGTGCGCGGACTGGCGCGCTGAGGCTCCACCCGACGAGACACGACCACTCCGCCCCGCGGGGGGCGGCACGAACGCGCCGCGTGCGGCGCGACCCGCGGAACGTCGAACGTGCGGAAGGTGCCGCACCGACGCCTCATCAGCTCACGTAGCAGCAGGAGTAGGAGATGGCCCGCTCGACCGGCAAGGTGAAGTGGTTCAACGACGCCAAGGGGTTCGGCTTCATTGAACACGAGGGTGGCAGGGATCTGTTCGTGCACTTCTCCGCCATCAAGCAGGAAGGCTTCAAGACCCTCACCGAGGGCGAAGCCGTGGAGTTCGACATCGTGGAGGGCCCCAAGGGTCCCGCCGCGGAGAACGTCGTCCGGATGGGCGCGAACTCCTGAGCCGGGCCCCCGCTCCGTCACTGCGCGAAAAGGCCGCCCTTCCGGGGCGGCCTTTCCGCGTTCTGCAGGGTCTCGTCCTGAAGGATTGCGCTCAGCCCGGCAGCGGCACGGTTACGACGGCCGCCTTGCAGGTGGGCTCGCAGTTGGGGCCGTTGGGGCGGTCGACGTCGTACGTCGGCTCGACGGTCTGCTCGCTCGTGCCGGCAGCGGTGGTCACCCGGATGGTCACCCGATCCGGCGTGTAGTCCAGGAAACGCGCCTCGTCGCAGGTAGCCGGGTTCGCGCAGTCGAACACGTAGCGGGGGGCGTCGTCGCGCGAGAACACCTCGATGCGGTACGGCCCCGTCGGTGTCTGCGCGAGCCGCACCAGGAGGAAGCTGTCGCAGCCGACCAGTGTGCAGATGCCGCTGATCCCGTTGCACCCGGCGAGCAGCGCCACGCACGCGGCGCTCAACGATCTCTTCATCCCATCACCTCCTGCGCCAGGGTTCCCGGTCCGTTCGTCCGCACGAGAACGCCCGATCTCCGGAGCGCGTGACAGGTGCCGACGGAGGCGCCGGGCTGCACCTTCACGCCGGGCGGCGGGGCGGGTAGGTTGATGAAACGCCATCGACTGGAGAGGGACGAGTGGAGCCTTTCGGCGGGGAGCACGCGCGGGTCGCGGTGATCGGGAGCGGCTTCGGCGGGATCGGGACGGCGATCCGGCTGATGCAGGAGGGGATCGACGACTTCGTGCTGCTGGAGCGCGCGGAAGCGGTCGGCGGGACCTGGCGCGACAACACCTACCCGGGGTGCGAGTGCGACGTGCAGTCGCACCTGTACTCCTTCTCGTTCGCGCCCAACCCTGAATGGACCCGCAGCTTCTCGCCGCAGCCGGAGATCCAGGCGTACCTGGAGCGCTGCGCCGGGGACTTCGGCGTGCTCCCCCACGTGCGCTTCGGCCACGAGGTGCGCGGCGCCGAATGGGACGGCGAGGCGAGCCTCTGGCGCATAGACACCTCGCGGGGCCCCTTCACCGCGCAGGTGCTGGTGATGGCGTCCGGCGCGCTCAGCGACCCGCTGGTGCCGGAGCTGCCGGGGCTGGACCGGTTCCAGGGGCGCGCCTTCCACTCGGCGCGGTGGGACCACTCGTTCGACCTGGCGGGGAAGCGGGTGGCGGTGGTGGGGACCGGCGCGTCGGCCATCCAGTTCGTCCCCGCCATCCAGCCGCGGGTGGAGCGCCTGTACCTCTTCCAGCGCACGCCGCCGTGGATCATCCCGCGCCAGCAGCGGGTGCTGGGGCCGCGGAAGCACCGCCTCTACCGCCGCTTTCCCGCGCTGCAGCGGGCGGTGCGCGGGGCCATCTACCTCTCCCGCGAGGCGTTCGTCCTCGGCTTCCGCCGGCCGGGGGTGATGCGGCTGGCCGAGGCCGTCGCCCGGCGGCACCTGGAGAAGAGCATCGCCGATCCCGCGCTGCGGGCGAAGCTGACCCCGAGCTGGCGGATCGGCTGCAAGCGCATCCTCCTCTCCAACGACTACCTCCCCGCGCTGGCGCAGCCGAACGTGGAGGTGGTGACGGAGGGGATCGCCGGGGTGCGCGCCCACTCCGTCGTCTCGGCCGACGGGGTGGAGCGCGAGGTGGACGCGATCGTCTTCGGCACCGGCTTCGTGCCGACGGACCCGCCGCTGGCGCCGCACATCCGGGGGCGCGGCGGGCGCTCGCTGGCCGAGGCGTGGGCGGGGAGCCCCAAGGCGCACGTGGGGACCACCGTGGCCGGCTTTCCCAACTTCTTCATGCTGATGGGGCCCAACACCGGGACGGGGCACACCTCGGTGGTCTACATCATCGAGGCGCAGATCGAGCACCTGCTGGCGGCGCTGCGCCACCTGCGCGCGACCGGCGCGGCGGCGCTGGAGCCGCGCGAGGAGGCGCAGGAGGCGTTCGTCGCCGCGATCGACCGGCGGATGGAGGGGACGGTGTGGACCTCGGGCGGGTGCGCGAGCTGGTACCTGGACCGCACCGGGCGCAACTCGTCGCTCTGGCCCGACTTCACCTGGCGCTTCCGCCGCCGCGTCGCCCGGCTGGACCCGGCGGAGTACGTGACGATCGGCCCCGCGGCGGTGCCGGCGGCCATGGGAGCGTAGGGGGCGGTGCCGCATTCTCCCGGCCGCTTGAGCCTCGCCGACCGCGTGGAGCGGTGGATCGCGCGGGTGCTCGTCCGCCTTCCGCCGCGCGTGCAGGTGCGGCTCTCCGGCGAGCCGCCGGTCACCGTCGACGGCCAGACGCTCGACCCGCACGTGCAGCTCGTGCGCGCGCTGCGGCGCCGGCGCGGGCGAGGCGGCCTGTGCGAGCCCACCCCGGAGAAGGCGCGCGCGATCTTCCACCGCGAGTCGGTGCTCTTCCGCGGCCCGGTGACGCCGGTCGGCCGCGTGCGCGGCTTCGACATCCCCGGCCCCGGCGGGCTCCTGCGCGTGCGCCACTACGCGCCGGACGCGCGGGGGCCGCGGCCGCTCACCGTCTACCTGCACGGCGGCGGCTACGTGATCGGCGACCTGGAGACGCACGACGAGGCGTGCCGCATCCTCTCCCGCCACGGCGAGGTGCACGTGCTGAGCGTCGACTATCGCCTCTCTCCCGAGCACCCGTTCCCCGCCGCGCTCGACGATACGCTCGCGGCGCTGCGGTGGGCGCAGGCGCACGCGGCGGAGCTCGGGGCGGACCCGGCGCGCGTCGCCCTCGGCGGGGACAGCGCCGGGGGGAACCTGGCGGCGGTCGCGGCGCAGCTCACCGCGCGCGACCGGCCGCCGTTCGCGCAGCTCCTCATCTATCCCCCAACCGACTCGGAGACGGCGCGGTCGTCTCAGTCGCGCTTCAGCGAGGGCTTCTTCCTGAGCCAGGGCGACCGCGACGCCTTCGCGCGCCACTACCTGGAGGGGACGGGGGTGACGGGCGAGGATCCGCGCGTGTCGCCGCTGCGGGCGGCGGACCTTTCCGGCCTCGCGCCGGCGCTGGTGGTGACCGCCGGGTTCGACATCCTTCGCGACGAGGCGGAAGCGTACCACGAGGCGCTCGCGGCCGCGGGGACGACGGCGCGGCTCACGCGCATCCCCGGGCATGGGCACGGGTTCCTGCACATGACCGGCGCGTCCCCTGGCGCGCGCGCGGCGATGGTGCGGGTGGCGGAGGACTGGAGGGCGCTGCTGGACGACAGCTGCACTTCGTGCGCGGCATGATGCGGCAGATCACCGTGTGCTGACGCGGTTTTCGGGATCGGTCCAGCCACGTAGCACACGAGCGGCCCGGATCCGGAGATCCGGGCCGCTCGCGTCCTGGAAAGGGCGGCGCTACTCGCGGTCCGCCAAGCCGGCGCGGATGCCTTCGAGGTACCGCAGCGCCGCCGCCCTCGGGTCCGCCGCAGTGTAGATGGGCCTGCCCACGACGATGTAGTCGGCGCCGTCCGCGACGGCTTGGCGCGAGGTTCCGATACGCTGATGATCGTCGGTGCTGTCCATGCCGTCACGGATGCCCGGCGTGACGATAAGCACCCCCTCCACTTCGTTCTTCAGGCGCTTTGCCTCCTGCGCCGAGGCGATGACCCCGTCACAGCCGCTCTGCAACAGGTACCTGGCCATCTTCACCACGGTCTCGTCGACCGGCTCGTCGATTCCGTAAAGCGCGTTCACGTCTTTGCGGCTGAGGCTGGTGAGGATCGTGACCGCCAGGATCTTGAGATCAGTTCCCGCCGAGCGCTTCTTGGCTTCGGCGATGTTGTCGCTGTTGCCGTGGACGGTTGCGAACGAGACACCCAGGTCGGCGATCCGCTTGATGTTCTCGCCGGTCGTTTCCGGGACGTCGAAGAACTTCAGGTCCAGGAAGACCTTCTTCCCTCGCTCCTCGATGAGGTACTTCACGAACTCCAGCCCGCGCGTGAAGATCGCCCGGTAGCCGAGCTTGTAGAAGTCGACCAGGTCGCCAAGTTCGTCCACCAGCTCCCGCATGCGGGGTTCGCTGTCGAGGTCGAGCGCGACGATCAGCCGCTCGTTCATAGGTATACTCGTCCGGCGCGAAGCCGGGGCGGCCAGGGGTGCCAAACGGCTGGCCACCGCGCTCCGCGGCTGCTTGGGAAGTAGCGTAGAGATGCTCACCCGGCGTCTCCGCTCTCCCTTTCGGGAAAGCCCTTAGAGTAGCGGTGCAGGGGCAGGTCCGAAACCCCCGGAGGAGCGCTGCCTGCGCGCGGGCGATCGCGCACCGCACGACAGGGGCGTTGCATACTATAATTGCATATACACATAGATGCAATAACGGTCTTACGAGAAACTTGTATTTGTTTGCGATTTTCGCTACTGTTTGCAGCTCTGCTCACCGGCAAGCCAGTTTCACTTTTAGTGATATCCTCAGAAACATGCAATGAAGGATCGGTTGCGGCTCTCAGACCAGCAGAGAGAAGTCATTCGGGCCGCCATCCCGGCGGGCCGCCAGCGGACTATCGCCAAAGACATCGGTTGGACGGCGACGAGCTTCAACAAGTGGTTGCAGGGCTCGCCGAACGTGCAATCCATCCGGATCGATCGGCTGCGGACCTTGCTGGATCTGCTGGGACTCGACCGGGAGGAGTTCCTGAGTCAGTTCGAGATGACGGATATCCTCGAAGAGACGCTCATCGAGCGGGCTGCCAACGAGTTCCGGCGTCACTTGCGGCGACTGAGCCAGCAGCTCGGATCGGACGACGGGGTATCGCAGGCTGTGGCCGTGATGGGCGTGTATGTGCAGAAAGCACCGGGGGACCAGCAGATCTACAAACGCAAGTTCGCCCTGAACGAGAGGACCCGTCGCTCACTCGCTCGTGGAGCGTGACCGTCAGAGTGGTTGGGCGTCGACCGAAAGGTGGAGCGATGGCTGATCCCATCTCCGGAAAGGTGGTGCTGATCACCGGGCCCGCGCGGGGGATCGGGGAGGAGACGGCGCGGCAGCTCGCGGCGCGCGGGGCGCGGCTGTCGCTGGTGGGGATGGAGCCGGAGCGGCTGGCGGCGCTCGCGGGCGAGCTCGGCGCCGGGCACGCCTGGTTCGCGTGCGACGTGACCGACCAGGCGGCGCTCGACCGCGCGGTCGCGGGGACGGTGGAGGCGCTCGGCGGGATCGACGTGGTGGTGGCGAACGCGGGGATCGCGAGCTACGGCAGCGTGGCCACCGCGCCGATCGAGGTGCTCGCGCGCGTGATCGAGGTGAACCTGACCGGCGTGGTGCGGACGGTGAAGACCACGCTGCCGCACGTCACCGAGCGGAAGGGCTACTACCTGCTGGTGTCGTCGGCCGCGGCGCTGGCGGCGCTGCCGGGGCTCTCGGCCTACGCGGCGTCGAAGAGCGGGGTCGAGTTCTTCGGGAACGCGCTGCGGCTGGAGGTGGCGCACAAGGGCGTCGGCGTCGGCATCGCGCACCCGGCCTGGATCGATACCGACATGGTGCGCGACACGAAGCGCGATCTGCAGAGCTTCAACGCCCTGCTGCGCACCCTCCCCGGCCCGTTCGGCTCGTACACCACGGTGCGGGAATGCGCGGCGGCGTTCGTGGAGGGCATCGAGCGCCGGCGGCGGAAGGTGTTCGTGCCGAAGTCGCTGGGGCCGCTCGCGGCGGTGCGGCAGCTCTTCATGAGCCGGCTGTCGGACCGCGTCACCGGGCGGACGGCGCGCCGCATCATCCCCCGGCTGGAGCGCGAGGTGGCGGCGCTGGGGCGGTCGTTCGGCGAGCACTGCGTCGAGACGCGCCAGGGCGGCGACTGACTGCCGGAACAGCGTCGTTTCACGCAGAGACGCGGAGCCACGGAGAGCTCCATCGCGCCTCTCCACGGCCCTGCGTCTTCGCGCGAGGTTCCATGTCTTCAGCGGCGATCAGAGCGATGGCGAGAAGGGACCACGGCACGCATGCGGGGCTCCTTCGCGAGACCAGTGGAAGAGCGGCTCGCGAGAGGACGCGCGACCGCCGCCGAACGTGATATGATACCACCTTCCCCATTCGGTTGTGCATTCTTCGATCGCTGAAACAGAAATGGCTCTCACAGAGGTCACGGAGGTCACAGAGGAAAGCACTGCTGTTCCTCCGTGACCTCAGTGACCTCTGTGAGAGATTGCAGTTTGACCTGCTGGACGAA
>JBJMPM010000190.1:0-2756 GCA_045803205.1 Longimicrobiaceae bacterium
CGAGTGGCCGCCCAGCTCGAAGAAGGCGTCCGCCGGGCCGACGCGCTCCACCCCCAACACCTCGCGCCACACCTCCGCCAGCAGCTCCTGCGTGGGCGTCTCCAGCGCCCGTGCCTCGCCCCCGCCCCCCTCTCCGGCGGGCTCGCGCAGGGCGTGGCGGTCGACCTTGCCGTTGCGGGTGAGCGGGAGCGCGTCGAGGAAGGCCCACGCGGCGGGCACCATGTACTCCGGCAGCCGCCCGGAGAGGTGCGCCCGCAGCGCGGCCGCGCCCACCCCGCCGTCCGCCACCACCCAGGCGACCAGGCGCCGCTCGGCCCCCTCGCCGCGCGCCTGCACCACGGCCTCGCGCACCGCGGGGTGGGCCGCGAGCGCGGCCTCGATCTCCCCCGGCTCGATGCGGAAGCCGCGCACCTTCACCTGGAAGTCCACGCGGCCGAGGAACTCCAGGACCGCACTCTCCGTCCCGGCGCGCCACCGCACCCGGTCCCCCGTGCGGTACAGGCGCGCGCCCGGAACGCCGGAGAACGGATCCGGAACGAAGCGCTCCGCGGTGAGCCCCGGGCGCCCCACGTAGCCGCGCGCCACCCCGTCGCCGCCCGCGTACAGCTCGCCGGGGGCGCCCGCCGGCACCGGCCGCAGGGCCGCGTCGAGCACGTACACGCGGGAGTTGGAGACCGGCGTGCCGATGGGGACCGGGCCGCCGTCCCAGTCGCCGCCGATGGCGTGGCAGGAGGTGAAGGTGACGTTCTCGGTGGGCCCGTAGCCGTTGACCAGCCGCAGCGCGGGGAAGCGCGCGCGCACCTTCGCGACCGCGTCCACGGGAAGCACGTCGCCGCCGGCCATGAGCTGGCGCACGCCGGCCAGGTCCTCCAGCCGCTCCTGCACCATCACCTGGAAGAGCCCGGCGGTCAGCCAGAGCATGGTCACCCCGTGGCGGACCATCTCCCGGCCCAGCTCCTCGAGCGAGGGGTTCGCCGGCTCCGGGATCACCAGGCGGCCGCCGTTCAGCAGCGAGCCCCAGATCTCCAGCGTGCTGACGTCGAACGTCACCGGCGAAACCTGCAGCATCACCTCGCCGGGGCCGAACGACGCGTAGTCGGCGCCGCGGACCAGGCGCACCACGCCGCGGTGCTCCGCCGCCACCCCCTTGGGCGTTCCGGTGCTCCCGGAGGTGTAGAGGACGTACGCCATCCCGCGCGGGCCCGTCTCCACCCGCGGGTCGCCGGCCGGCTCCGCGGCGATGCGCCCGGCGTCCCGGTCGACGCAGACCACGGCGACGCCCTCGGCGGCCGGGAGCGCCGCGCGCAGCCCCTCGCGCGTCAGCAGCACCTCCACCCCCGCGTCCGCCAGCATGAACGCCAGCCGCTCGCGCGGATACGCGGGGTCGAGGGGAACGTACGCGCCGCCCGCCTTCAGCGTGGCGAGCAGGGCGACGATCGTCTCCACCCTGCGTTCCAGGCAGATCCCCACGCGCGACTCCGGGCCCACGCCGAGCCGGACCAGGTGGTTCGCCAGGCGGTTGGCGGCCGCGTCGAGCTCCGCGTAGCGGAGCGACGCTTCGCCCTGGGTGACGGCGACCGCCGCCGGGGTGCGCGCCGCCTGCTCCGCGAAGAGCCGGTGGATGGACGCGTCGGAGGGATAGGGGACGGCGGTGCGGTTCCACTCCACCAGCACGGCCTCGCGCTCCTCCGGGCTCATCGGATCCAGCGCGCCGGTGGTGGGGGCGGCCCCGGAGACGATCTGCTCCAGCACGCGGAGGAGGCCGGCCAGCAGGGTGCGGACGCGTGCCGGGTCCAGGCGGCGCGCGTCCCAGGTGGCGGTGGCGCGCATCCCGCCGGCCGCGGGCGCGACCACCAGCGAGAGCGCGTAGTTGGTGCGCTCCGCCGCGCGCGCCGAGGTCACCACGAAGGGCGGCTCCTCCGCCGGTTCTCCGCCCCCCACGGGGAAGTTCTCGTAGACGAAGAGGGTCTCGAAGAGCGGCGCCTCGGCCGGGAGGCCGCTCCAGGCGCGCACCTTCGCCAGCGCGGCGAGCTCGTGGTCGCGCGCCTCGGCCTGCTCGCCCTGCAGCGCGCGCAGCCACTCCGCCAGCGGCGCCTCGGCGGGAACGCGGACGAGCACGGGGACGGTGTTGATGAACAGCCCCACCATCTCCTCGATCCCCGCCACCTCCGGCGGCCGCCCGGAGACGGTGGTGCCGAACACCACCTCGCCGCGCCCGGTGTAGCGGGCCAGCACCACCGCCCACGCCGCCTGCAGCAGCGTGCTCGCCGTGGTCCGGTGCCGGCGCGCGGCCTCGGCCAGCGCGGCGACGGCTTCGGCGGGGATCGGCAGCGTCTCCTGGCCGTGCTCCTCGGCGGGGCGGCCGGCGCGCGCGGGGGCGCGGTCCAGCGGGAGCGGGGTGGGCTCGTCCAGGGAGCCCAGCCGCGCGCGCCAGAACGCCTCGTCCGCGCCCTCCTCCCTCGCCCCCATCCAGGCCACGTAGTCGCGGAACGCCGGCCGCCGCGGGAGCACGATCTCGCGCCCGGCGCGCGCCGCGTCGTACGCCGCCGCGAAGTCGGCGAACACGAGGCCCATCGACCACCCGTCCATGAGCAGGTGGTGCGAGGAGAGGAGGAACCGCCACTCGCGCTCGCCCATGCGCGACAGGGCCAGCCGCACCAGCGGCGCCTTGCGCAGCTCCCACCCTTCCGCGCGGTCGTCGTCGAGCACGCCGGACCAGCGCGCCTCGCGTTCCGCGTCGGGGAGCGCGGCCCAGT
>JBJMPM010000220.1:0-3997 GCA_045803205.1 Longimicrobiaceae bacterium
GATGTCCGCGAAGGCGGACAGTGTGCCGTTGTAGCGGCGAGTTTACTCGCATAGTCCCACACCACATCCGGCCTGTCGCTTTCGAGCCTCGTCGCCACCTCAGCACTCAGCACTCAGCACTCAGCACCCAGCACTTAGCACTTAGCACTTAGCACTTAGCACCAGGCACTAGGCACTAGGCACTTCCCTCCACCATCGCCCACGCCTCCTCCTCCGACATCCCCAGCGCTTCGAGGAGGTCGTCGAGCGAGCGGTCGCGGAGGCGGTCGACGCGGGCGGCGAGGTCGGCCAGCCGCGGGAAGTCGAAGACCTCGCGCAGCGGCAGCGCCACGCCCAGGCGCTCGTGCACCGCCGCCAGCATGCGCATGGCCAGGAGCGAGTGCCCGCCCAGGGCGAAGAACGAGTCGCCGCCGCTCACCCGCGGCACGCCCAGCAGCTCGCGCCACACCTCCGCCAGCGCGAGCTCCGTGGGCGTCGGGGCGTGCGCGGGCTCCACGGCGGCGGCCGGAGCCGGGGCGGGGAGGGCGCGGCGGTCCACCTTGCCGGTGCCGGTGAGCGGGAGCGCGTCCAGCGGCACGAAGGCGCCCGGGACCATGTAGTCGGGGAGGCGCTCGCGCAGGTGCGCGCGCAGCTCCGCCGCCTGCGGCACGGCGGCGCCCTCGGCCAGCACCAGGTAGGCGACCAGCCGCGCGTCGCCCGTGTCGTGGCGCACCACGGCCACCGCCTCGCTCACCGCGGGGTGGGCCCGCAGCGCGCTCTCGATCTCCCCCGGCTCGATGCGGAAGCCGCGCAGCTTCACCTGCGCGTCCAGCCGGCCCAGGTACTCCAGCGCGCCGTCGGCCCTCCAGCGCGCGCCGTCGCCGGTGCGGTACATCCGCTCGCCCGGGTCGTCCGCGAAGGGGTCGGGAACGAAGCGCCCGGCGGTGAGCCCGGGGCGCCCCGCGTAGCCGCGCGCCACCCCCGCGCCGGCCAGGTAGAGCTCGCCGGGAAGCCCGGGGGGCACCGGGCGCAGCCACGGGTCCAGCACGTACGCCCGCGCCCCCGACACCGGCCGCCCGATCGGCGGGCGCGGGTCCCCCGGCCGCGCCTCGCTCCAGGTGGCGTAGACGGTGGTCTCGGTGGGGCCGTAGAAGTTGCGGATGGTGCGCACCGTCCCGGTCGCCAGCAGCGCCTCGGCGAGCGCGGCGGTGACCGCCTCGCCGCCCAGGTTCAGCGCCTCCAGCGTGGGCGGCAGCGCGCCCATCCGCAGCAGCTCGGCCGCCGCCGTGGGCACCATGCACGCCGAGCGCACCCCCTCCGCCGCCGGCACCTCCGCCAGCTCGATGGCGTTCTCCACCATCACCAGCGACCCGCCCGCGCAGAGCGTCCCGAAGACCTCGGCCACCGAGACGTCGAAGGAGAAGGAGGTGGACCCCAGCACCACCGTCCGCTCCCGCGCGGGATACACCCGGTCGAGCCACGCCAGCAGGTTGGCCACGGCGCCGTGCTCGATCATCACCCCCTTGGGCGTGACCGTGGACCCGGAGGTGTAGAGGACGCAGGCCAGCGAGGCGGGGTCGATGGAGTCCGTGACATCCCCGGCCTCCGCGGCCTCCGCCGTCTCCGCGTCGAGTACCAGCGCGGGGAGACCGGCCGGGAGGCGCTCCGCGAGCTCGGGCGTGGTCACCACGGCCACCGCCCCCGCGTCCGCCAGCACCACGGCCAGGCGGCCGGCGGGGTGGGCGGGGTCGAGGGGGATGTAGGCCGCGCCCGCCTTCATCACCCCCAGCATGGCCGCCACCGCGTCGGGGGAGCGCGGCAGGCAGACGCCCACCCGCGCCTCGGTCCCCGCGCCCCGCGCCCGCAGCCACCGCGCGACCTGGCTCGCCCGGGCGTCCAGCTCACGGCAGGTGGTCGTGGCGCCCCGGAAGCGGATGGCCGTGGCCTCCGGCTGCGCGGCAGCCCGCGCGGCGAAGGCGTGCGGGAGCGCGACGAAGCGCCCGGCGGCGGGCGTCTCTCCCCGGATCCACCCCTCCAGCCGCTCGCGGTCCGCCTCGGTGAGGAGGTCGGCGTGCAGCGGGTGCGCCTCCGGGTCCGCGCAGACGGCTTCGAGGAGGAGGCGGAAGTGCGCGGCCAGCCGCTCCACCGTGGCCGCGTCGAAGAGGTCGGCGTCGTACTCGATTCCCCCGCCCACGCGGCCTTCGCCCTCGCGCAGCTCCACCGAGAGGTCGAACTTGGCGGCGCGCGGGCTCACCTCCAGCTCCTGGGCGGCGGTGCCCTCCAGCCGCAGCGCCGCGGGGGGGAGGTTCTGCAGCCCGAAGACGACCTGGAACACGGGCCCATGGCTCAGGCTCCGCTCCACCCGGAGCTCCTCCACCATCCGCTCGAAGGGGAGGTCCTGGTGCGCGTAGGCGGCCAGCGTGGTGCGCCGCACCTGCGCCAGCAGCGCCCGGAAGGTGGGGTCCTCCTCCAGCCGCGCCCGCAGCGGGAGGGTGTTCACGAAGAAGCCGGCGATCTCCTCCGCCTCGCCGTGGTGCCGCCCGGCGATGGGCGTGCCCACCACCACGTCGCGCTCCCCCGACCAGCGCGCCAGCAGCGCCTGGAACGCCGCCAGCAGCGTCATGAACAGGGTGGCGCCCTCGCGCGCGGCCAGCGCGTGCACCCGCTTCGTCAGCCCGGCGGAGAGGGAGAAGGGGAGGAAGGCGCCGCGGTTGGCCGGGAGCGGCGGGCGCGGCCGGTCCGTCGGCAGCTCCAGCAGCGCGGGGGCGCCCGCCAGCGCATCGCGCCAGTACGCGAGCTGCGCCTCTACCCGCTCGCCCGCCAGCCATCCCCGCTGCCACGCCGCGAAGTCCGCGTACTGCACCGCCAGCGGCGGGAGTGCGGGGTCCTCGCCCCGCAGCGCGGCCGCGTAGGCGGCGGAGAGGTCGCGCAGCAGCAGCCCCCAGCTCCACCCGTCGCCCGCGCTGTGGTGGACGTTGAGCGCCAGCACGTGCTCGCGCTCCGAGCGCCGCAGCAGCGCCGCGCGCACCAGCGGCCCGCGCTCCAGGTCGAAGGGGCGCCACGCCTCTTCCGCCAGCCACGCCTCCGCCTCGGCGTCGTCGGCCACGTCAACGACGGGGAGGTCGATGGGCCACGGGGGCATCACCTCCTGCAGCGGCGCGCCGTCCACCTCCCGGTAGCGCGCCCGCAGCGCCTCGTGCCGGGCGACCACCGCCGCCAGCGCGCGGCGGAGCGCCTCCGCGTCCACCGGCCCGTCCAGGCGGTGGCGCACCGGCATGTTGTCCAGGCCGCGCCCCGGGAGCAGCCGCTCCAGGAACCAGACCCGCTCCTGCGCGAACGAGAGCGGGAGCGCCCCGCCGCGCGGGACGGGCATCAGCGGCGGCAGCGGCTCCGGCGCGCCGGCGGCGGACCCCGCGAGCCGCGCGGCCAGCCGGCGCGGCGTGGGCGCCTCGAACACCGCGGGGAGCGCCAGCTCCGCCCCGAAGGCGCGGCGGATGCGCGAGACCAGCTGCGTGGCCAGGAGCGAGTGGCCGCCCAGCCGGAAGAAGTCGTCCTCCGCGCCGACGCGCTCCACCCCCAGCAGCGCGGCGAAGATCCCGGCCAGCATCTCCTCGGCCGGGGTGCGCGGCGCGGCGTACTCCTCCGCCGGGGCCTCGGGGGCGGGGAGGGCGCGGCGGTCCACCTTCCCGTTGGGGGTGAGCGGGATCGCGTCCAGCGCCACGAAGGCGGAGGGGACCAGGTGCGTGGGGAGCCGCGCCTCCAGCGCCACCCGGAGCGCCGCCGGGTCGGGCGCCACCCCGTTGCTCGCCACCACGTAGGCCACCAGCCGCTTCTCGGCCCCGCCGTCGGCGCGCGCCACCACCACCGCGTCGCCGACGGTGGGATGCGCCTTGAGCGCCTCCTCCACCTCCCCCGGCTCCACCCGGAAGCCGCGCACCTTCACCTGCTGGTCCATCCGCCCCAGGAACTCCAGGACGGCGGTGCGGGAGTGCGGGAGTGCGGAAGTGCGTTGGCCCTC
>JBJMPM010000284.1:0-3621 GCA_045803205.1 Longimicrobiaceae bacterium
CAGGATGACACCCCAGGGGGGTCCGAAGAACGGGTTCAGCAACACCCTCTTAAGAGAAACGGTCCGGAATCCGCCTCCCCGACGTCATCCTGAAAGGGTGTTGCTGAGCGCACACAATCCGCGGCACCACGGGTGTCATCCTGAGGCCCGGCCACACCATCCTTGCGTCAGCGCTGCAGACGGCAGGGCCGTGAGGATCTGGCCGGGGAATGCGCAGGAGCCCGCCGCGGAAGCCCGCACGATCGGCGCGTCCACGCCGGCGCCCCTCGATGCCTGGCTTTTCCCGCGTGGCATCGACGAGTGAACGTGAGGCCGTGGCTTCCGCGCGAGCTTCCGCAGCCGGCTCCATCGTGGCCGCGATCAGATCCTCACGGCCCTGCCGCCATCGGGGTGAACGCTGATTCCACGTGGCCGGGCCTCAGGATGACACCCCCAGGGGTGTCCGAAGAACGGGTTCAGCAACACCCTCTCAGCCTCAGGATGACGTCTTCGGGGTTCCACGCGGTTTCTCAAGGCCTCTCAGAATGACGTCCCTGTGCATAGCCAGTTCTGGAAAGCGGTATCACCCCGACACGGCCGCGGCCTCTCCCCGACAAACGCGGGCTTCCGGCGATGCATTCATGGTGGTCATCGGGGAAGATCCAGGACCACGCACCCGCGAAGGGAGGCCCGCCATGAGAACCGACACCGAACGGCGGCAGGGCACGGCCGACGCGCGCCTGGCGGAGGAGGTCGCCGGCGCGCTGCTCTGGGACCTGTGGGTCCCGGACGCCCACGTGCAGGCGACGGTAGCGGAGGGATGGGTGACGCTGGAGGGCGAGGTCGACTCCCGCGCCCAGTCGGAGGCGGCGCAGCGCGACGTCGCGCGCATCCCCGGCGTGGCGGGAGTGACGAACGCCCTCAGCATCCGCCCGACCCCGCCGGCGGAGGAGGTGGAGGCGCGCATCGCCTGCGCCCTGGGCGGCTGCGCGGTGCCGGGGGCGATCCGCGTCGAGACCTTCCCCGGCGCGGTGATGCTGCGCGGCACCGTCACCTCGCGCGCCGAGCGCGAGGCGGCGGGGCGAGCGGCGGGCTCCGTCCCCGGCGTCCGCGAGCTCCTCAACCACCTGCAGGTGCTGGGCTGAGACAACAGCGTCTCATACTGCCTCTTGAGATTGCTCGTGCAAGAAGAGACGTCATCCTGAGGGAGCCGCCGCGCGGAACTCGCGTCGTCGGGAAAGCCAGGCGGCGACCGAAAGGATCTATAACTTCGGCAGCGACACGGCCGGTCCTGTCGCGTCCGCGGCTATAGATCCTTCGGACTGCCGGCTGCCTCGCACGCCGCAAGTTCTGCGTGGCCGTCCTCAGCCTCAGGATGACGTCTTTCATGCATGGCGAATTTCTGGAAAGCGGTATCACACAGCCACAGAGACGCAGAGACGCTGCGGCAGGCCTCTATCGTGCAGCGATTCCGCTGGTCTGCCCGGCACACCTGTCCGGGCCGGCACCAACGGCATTGCGGGGAGGATGCGATGACGACGCATCGTCTGGCTTGGGGCGGCCTGCTGACCGTGGGGATGGCCGCGGCGGCCTTCGTTGCCGTCGCGCCGCCGCGCGCCGGGACGCCCGCGGCATCGCTCGCCCAGGCGGGCGAGGGCCGCATCGAGCTGGTCGGCCGGATGCGGCTCGCGCGGGCCGCCCAGACGGCGACGACCCTCGCGGGCGACCGCGTGCTGATCGCCGGCGGGATGACCGAAGGCGGCGGCGCGGTGCGCGGGTTCGAGATCTTCGACGCCGCGGCGAACCGCGTGGTCGCCACCGGGAACCTGACGGACCCCCGCGCCGCCCACACGGCCACGCGCCTGGCGGACGGCCGCGTGCTCCTCGCCGGCGGCTACACCGGCGAGTACCTGCGCTCCGCCGAGCTCTTCGATCCCCGCACCGGCCGGGTCGCGCCCACCGGCGCGATGCACGAGGGGCGCAGCGGCCACACGGCCACGCTGCTCCCGGACGGCACCGTCCTGATGACGGGCGGCGTGGGCGACGGCTGGAGCTTCCTGTCGTCGGCCGAGAGCTACGACCCGCGCACCGGGCGCTTCACCCCCACCTCGCCCATGCGCGCGGCGCGCGAGTCGCACACCGCGATCCCGCTCCCCGACGGGCGCGTGCTGATCGCCGGCGGGCACCGCGGCCGGCGGGAGAACATCGTGGTCTACGCGTCGACCGAGATCTACGACCCGGCTAGGCGTTCGTTCGGCGCGGGGCCGGACCTCGGCGTCGCCCGCCACAAGCACGAGGCCGTGGCGCTGGCCGACGGCCGGGTGCTCGTCTTCGGCGGCTCGGACCCGCGCGACCGGGTGCGGTACACGAGCGCCGAGCTGTACGACCCGGCGCGCAACCGGTTCACGCCGACCGCGCCGCTGCGGATCCCCCGCTACAAGGTGCGCGACACCGCCGTCCGCCTGCGCGACGGGCGGGTGCTCGTCGCCGGCGGAGGCCGACAGGCGGAGGTGTTCGACCCGCGCGCGAACGTCTTCCGCGCCGTGCGGGGCGACCTGGGCGACGGCTACTCCTTCGCCAGCTCGGCGCTGCTCGGCAGCGGCGACGCGCTGGTGATCGGCGGCTACGACGCCCGGATGCGCAACAGCGACGGGATCTGGAGGTTCCGGCCGTAGGCGGCCGCGGAGCGCTTCGGCAGAACGCAGGCTTTTCGGCCCCGGCGAGAATCTCGCCGGAGCCGCTTTGATCTACGGTGGCCGTGGTTGCGCGTCCTCGGCCCGGCGCTGAACCACGCGGCAATACCGTCCACATCGCGCCCTCGCGTGAAAACAGGCGGAATTCTTGCATCATCCCGATCCCGCTGTTTTCCCTTCCTCGCACCCTATCCACAGGAGAAGGCCATGAGGAGACCAGCCATTCTTTTGCTCGGCGCGCTGGGGCTCGCCGGGTGGGTCGGCGCGGACGCGGCGGCCGGGCCGGGCGGCGGAGGAAGAGGCGCCGTGATGCCACGGCGGGAGGCACGCACCGGCGTGGTGGTGGTGCAGCGCTCCGCCGCCAGCGCGGACGTGGTGGTGGCGGTGGACGGCGGGACGCAGGGCGAGGCCGCGGACGGGATCGCGGACCGCGTCTTCGTCCTCCAGCGCGCGGGCGCGCCCGCGGGGAACGCCGTGCGCCGCTACGACGGGGCGCGCGTCCTCTACGACGAGGGGCACATCCTCGTCGCGCCGGCGGACGGCAGCCCGGCGGTGGGGCTCTCCCTCGCGGGGCGCGAGGCGCTCTCTCCGGTAGCGTCCTCGTTCCTGGGCGCGACGCCGGTCGGCGAGCGCTGGACGGGGCGCGGGCTGGCGCTGCGGAAGGGCGAGGTGCGCGTCGGGGCGGAAGGGCTCTCCGCGGCCACGATGCAGCGCGTCCTGGCGAGCTGCGGGACGCGTGCGCCCACGGCCGGCGCGGCGAAGGCGGCCGGGTCGCCGCCCGGATGCCCCGGCGGCGGGAGCACGGACTGCAGCAACTCCACCTGCCAGATCCTCTGCATCCCGGGGTATCACGCGTGCTGCGACTGCAGCCACGACCCGAACAACTGCAAGTGCAGCTGCGTCCGGGACTGAGGCACCGCTGAGGGCAGCATCACGCAGAGACGCGGGG
>JBJMPM010000415.1:0-12652 GCA_045803205.1 Longimicrobiaceae bacterium
GCCCGCGGGCGGCGCGCCGCGCCCGGGCGGGCCGGGAACGGCTCCGGCGGCGCCCGGCGCGGGCGCCCCGTCGGCCGGCGGCGGCGACGCGATCGAGGGCGACGCGGCCGGCGGGCGGTTCGGGGCGGGGTACGGCGACCGGCGGCTGGTGGTGACGCCGCAGGCGGTGCCGGAGCGCGAGAAGAGCGAGCACGAGCGCTACATGGACCACCTCAACTCGCGGCTCGGCGCCCTCAACGACTCCGCCGCGGCCGAGGCCGCGCACCAGCGGCGGCTGCGCAACTGGACGGTGAAGGACCGCAGCGGACGCGAGTGGGGGATCGGCGAGGGCGGGGTGCCGGTGATCGCCGGGCAGCGCCTCCCGACCCGCATCGCCCCGCCCATCTACAACGGGCGCGACCGCGAGGACGCGGAGCGCAATGCCGCCCGGCAGCGCACCGAGATCGAACGCCAGGCCGACCAGGGCGACCGCGACCGCAACTTCCGCGACCGCACGCGCGCCACCCGCGAGCGCGTGGACGCCGAGCGCCGCCGGCGCCGCGAGAGCGCCGGCGACACCACCCGCACCTCCCCGTAGCACCCCGCATCATCCGCCGGGAACGCGACTTGCACCCCTTCAGGCCCGCTGCGAACCGTCGCGGCGGGCCTTCGATACGGTTGAAAGGGAGCGCATGGCGCGGTCTTCACGCAGGGATCACGACGAAACCCAGGACCGGGGCGGAGACGCCCTGATGTTCGCGCTCGGCGCGGCCGGCGGGCTCGCGCTGGGGCTGCTCTTCGCGCGCGGGGTGCCCACGGCGCCCGAGCCGGTGCGGCAGGCGGGCGCGCGGCTCCGGTCGCGCGCGCGGGACGTGGCGGGCACCTTCGGGCGGGGGCGCGGCCGCGGACCGGTGGGCGGCGGCGAGGACGCGCTCGCCGCGCTGGAGGACGAGGTGATCGACGCCTTCCTGCGCGACCCCGTGCTCTCCGAGCGGGGGATCGACGTGGGGTGCGTCCGCGCGGGGGTGATCGAGCTCTCCGGCTCGGTGCGCTCGGCCGAGGAGGGAGAGCGGGCGGTGCGGGCGGCGCGCACCGTGGAGGGAGTGGAGACGGTGGTGAACCGGATGGACGTGGAAGACGACGGCCGTCGGGCCGGAACCGAGCGATGGGAGGGGCACATGGCGGGAGAGTGGACGGGGCGGCAGGTGGGGATGGGGCGGCGCCGGCAGGGCGACGAGACCGACCCCGGCGCCGACGACTCGCAGCACCTGCGCGAGGTGGCGCTGGAGGAGAGCGACCGCGCCCAGTACGAGGACGAGGACATCGCGCACTCGCAGCCCCGCGTGGGCGCGCGCACGGGCGTCGGCGACCCGAACCCCACGCACTACGAGGAGGACGAGCTCGACAACCAGGACCCCTACGGCAAGCACGCCGTGCCGGTCGCCGAGCAGCCGCAGGCGATGAACAGCCAGGCACGCGTTGGGCAGGGGATGGACCCCGGGCTGGAGCTGGAGATGGAGCAGGCCGACGTGCCGCTCAAGCCGCACTCCGACGGCTGGGAGGCGGGGCGCACGCACGACGAGGAGCAGGGCTGACCGCCTCCGGGGCGCAGCCGCGGCGCGGCCCCTCTCCCGGCGTGGAGGGGGGCCGCGCCGCTTTTCGCCATGTGCCCGCGCCCGTAGATTGCCGCCCCTGACCCGTACCGAGCCGAGGCCGAGATGCCGGACACGCTGAAGGACACCATCCGCGACGACCTGAACGCCGCCCGCCGCGACCGCGACAAGCTGCGGACCACGGTGCTCACCACGCTGCTGTCGGAGATCCGCAACCAGGAGATCGACGTCGGCCACGAGCTGGCGGACGAGGAGGTGCACGGCGTGGTCACCACGGCGATCAAGCGGCGCCGCGAGGCCGCGGAGCAGATGCGCGCCGGCGCGCGCGAGGAGCTGGCGCAGAAGGAGGAGCAGGAGGCCGCGCAGCTCCAGGCCTACCTCCCGCCCCAGCTCACGGAAGACGACGTCCGCGCCATGGTGCGCGAGGCGATGGCCGGCGGCGCCAAGGACCTGGGCTCACTGATGAAGGCGCTCACGCCGAAGACCAGGGGGAAGTTCGACGGCCGCGAGCTCAACCGCATCGTCCGCGAGGAGCTCGGCTGACTTCATCTCTCGCAGAGGTACAGAGCCGCGGAGAGAGAACGCCGAACCTCTCTCCGCGGCTCTGCGTCTTGATCCATGCGCCGGTCTGGTTACATTATGGAGAAGGTGTCCAGTTTGTTCATTCTTGATCATTTTTCCCGTGCATGCCGTCGCGAGCGCTCCGCAACTGGCAGACGCGCAGCCGCAAGGTGCTCGATGAGGTCGAGGCCGCGCACGCGGTGGTCAGCGGCGGCCGCGGCGCGCGCGGCTTTGCCCGGCAGCAGATCAACCAGGCCTACGTGGTGCTGCTGAGCTCCCAGTTCCAGCGCTTCTGCCGCGATCTCTACGACGAAGCGGTTGATTGCCTGGGCGGACAGCCGGAGCACGAGCCGTTGAATTCGCTCATACGCGGATTGCTCACCCGGGACCGCAGGCTGAACCGTGGGAACGCGAGCCCGGCGAACATCGGAGCAGACTTCGAGCGCCTCGGAGTGAGCTTCTGGGACTCGGTGCGGCGGAGGAACGTCCGCAATCCTGTTCGCCAGCGCCGGCTGGAGGAGCTCAACACCTGGCGCAACGCCATCGCGCACCAGGATTTCTCCGATCCCGCGTTCCAGGGTCTCGAGCGCGTGAGCCTGGCGCAGGTGCGGGTGTGGCGCAGCGCCTGCGATGCGCTGGCGGTGGAATTCGACAGGGTAATGAGGTTATACTTGCGCGAGTTCTTCGGAACGGACCCCTGGTAGGAATCGACCGATGGCAAAGCGGAAGAAGCCGCGTCCCGGCGACGAGCTCAAGGTGGGTAGCCGCGTCTTTTACCGGATGCCCGGAGGGCTGTTCGAGGCCGTCGTGGTCGAGGATCGCGGCGACATCGGCATGAACGGCCGCAGACTGCTGGAAATCCGGCCCTTGAGCGAGTATTCGGAAGGCGAGATCGTCTGGCCTGCCGAAGAGCTTTTGCCTGCCGAGAGGTTGGAGCCGGCCGAGCGCGGGCTCGATGAAAAGAGACGGGTCACGCGTCCGAAGCGGTCTGCCACGGGCGGGATCGGTGTCGGCAGCCGCGTCCTCTACCAGGTGCCGTGGGGCACGATGCGGGCGGAGGTGGTCGAGGATCGCGGCAACGTCGGTTGGAAAGGGCGCCGGATCATGCGCATCCTTCCCGTCTTCGAAGGCGAGGATGGTCCTGACGCGTTCGAGGTGCCCCTTCAGGATCTCACGCTTGATGAGTAAGCTCCTGCATCGAGCTGAACCCCATCGTCCTCGCCATGCGCCGGAGCGCCCCGGGAGCCGTGCTGTCCCTGCTGCTCGCAGCCTGCACCGCACCGGGCAGCGGCGAGCCGATCCCCCGCCCGACACCCTGGCGCAGGTGGCGGTGCCCAGGATCCCCGGCGTGGCCGACTCGGCGCATCCCCTCATCCGCCAGGTCGTGTACGTACCCGTCTATTCTCACATCTACTGGGACCGCGACCGCCCCATCAACCTGGCCGCCACCCTCAGCGTCCGGAACACCGATCCGGAGCGCCCGATGACCCTCACCGCGGTCCAGTACTTCAACACGGCCGGCCGGCTGGTGCGGGTCTACCAGCAGCGTCCCCTCACGCTGGCTCCGCTGGCCTCCACCGAGTTCATCGTGGCGCAGCAGGATACCGTCGGCGGCTCGGGCGCCAACTTCCTGGTGGAGTGGACCGCGGAAGGGAGAATCACCGAGCCGGTGATCGAGGCGGTCATGGTCTCCGCGTCCGGCTCGCTCGCGTTCTCGTTCGTCAGCGTCGGCCGGCCGCTGCTCCGCCGCTAGGCCGGCTTCCTCCGTTCCTCCGTGGCTCTGTGAGAGACCCGGCAGCATGGATGTTGTCGGATAAGGGATGCGGATGTAAGCTCATGACCGCGTCTGAAGTGCGCTGTCGAAGCGCGGCGCGTTGCGATCCTTTCACCTCGGGAGGGGAGCCATGAAGAAGATGTCGCTGGACCTGGAGACGCTGGCCGTGGAGACCTTCGCCACCGCGCCGGAGCTGGCGGTGGCCGAGGCGGAGTTCCTCCCCATCTCGCGCCGGAGCTGCATCGAGCAGTGCACCACCTCCTGCGTGCCCTGATTCCGCCCTAGACCTAGAAGAACGACTCTCGCGGAGGCCTCGGAGTCACGGGTTTCCCTGTTCCTCCGTGCCTCCGTGAGAGACCCCTGGCAGTACTGCGCGGCTCGGCACTGCGACTCGACCGCGGCGCTCCTCCGCTGGCGGCGGATTTTCACGGATTCGTCCCCGGGGGTGTCATTCCCGGGCGGCTCGCACGTTGTCTACCTGCATCCGCCGAAAGGGACGGGCGTCAGCCGCCGGTGAGGTCGCCCGCGGCGGGGCGGGGAAGGGAGGCCGTTTCGCCCGTCAGCGCGTAGAGGTCGCCCCAGAGGCGGGCGACGGGGCGTACGGCGCGGGTGTCGGCGAAGTGGGTGCCGGGGACCAGGGGCACGGCGTCGGAGAGGCGCACGGCGAGCACCTCGCCGATCACCAGCGCATTGTCGCCGCCCAGGTCGACCTCCCGGAAGAGGCGGCATTCGAGCACCGCCGGCGCGTCGGCCACGTAGGGAGCGGCCACCGAGCCCGCTTCCGCCAGCGGGAGCCCCGCGCGGGCGAATTCGTCGACCTCGGGTGGGTATTCACCCGATGTCTCATTGAGAGCTGAAAGCCGGGCCTCCGCGGCCAGGTTCACGCAGAAGGCGGCGGTTTCGCGCACGTTGCGCAGCGTGTCCTTGGGCGCGCCCCGCCGGTGGCCGATGGAGACGCCCACCAGGAAGGGCGTGGCGGAGAGCGCCGCGAAGTAGCTGAAGGGAGCGAGGTTGGGCTCCCCCGCGGCCGAGCGGCTCGACACCCAGGCGATGGGGCGCGGCACCACCAGCGAGGTGAGCAGCTGGTACCGCGCCCGCGCCGGGAGCACCGAGGGATCGAGGATGAGCATTTTATCCTGTCTGGAAATGCGCGTAGCAGTTTACGCCCCCCGCCGCGGATTGCGATCCCCTGCAACTCGCTCGGGGTTCGCCACTTGCGGGTTCGCGGCGGCGCCTGCATCATACATCGATCCGGTCCGTAGAACGTTCGTTCGGTGCGCGCGCCCTTCCTGCGCCCCGATGCCCCCGTTTCGTGCTGCAGTCCCTCCAGCATGGCTTCATGCTGGCCTGTCGTTCCACTCACCCGCAAGGAGGTGCCTACGGTAAAACAGTTGTTCATCCGCGTCGGACCGGAGGCCGAAAGTCGGCCTCTCGGCAGACAAACCACTGGTTGCAGGAACCAAGGAGGACGAGGAATGGGCAAGCTCTGGAAGGCGAGCGCAGCCGTTCTGCTCGCACTTGCGGCACTCCCCTCGTTTGCGCGCGCGCAGGCGACGGGAACCATCACCGGCACGGTCACGGCCGCCGAGAGCGGCGGGCCGCTCTCCGGCGCGCAGGTGAGCCTGCAGGGCACCGTGCGCCGCACGGTGACCGACGCGCAGGGCCGCTACCGGCTCACCGCCGAGCCGGGCACCTACACGGTGCAGGTCTCCACGCTGGGCCGGCAGGCCGGCTCGCGCCAGGTGACCGTGACCGCGGGCGGCACCGCCACCGCGAACTTCAGCCTCGGCACCTCGGCGGTCGCCCTCGAGGGGATCACCGTGAACGCCGTGACCGGCGAGGCGGAGCGCCACCGCGAGGTGGGCACCGCGGTGAGCAGCATCCCCGTGGGCGAGATCAACAAGGCGGCGGCGCCGAGCCTGGCGAACGTCCTGACCGCGCGCGCCCCGGGCGTGACGCTGCAGGGCGTGGCCGGCACCACCGGCACCTCGAGCCGCATCCGCATCCGCGGCGCGAACTCGCTCTCGCTCTCGAACGAGCCGCTGATCTTCGTGGACGGCGTGCAGGCCTCGAACAACAAGGGCGGCTTCGGCGTGGGCGGGCAGTCGCCCAACCGCCTGAACGACATCAACCCCGAGGACATCCAGAACATCGAGGTGCTCAAGGGGCCCGCCGCCTCGGCCATCTACGGCACCGCGGCGGCCAACGGCGTGCTGCTGATCACCACCAAGCGCGGCCGCGCCGGCACCACCGTGTGGCGCACCTACGGTGAGGCGGGCAACGTCAAGGACATGACCAACTACCCGCCGAACTACCTCTCGGTGCAGACCGTCACCCCGGGTGAGGCCCTGTACGACACGGTGTACGGGTACGGGTACTCCAACACCACCGACGTCTTCGGCGGCGGCGCGCCCTACATCACCTGCGTGAACTACAACGCGGCGACGGCGGCCTGCAAGCAGGACATCACCGTCTCGTTCAGCCCGCTGGACGATCCGCGCACCACCCCCTTCAGCACGGGCCGCCGCGGCAAGGCCGGCCTGAACGTGTCGGGCGGTGGGCAGGGTCTCTCCTTCTACGTGTCGGGCGACATCGAGGGCGAGCGCGGCGTGCTGAACTACAACCGCCTGGAGCGCACCAGCTTCCGCGGCAACTTCAACGCCGACCCCAGCCCCAAGCTCTCGCTGCAGCTGAACACCAGCTACATCGGCAGCCGGCTGGACCAGGTGCAGGGCGACAACAACATCTTCAGCCCCATCATCAACGGGCTGCTGGGCCCCGCCCAGTACGTGCCGGGGATGGAGAGCGACACGATCGGCACGCCGGGGGGCCGGGTGGCCTCGTACTTCGGGTACAACCCCCAGGACGACGCGAACCTGCCCACCAGCCAGGGCGTGGACCGCATGATCCTGGGCGCGAACGCGAACTACCGTCCGCTCCAGTGGCTCACGGTGAACGGCAACGCGGGGATCGACTTCTTCGCCCGCGCCGACGCGCAGACGGTCGACCCGGCGTCGAACATCCCGCTCTCCACCGAGTACATCCTGGGCTACCGCGACGCCCAGAAGTCGAACAACTGGCAGTGGACGACCAACCTGTCGTCGATCGCCCGCTTCGACCTGTCGTCGAACGTGGTGTCGACCACCACCCTGGGCACCAGCTACCAGCGCTCGCTCTTCAACCAGGTGTTCTGCGAGGGAGTCGGCATCCCGAGCGGCACCTCGTCGTGCGGCGCGACCACCAGCCTCTTCTCGGTGGACGAGAGCCAGACCGACAACCGCACCCTGGGCGGGTACGTGCGCCAGGAGTTCGCGTTCAGCGACCGGCTCTTCCTGGCCGCGAGCGTGCGCGGCGACAAGAACAGCGGGCTGGTGACGGGCTTCATCTACTACCCGTCGGCGAGCCTCTCCTGGGTGGTCTCGGAGGAGCCGTTCTTCCCGCAGCTGTCGTTCCTGAGCAACCTGCGCCTGCGCGGCGCCATCGGCACCTCGGGGCAGCGTCCCGAGTTCGGCCAGGCCGAGACGCTGTTCAGCGCGGTGTCGGCGCAGCGCAACGCCACCGAGCAGGCCGCGGTGGTGCTGAACAACACCGGCAACGAGAACCTGAAGCCCGAGCGCACCCGCGAGCTGGAGTTCGGCGCGGACCTGGGGCTGCTGCAGGACCGCCTGTCGGTCGACTTCACGGCCTTCACCAAGAAGTCGCGCGACGCGCTGATCTCGCGCAACCTGGAGCCGTCGGCCGGCCTCACGGCCAGCGTGTTCCAGAACCTGGGCGAGATCAAGAATTCCGGCACGGAGCTCGGGATCAACGCGCTGGTGGTGGACCGCCGCAACCTGCGCTTCAACGCGCGGCTGGCGGCGAGCACGCTGAACAACAAGATCATCGAGATGGGCGAGGGGATCGCGCCGATCTCGCTGAACCGCGGCGTGCAGTTCCACCGCGAGGGCTTCTCGGCGGGCGGCTTCTTCGCCCGTCCGTACAAGTTCAACGACGCCAACAACAACGGCCTGCTGGACCGCGGCGAGATCCGGGTCGACTCGTCGCGCTTCATCACGGTGCGCGACCAGGTCACCGGCCGCGACACCACGCTGGCGCTCGAGTACATCGGGCCGGCGCTGCCGACCAACACCCAGGCGCTCTCGGCCGACCTGACGCTCTTCCGCAACATCACCTTCACCACGGTGTTCGAGCGTCGCGCCGGCAACCACCAGATGAACTACACCGAGTACTTCCGCTGCGTGAGCGGCACGGTGGGTCTGGGCCTGTGCAACGAGCTCGCCAACCCGGGCGCCTCGCTCGAGGAGCAGGCGCGGTACCTGGCGGCTGCCAACCTCAGCACCAACCCGGGGCTGGGCAGCTCGCTCTGGGGCTTCATCGAGGACGCGAGCTTCGTGAAGTGGCGCGAGTTCTCGGTGCGGCTGGGCGCGCCGGAGTCGTGGGGGCAGCGCTTCCCGCTGATCCGCGGGGCGGCGTTCACCGTCGCCGGGCGCAACCTCAAGACCTGGACGGACTACAGCGGTCTGGATCCGGAGACCAACGAGGGCGGTGGCGCCTCGAACTTCAACCAGGGTGAGTTCAACACCCAGCCGCCGGTCCGGTACTGGACTGCCCGCATCGACCTGACCTTCTGAGGGGGGACCGAATGAAGATCGTCAACTCCAGGTGGGGGGGGCTTCGGCCCCTCCCCGGGCTGCTCGCGGCGGCGCTCGCGCTGCCGATGGCCGCCTGCAACACCGACAAGCTGGTCGACGTGAAGGACCCGGGGCGGCTTCCGCCCGAGGCGCTCGACAACGCGGGCGCGGTGCCCTCGCTGATCAACGGCGCCGTCCGGCAGCTCTACGTCGCCTACTCGGGCGCCGGTGACGACGGGTACATCCCGGTGTCGGGGGTGTTCACCGACGAGCTGTACTACGGCGACACCTTCACCACCCGCCGGGCGCTGGACATCCGCACGCAGCAGAACCCGGCGCTGGGGAACCAGCAGGACGCCTCGTTCAACCGCCTGCAGCAGGCGCGGATCAACTCGCGGCGCGCCTACGCGGCCATCCAGAAGTTCTTCCCGGAGGACGCGGAGAACAAGTCGCTCATGCGCACGGTGGAGGGCTACACCTACGTGACGCTGGGCGAGGGGTGGTGCGGGAACGTGCCGTTCAGCTCGGTCCCCGAGACGGGGGCGATCGACCCGACCAAGATCGAGCACGGCACGCCGCTCACCACGCCGCAGATCTTCACGCAGGCGGTGGCGCGCTTCAACGAGGCGCTCGCGCTCGACCCGGCCAACCGGGTGGCCAAGATCGGCAAGGGCCGCGCCCTGCTGAACAACGGCGACTACGCCGGCGCCGCCGCGGCGGTGGCCTCGGTGCCGACCGACTGGGCGTTCTTCATCGAGCACTCGGCCAACACCGGGAGCCAGAACAACGCGCTGTACCAGCTCCAGTCCAACGGCCGCTACGGCGTGGCGAACGACGAGGGCGGGCCGACCACGGTGGCCGAGCGGCCGTCGGGGACCGCCGCCACCGACGACGGCGAGGGGATCAACTACCGCAGCATCAACGACCCGCGCGTGCCGTACACCGCCGATTTCGACCGGATCCTCGGCGGGCCGGGTACGGCGGTGCTCGGCACCACCTGCTTCAGCTCGAGCGTGCCCTGCTGGTACGACAACAACGATCCCAACAACGACGCCGACATCCCGCTCGCTTCGGGGGTCGAGGCGCGCCTCATCGAGGCCGAGGCGCTGCTGAACGCCGGCGACGTGGCGGGGTGGCTGGGCAAGCTGAACGGGCTGCGCGCGTCGGTGGCGCCGCTGCTGGCGGTTCTCCGTCCGGACCAGAAGCAGGTGTTCCCGTTCCCGCCGGCGCTCCCGTCGCTGCCGGCGCTCGCCGATCCGGGCACGTTCCAGTCGCGCCTCCTGCTCACCATGCAGGAGCGGAACCTGTGGATGTACCTCACGGGCCACCGTCTGGGCGACCTGCGCCGCCTGGTGCGCAACTACGGCTTGGCGCAGAGCGCGGTGTTCCCGAGCGGCGCGTTCTGGCGCAGCGGCGGCACCTACGGGACCAATGTGGCGTTCCTCGTGCCCTTCAACGAGCAGAACAACCCCAACTTCAACGCGGACCAGTGCAACGCGAACGCCGCCTGACGCGGGTTCGCGGGTAGCAGTCCGCAGCAACGGAAAGGGGGTCGCCGCATTCGCGGCGGCCCCTTTCCGCGCCCGGAAGATCTGTGTACCGTAGTAGCCGCCGCAGTGCGCGCGGGTGCAGGGGCGCGCCGATCCCACCAACCCGAGCGGGTCTAAACATGCACTTCGTTCTCTCGCGAACCGCGCCGGTGGCGCTGCTGGCGCTCGCGGCGGCCTGCGCCGGCGGGCCGGGCACCGGCGTGGCGCCCACCAACCAGACCACCAACACGGTGCTGGTGACCGCCGAGGGGAACATGACGCTGAGCGGCGCGGCCCCGGTGGCCAACACCGCGCGCACGGCGCTCCCGGTCGACAGCGCCATGGCGCGGCTGCGCGCGGCCTACGAGCTGGCGAGCATCCCGGTGGCGCTCTTCGACCCCGCCACCGGGCGGGTGGGCAACTCCCGGCTGCAGATCCGGCGGGCGCTGAACCGCGAGCTGCTGAGCACCTTCGTGGACTGCGGCCGCTTGATGACCAGGACGCACGCAGACCAGGACCAGCTCACCATCGTCTCCACGGTGCGGCCCGCGGCCGGGGGCGGGAGCCAGGTGGAGACGCTGCTCACCGGGAGCGCGCAGGACCGCACCAGCGGCAACGTCACCGACATGCAGCCGTGCACCACGCGGGGCACGCTGGAGACGCGCCTGCACCGCAACGCCTTCGGCATGCCCTGAACCAGCGGGTCTCACGCAGAGAGACGCAGAGAGGCACGGAGAGAACCACTCTCCGTGCCTCTGCGTCTCGGTGTGAAACGCCTTTTCGGTCTGTTATTCCTGTTCCAGCCAGGCGCGGGCGTCGGCCGCCTCTTCGGGGGAGATGCCGTGGCCGATGGGGTAGTCGCGCGCGGCGAGGTCGGCGCCGGCGCCCTGCAGGCGCCGGCGTCCGTCGGCGGCGAGGGCGAAGGGGATCATGGGGTCCAGCGTGCCGTGCCCCCAGAAGAAACGGGTCCCGGCGACCGATTCGGCCGTGGCGCGGACGGTGGGGTGGTCGGCCAGGAAGCCGCTGAAGTTCATCACCCGCGGCACCGTGCCCGCGTTCCGGAGCGCGTACGCCATCGCCATCACCCCGCCCTGCGAGAACCCGCCGAGCACCAGCGGCCCGGTGCGCACGGGGAGCTCCGCGCGCACCCCCTCGAGGAAGGCGGCGAGCTCGCGCTGCGCGCCCTCGAAGCTCTCCGGCTCGGGGCGGTTGCCGCCCAGGAAGCGGTACCACGCCCAGCCGGGGCCGTATCCCCACGGCATCCCGGGCCAGGGGGCCTCGGGGGTGACGACGATGGAGCCGGGGGCGATGGCCGGCGCCAGCCCCAGCAGGTCGAAGCGGTCGGAGCCGCGGCCGTGCATCAGCACCACCAGCGGCGCCCCCTCGCGGACCTCCCTCGGAACCGCGGCCTCGTACTTCAGCATCGGCGCGTTCACTCCGCGGCGTCGGTGGTGCGGGCGGTGGCGCGGTCGTAGGGGACGATGTTCTCCCACTCGCTCGCGTCGGAGCGCGCGACCACGGCCACCACGGGCTCGGTGTCGCTGGCGTTGAACACCTCGTGCGGCACGCCCGGGGCGATGAAGATGAAGTCGCCCGCCTCGTTCTCCACCACCTCCTTCAGCCCCTCGCCGTACTCGTGGCGCACGCGGCCCTGCAGGATGAAGAGCATCACCTCGAACCCCACGTGCACGTGCGCGCGCGCCACGCCGCCGGGGGGGATGGTGGCCACGTTCATGGAGAGCTGCGTGGCGCCCACGTTGCGCCCCGACATCCCGGTGCGGTAGCGGATGCCGTTCCAGCCGCGCACGCTGCCGCCGCCGCGGATCACCAGGATGCCGTCGTGCCCCTCCACCGGCGCGCGCAGGTCGGCGTCGTCGTCGCGGGGGAGGGGTGCGGGTGCGTCGCTCATCGTCGTGCGCTTCGGTGGAGGGGTCAGCGGTGCGCCGCGGCGCAGGTGGGGCGGCCGCTGCTGGTGACCGGGGTGCGGCCGATTGCCGTGATGCCGCCCACCATCAGCGCGACCGCGAGCACCACGCCCACCAGCGCCACGGTGTGCGCGCGGCGGCCGTCGGCCTGCTTGCGTGCGTAGGCCTTGCAGCCGTGCAGGGCGCCGATGGCGAGCACCATCATCAGCAGGTGCCCCATCAGCGCGCCGTAGAAGCAGCCGAGCACCACCATCACGATCCCCAGCGTGACCTGCAGGTCCAGCAGCCCCGAGAACACGGCCATGGAGATGCGCGACGGGCGGCCGTACGGCTGGCGGCCGAAGACGCCCAGCGCCTGCACCATCAGCGCGACCACGGCCGCGAGCAGGACCAGGAAGCGGAGCCCGGAGTGGGCGTGGAAGATCGTCTCGATCATCGGAACGGCGTCGGAGTGTGATAGAGATTCGACGAGCGCGACAATCTAGAGGGTCTCACCCGGAGGACTAGAGGAGTGCGTGAGTGCGTGAGTGCGCTGCGGTTCGAGCGAATTCCACGCACTTCCGCACTTCCGCACTTTCGCACTCACCCGCTCGCGCCCAGGCGGTAGCGCTCGAGGCGCATCACCAGCGTCTGCAGCCCT
>JBJMPM010000422.1:0-5581 GCA_045803205.1 Longimicrobiaceae bacterium
TGACGATCTTCGCCGCATGCACGAGGACCGGGGGAGCGCACGGAGGCAGCGGAGTGCTCGATTCCCCCTGATGACGCAGTTGGCGAAGCCTTCAGACGCAGCAGACGAGGTGAGCTCGCCGACCGGATGTCCTGCAAAAAATTTCGGAAACTCAGCGCATGCCGAGCCTGCAGCCGTGTTCTGCGGCCACCGGGCGTTCGGAGGTTCGGTGCGTCAGGTTGCAACCAAATCGACGAAGAGCCAGAAAAACGGGCGCCCGGCCGGGGCGCCCGATGGCGATCGATCTCAAGGGCTCAAGGAACGCCCGGGTCAACGACCGTTCCTGCCCTTCTCCGCCCGGGTCACGTACCAGCCGCAGACCGCGCCGAGCAGCAGGCCGGCGGCACCCGCCCGCAAGAAGCCGGTGAGCTGCCACCCCCGCAGGTTCGCGACGCTCAGCCGCAGGAAGAGGAAGAGGGGGACCGCCGAGACCGCGCCGGCGGCCACCACGCCGCGCGCGGAGTGCCAGCGAGCCGCGAGCCGGTGCCACAGCCATGCCGCGCACCCCATCCCCACCAGGAACGCCGCGCCGAGGGAGAGCGGGGGTGCCGCGGTCGGGAGCATCACAGCTCGATCTGGGCGCCCAGCTCGACGACGCGGTTCGGCGGCAGGGCGAAGAAGCTGGTAGCCGTGCGCGCGTTGCGCGACATGACGGCGAAGAGCTGCTCGCGCCAGATCGCCATCCCCGGCTTCTTCGACGCGATCAGCGTCTCGCGCCCCAGGAAGAAGGTGGTGCGCATGGGCGGCAGCTTGAGGCCCGGGTGCTTCACCTCCGCCAGCGCTCCCGGCACGTCGGGGTCCTCCATGAAGCCGTAGCGCATCACCATGCGGTAGAAGCCGTGGCCCAGCTCCTCCACGCTCGTGCGCTCGGCCGGGTCCACCGCGGGCACCTCCTCGGTGTCCACCCGCAGCAGCACCACCTGCTCGTGCAGCACCTGGTTGTGCTTGAGGTTGTGCAGCAGCGCGGGCGGAACGCCGGTGGGGTTGCCGAACATGAACACCGCCGTCCCCGACACCCGGTGGGGCGCGCTTCGCCCCACGTCTTCCAGGAACAGGTCGATGGGGAGGGTCGTCTCCGAGAGGCGCTTGGCCAGGATCTGCCGCCCCGTCTTCCAGGTGGTCATGGCCGTGAACACCGCCGCGCCCACCAGCAGCGGGAACCATCCACCGTGCGCGATCTTGGTGGCGTTGGCCAGGAAGAACGCCAGGTCGATCACCAGGAAGAAGAACGCGGGAATCCCCGCCTGCATCCGCGTCCACCCGAAGCGCTCGCGCGCCACGAAGTAGAAGAGGACCGTAGTGATCCCCATCGTCCCCGTCACCGCGATCCCGTAGGCCGCCGCCAGGTTGCTGCTGCTGCGGAAGCCGACGACCAGCGCGATGCAGGCCACCATCAGCAGCCGGTTCACGCCGGGGATGTAGATCTGGCCGATTTCGCGGCTGGAGGTGTGCTCGATGTCCACGCGCGGGCTGAAGCCGAGCTGCACCGCCTGGCGGGTGAGCGAGAACGCCCCCGAGATCAGTGCCTGCGACGCGATCACCGCCGCCGCGGTGGCCAGCGCGACGAGCGGGTAGAGCGCCCAGGCGGGGGCCAGGCGGTAGAACGGGTTCTCCACCGCGGTGGGGTCGCGCAGCACCAGCGCTCCCTGGCCGAAGTAGTTGAGCAGCAGCGCCGGCAGCGCGACGCTGAACCAGGCCATGCGGATCGGGTTCCTGCCGAAGTGCCCCATGTCGGCGTACAGCGCCTCGCCGCCCGTGACCACCAGGAACACGGAGCCCAGCACCAGGAAGCCCAGGTACCCGTGCTGGAGCATGAAGCGCACGGCGTGATGCGGGCTCACCGCCAGGAACACTCCGGGCTGGTGCACCGCCTCCACCAGCCCCAGCGCCGCGATGCTGAAGAACCAGAGCATCATCACCGGGCCGAAGACGCGCCCGATGGCGGCCGTCCCCCGGCTCTGCACCAGGAAGAGCCCCACCAGGATCGCGATGGAGATGGGGATGATGTAGGCCTCGAAAAAGGGGGTCGCCACGTTCAGCCCCTCGACCGCGCTCAGCACGGTGATGGCCGGCGTGATCATCCCGTCGCCGTAGAGGAGGGCGGCGCCGAACACCCCCATCAGCACCAGCAGGCGCTTGCCGCCGCGTGGGGGCGCGCCGCGCGGCGGGGCCACCAGCGCGAGGAGCGCCAGGATCCCGCCCTCGCCGCGGTTGTCCGCGCGCATCACGAACAGCAGGTACTTCACCGACACCACCAGGATCAGGCTCCACACGATCAGCGACAGGATCCCCAGCACGTTGTCACGCGTGGGCGGGATCCCCGTCGAATGGTGGAAGCACTCCCGCAACGCGTAGAGCGGGCTGGTGCCGATGTCGCCGTATACCACGCCGAGCGCGCCCAGGGAGAGCGCGAGGAAATACTTTCTCCCGGGCCGGGCCTGATCCGATTCGATCACGTATTCCGTTGAACCCGTCTGGCTGGTTCGAGCGCCGCGGGCAAACTACAGGTGCGCTCGCGGCCGGGCCGGTAACTCCGGCGTACGGCAAAGCTTGAAAACATGTCTCCGGGAGCGTTAAGGAAGCACAAAGATGGGCGGACGACGCATTAAGGACTTGCAAAGATCCGTCAGGGGAGCCTGATCTGGAGCGATTCGGGAGGCATTTCGGCTGCCGGAAGGGTGAAGACGAAGGTGCTGCCGCCGCCGGGGCGGGGTTCGAACGCGAGCGAGCCGCCCTGCGCCTCGGCCAGGCGGCGCGAGATCGAGAGCCCCAGACCGGCACCGCCGACGTCCGGCGCGGTGTGCGGGCGCCGATAGAACGGCTGGAAGATCCGCTCGCGCTCGTCGTCCGGCACCCCCGGCCCGCGGTCTGCCACGCGGAAGACGAGCCGGTCGCCGTCCTGCGCGGCCGAGAGCTCGATCGCGGTGCCCGGCGGCGCGTACTTGTGCGCGTTCTCCAGCAGGTTCACGAGCACCCGCAGTGACTGCACGAAGTCCAGCCGGCCCAGCACCAGCGGTTCCTCGGGGTGCAGCTCCACGCGTATCTCTCGGTCCCCGATGGACCCCGAGACGCGCTGGAGCGCCGCACCGACCAGATCTTCCGCGGCGACGACTTCCGACGTCACCCGTAGTTCCCCCGCGCTCAGCCGGGAGTGGTCCAGCAGGTCGGCGACGAAGCGGTTCAGCCGGTCGGCCTCTTCCTCGATGATCACCGCGCGCTCGTCGCCCGACTCGCCCAGGTCGTGCGCCAGCACCTTGATGGTGGTGAGCGGCGTCCGCAGGTCGTGAGAGACGGAGGCGATCAGCGCGTCTTTCAGCCGGTCCGCCTCGCGCAGCGCCTCCGCGCCCTGCTCCTCGGCCGCCAGGCGCACGCGCTCCGCTCCGAGCGCGGCGTAGTAGGCCAGGACCGAGAAGAACCGCCGCTGCGCCTGAGTGAGCTCGAACCCGTCATCGCACGCGATGCGCAGCACGCCCACGATGCGTTCCCGCACGCGCAACGGCAGCGAGAGTCCACGTGCGGCGGGCATCACCGGGATCTCCACGTCGCTTCCGCTCCCCAGTGCCTGCACCACGCGCGTGGTGCCGTTCATCTGCTCGACGACGGCTTCTCCTCGCTCGGCCGCGACCCCCGCGAGCGCCGCACCATCCCGGACCGCGGAAGCCCGGCCGATCTCCGCCCGTGCCCCCAGCATCAGCGGGGGCTCACCGGAGCCGCACAGCCAGATCTCGCATGCGTCCACGTCCAGCGTGGAGCGGATCACCTCGGCCACGGCGAGGAGCGCGTCTTCCGCCCGGCCCGCGTTCAGGGTCTCCGCGCCCAGGGTGGAGAGGTGCTCGATCTCGGCCGCGCGGCGGCGCGCCTCCTCGGCCTCGCTGCGCGCGCGGAAGAGCAGGTGCGTGGCGACCGCGGCCACCATGAGGAAGGTGAACAGCACCAGCCAGTCCAGCGGGTCGTGGATGGCGAAGGTGCCGTAGGGCGGAAGGAAGAAGAAGTTGAAGCAGAGGAAGGCGGCCACGGCCAGCAGCAGCGCGCGGTTGCGCGGGCCGCTGGTGCCGGCCGCCAGCACCAGCAGCAGGTAGCCGAGCGCGATGTGGGCCTTGTCGAGGTGCTGGCGGACGAGCGCCATTACCGCGGTGAGCGCGGCCAGCGCGAGGATCCAGGCCGCCCATTCGGCCACGGCGCGTATGCGGCCGGGAGCCCCGAACATCAGTCGAGGGCGCGGAAGCGGTACCCGACCCCCGGCTCGGTGACGATCAGCGCGGGGCGCACGGCGTCGCGCTCGATCTTGCGGCGCAGGTTGGCCACATGGACGCGCAGGTACGCCTGCGGGTCCCCTCCACCGGCGCGTCCCCAGACCGCGCGGAAGATCTGGTCGTGCGTCAGCGTGCGGCCAGCGTTCGAGACGAAGGCCCGGAGCAGGTCCCACTCGGTCGGCGTGAGGTGGATTTCATTCCCATCGCGGGAGAGCACGCGGCGTGCGAGGTCGATCCGCAGCCCGTCCAGCTCCACCGGCCCATCTCCGCCGGCGCGAGGCTCCGCGCGCGAACGGCGGAGCTGTGCTCGCACGCGGGCCTGCAGCTCGGCGGTACTGAAGGGCTTGGTCACGTAGTCGTCCGCACCGGCATCGAGCAGCGCCACCTTCTCGTGCTCGGAATGGCGGGCGGACAGCACCACGATCGGCGCCGACGACCAGCCGCGGATCTCGGCGCAGACGCTGGTGCCCGCCACGTCTGGAAGGCCCAGGTCCAGGACGATGAGGTCGGGCCGCTCCGCCGCGGCGCGATCCATCCCCTCGCGCCCCGTCGCCGCCTCCACGACGCGCACGGTGTCGCCCTCCAGCGCGTTCCTCACCACGCGCCGGATCTGCGGCTCGTCGTCGATCACCAGGATCGTGGTTTCGGCCATAGCACGGATGTTAGCACCGTTGGAACTGTTTCGGCTATCATCCGCCGGCAGGTGGGACCATGCGGCCTGCCCCGGATCGTTCTAAGCTGATCAGCTCATGCCCGAGGAAATCCGGCTGCCCGTCACGCTTGGCCCGCCTCCACCGGCCCCTCCGTTCCGAGAGGCACTGCCGCGCCATCGCTGACATTGGCGGTGGGGCGCGGTTGATCGCAGATGCGCAGAGCCACCCGCATCGCGGTGGTGGGCGCCACCCCGTGGGTCCAGTGCGCGTCCCAGCCGAAGCCGGCGACCGCGGGCGCCGGTCTGGCGTGCGCGGATCGCGCGGACGATGTTCATCGGAACCACTCCATCACCCTGCTCGCAACGATAGATGGTCAGCCGCCGCGACTTCCTCTCGACCGCCGCGCGCACGGCGCCGGCCGCCTGGCTGGCGGCGGGCGGCACGGGCGAGCTGCGCGAGCTCGGCGAGGAGCTGGCGCGCTTCGGCGGCGGGCCCGAGGAGATCGCGCGCGACGAGCGCTTCTGGGCGCCGGTGCAGCAGGCGTTCACCGTCAACCGCGCCATCATCAACCTGAACAACGCGGGGGTGAGCCCCAGCCCCGCGCTGGTGCAGGAGGCGATGAAGCGGCACCTCGAC
>JBJMPM010000128.1:0-6929 GCA_045803205.1 Longimicrobiaceae bacterium
GCGCCCAGCAGCGTCATGTACAGCGTCGCGCCCTCGCTCCGCCCCAGCGCCTGCAGCCGCTCCAGCAGCTCCGGGGAGAGCTCCACCGGGACCGTCGCGCCCCGGTACGTCTGCACCGGCGGGCGGGGATGGTCGGTGGGCAGCTCCAGCAGCTCCGGCGCGCCCGCCAGCCGCTTCCGCCAGTACGCGAGCTGCCGGTCCAGCACCTCGCCCGCCAGCTGCTCGCGCTGCCACACCGCGTAGTCGGCGTACTGCACCGGCAGCTCCGGCAGCGGCGACTCCCCGCCCTCGCGGTACGCCTCGTAGAGCACCGACAGCTCCCGGTAGAGCACCCCCATGCTCCACCCGTCGCTGACGATGTGGTGCATCGAGAGCAGCAGCACGTGATCCTCGGCGCCCAGCCGCAGCAGCGCCGCCCGGAACAGCGGCCCCGCGGCGAGGTCGAACGGCTGCAGCGCCTCTTCGCCGGCGCGCCGCCTGAGCGCCGCCCCGCGATCCGCCTCGCTCAGCTCCGACAGGTCCTCCGCCGGCAGGGCGAACCCGCCGAAGGGCGTGATCACCTGCACCGGAGAGCCGTCCACCTCCGCGAAGACCGTCCGCAGCGCCTCGTGACGCCGGACGATCTCGCCCAGGCTCCGCTCCAGCGCCGCCTCGTCCAGCGCGCCGCGCAGCCGCATGGTGCCGGGCAGGTTGTAGAAGGGGTTCCCCGGCTCCATCCGGTCCAGGAACCAGAGCCGCTCCTGCGCGAAGGAGAGCGGCGCCGGCTCCTCTCCGCGCGCGGGAATGGCGGCGGGAGCCGCGGCGGGGGCGGCGGCCCCGGACTGCTGCGCACGCCGCAGCTCCAGCAGCCTGCGCTGCGCGGGCGTCAGCTTCGCCAGGCGATCGGCCAGCTCAGTCATGGCCGCCCTCCTCCGTGCCCGCCGCCAGCAGCGCCTCGATCTCGTCGTCGCTCAGCCCCTCCACCCCGTCCAGCAGCGCGTCCAGCTCGCCGTCCGCGGCCGGGCCGTCCACCACCGCCGCCAGCGCGGCCACCGTGGGCGCGTCGAACACGGCGCGCACGCCGATCTCCGCGCCCAGCTCCGCGCGGATGCGGGCCACCAGCTGCGTCGCCATCAGCGAGTCGCCGCCCTCCGCGAAGAAGTCGTCGTGCAGCCCCGGCGCGGCGCCGACCAGCGTCTCCCAGAGGCGCCCGACGGCCCGCTCCGTGGCCGACCACCCTTCCCGCGGGTCGCCGGCCGCCGCGTCCGCCTCCGCCTCGTCCGCCGCGGCGGCCATGGCCGGGGCCGCGAAGCCGGGCTGCGGCGCGCGGTCGATCCAGAAGCGCTTGCGCTCGAAGGGATAGGTGGGGAGCGGAACGCGGCGGCGCGCCTCGCCCCCGTGCACGGCGCGCCAGTCGATCTCGGCCCCCGCGGCCCAGGCGCGGCCCAGCGCGCCCAGCAGCACCTCCACGTCGTCCGCCGGGTCGTCCGCGTGGCGGAGGGAGTGGATGGCGGCGGATCCCGGCACCTGCCGCCTGACCAGCGCCGACAGCGTGCGCCCGGGCCCGCACTCGATGAACACCCGCCTGCGCCCCTCCGCGGCCAGCGTGGCCACGCAGTCGGCGAAGCGGACGGCCTGGCGCAGGTGGCTCGCCCAGTACGCCGGGTCCGTCGCCTGCTCCGGCGTGATCCACGTCCCCGTGAGGTTCGACACCCAGCGCAGCTCCGGCGCGCCGCGGGCGGCCTGGCGCACGCGCGCCGCGAAGGCGCCCAGGATGGGGTCCATCATCGGCGAGTGGAAGGCGTGCGACGTCTCCACGCGCTTCGCCCGGATCCCGCGGCCCGCCAGCTCCGCCTCCAGCCGCGCGATCTCGTCGCCCGGCCCGGAGACCACGCAGCGGTCCGGCGCGTTGATCGTCGCGACCGACACCGATCCGCCCAGCATGGGCTCCACCTCGGCGGCGGGGAGGGGGATGGCGAGCATGGAGCCCGGCGGCAGCGCCTGCATCAGCCGGCCGCGCTCGGCGACCAGGGCGAGCGCATCCTCCAGCGAGAAGACGCCGGCCAGGCAGGCGGCCACGTACTCGCCCACGCTGTGGCCGATCATCGACTCCGGCAGGGTCCCCCACGCCATCCACTGCTTCGCGGTCGCGTATTCGACGGCGAAGAGCGCGGGCTGGGTGAGCGCCGTCTGCTTCAGCCGGTCCGCGTCGTCGGCGAAGATCGCCTCGCGCAGGTCCAGCCCCAGCCGCGGGCGCAGGAGCTCCGCGCAGCGGTCCAGCTCCTCGCGGAAGACGGGCTCGCGCTCGTAGAGGCCGCGCGCCATCCCCGCGTACTGCGCGCCCTGGCCGGGAAAGAGGAAGACGGCGGCGGGCGCCTCGCTCCCGGCCCGGCCGGCCACGCCCTTCGCCGCGTCCGCCAGCGCCTGCGCGGCCTCGGCGTGGGTGCGCGCCACCACGGCGCGGCGGTGGGCGAACGCGCGCCGCCCCTGCTGAAGCGTCCACGCCACGTCGGCCAGCGCCTGCTCCGGGTTCTGCTCCAGGTGCGCGGCCAGCCGCCGCGCCGCCGCGTCCAGCGCCGTCTCGGTGCGGGCGGAAAGGACCAGCAGCTGCCGCGGCCGCGACGGGGCGGGAGAGGGCGCCATGGCGGGCGGCTGCTCCATCACCACGTGCGCGTTGGTGCCGCCGATGCCGAACGACGAGACCCCGGCGCGCCGCGGCACCCCGGCGGGCGGCGCCCACTTCGCCAGCGCGGCGTTGACGAAGAAGGGGCTGGACGCGAAGTCGATCTGCGGGTTGGGCCGCGTGAAGTGCAGCGAGGGCGGGATCTCGCCCGTGCGCAGCGCGAGCGTGGCCTTGATGAAGCCCGCGATCCCCGCCGCCACGTCGAGGTGGCCGAGGTTGGTCTTGATCGAGCCGATGGCGCAGTAGCCCGTGCGGTCCGTCCCGGCGCGGAACGCCTGCGTGAGCGCCTCGATCTCGATGGGGTCGCCCAGCTCCGTTGCGGTGCCGTGCGCCTCCACGTAGGTGATGGTGGCGGGGTCCACCTCCGCGGCGGCGTGCGCGGCGCGGATGGCGGCGGCCTGCCCCTCCACCCGCGGCGCGGTGAAGCCGATCTTGGCGGAGCCGTCGTTGTTGATGGCCGACGCCAGGATCACCGCGTGCACGGTGTCGCCGTCCGCCAGCGCGTCTTCGAGCCGCTTGAGCGCGGCCACGGCCACCCCGCTCCCGCCCACCGTCCCCCGCGCCCGGGCGTCGAAGGCCCGGCAGTGTCCGTCCGGCGAACGGATGTTCCCCTCCTGGTAGAGGTAGCCGGCGTGCTGGTTCGCCGTGACGGTCGAGCCCCCGACCAGGGCCATGTCGCAGTCGCCGCCCAGCAGCGCCTGGCAGGCCAGGTGCACCGCCACCAGCGAGGTGCTGCACGCCGTCTGCACCACCACGGCGGGGCCTTCGAGCCCCATCTTGAACGCCGCGCGGGGGGCCAGGAAGTCCTTGTCGTTCCCCATGATCACGGCCATCTCGCCGGCCGCGGCGGTCACCTCGGGGCGGGAGAGCAGGTTCAGGTAGTAGGTGCTCATGCTGGTGCCCGCGTACACGCCCACGCGGCCGGAGACGCGCGCGGCATCGTAGCCGGCGTGCTCCAGCGCCTCCCACGCCACCTCCAGGAAGAGGCGCTGCTGGGGATCGGTCACCTGCGCCTCGCGCGGGGTGAAGCCGAAGAAGGCGGCGTCGAAGCGGTCCACCTCCGCCAGCGCGCCGTACGCGGGGACGAACGCGGGGTCGGCGCGCAGCGACGCCGGCACCCCCGCGGCGGCCAGCTCCTCGTCGGTGAAGCGGCGGATGGACTCCACCCCGGCGCGCAGGTTGGCCCACAGGGCGTCCACGCCGGGCGCGCCGGGAAAGCGCCCCGCCATTCCCACGACGGCGATCTCCAGCCCGGTGGGCTCGTTGGTCTGGCTCATCGATCGCTCGAACGCGTGTTCATTCGTCGTCCAGGAACAGGGACAGAGAACAGGGGACAGGAGACAGGGGACAGGGGACAGGGGACAGGGGACGGCCTGCTCACTCCGCCGCCCCGTCGCCCCGCGACCCCGCCACGCCGGCCCGCCCCCTCGCCCGCAGCCTGTGCCGCCCGCTCCGCACCCGCGCGTCGTCCGCCGGGGCGGCGGCCGGCTCCGGCGCGGGGGCGTCGAGCGCCGCGGCCAGGGCGCTCACCGTCAGGTAGCGGAACAGGTGGGTGATGGGCACCGGCTGGCCGAACGCCTCGCGCAGGCGCGCCTGCACCCGCACCAGCAGCAGCGAGTGGCCGCCCAGGTCGAAGAACCGGTCGTGCGCGCCCACGCTCTCCACCCCCAGCACCTCGGCCCACGCCGCGGCCACCTTGCGCTCCGCCTCGGTGCGCGGCGCCTCGTACACGCGCGTGGCGTACGAACTCCCCTCCGGCGCCGGCAGCGCCTTCCGGTCCAGCTTGCCGTTGGGGGTAAGGGGAAGCGCGTCCAGCGGCACGAACGCGCCCGGCACCATGTAGTCCGGCAGGGTGCGGCCCACGTGCGCCCGCAGCGCGTCCGCCTCCGCCGCGCCCACGACGTACGCCACCAGGCGCGTGTCCCCCGCCCCGGCCGCGCGCGCGACGACGGCGCACTCCACCACGGCCGGATGGCGGCGCAGCACCGCCTCGATCTCACCCGGCTCGATGCGGAAGCCGCGCACCTTCACCTGCGCGTCCAGGCGGCCCAGGTACTCCAGAACCCCGGTGGTCGTCTCGGTGCGCCACCGCACCCGGTCTCCGGTACGATACAGGCGCGCGCCAGGAACTCCGGAGAACGGATCGGGGACGAAGCGCCCGGCCGTCAGGCCGGGCCGGGCCAGGTAGCCCCGGGCCACGCCGTGGCCGCCGATGAACAGCTCGCCCGGCACGCCCGCCGGCTGCGGACGCAGGGCCGCATCCAGCACGTACACGCGCGTGTTCGCGATCGGGCGGCCGATGGGGACCAGCCCCTCTCCGGCTTCCACCGCGTGGGTGGCGGACCAGACGGTGGTCTCCGTCGGGCCGTACATGTTGACGAGAGCGTTCGGCAGCACGGCGGTGATCTGCGCCGCCAGCTCCGGGGGCAGCGCCTCGCCGCCGAGCAGGATGCGCTCGAGGCCCGACAGCGCCCCGATCCCGCTCTCCGCGATCAGCATCGCCGCGAGGGAGGGCGTGCACTGCAGGTGCGTGACCGCGTGGCGGCGGATCTGCTCCGCGATGGACTCGCCGTCGCGCGCCCGGTCCGGCTCCGGCTGCACGACCACGCGGAAGCCGCGCGCCAGCGTCCAGAGCAGCTCCAGCACGTGGATGTCGAAGCTGATGCGCGTCAGGGCCAGCCACGTCCCGGCCGCCGATCCGCCCACCCGCTCGTCCATCCCGGCGAAGAAGCTCACCGCGTTCCCGTGCGTCACCTGCACGCCCTTCGGCTCGCCCGTCGAGCCGGAGGTGTAGATGACGTATGCCGCGTTCGCCGCATCGACCGGGGTCCGCGGCGCATCGGCGGAATTCGCGGCGATCGCGGCCGCGTCCCCATCCACCGGGACGATCCGCACGCCGTCCGTCGGCAGCAGGCCGCGCAGCGAATCCTGCGTGACCAGCAGCGGCGCGCCGGAATCCTTCAGCATGTACGCCAGGCGACCCGCCGGATAGGACGGATCCAGCGGCAGGTACGCGGCGCCGGACTTCAGCACGGCCAGCATCGCCACCACCATCTCCGCCGAGCGGTCCACGCAGATGCCCACGCGCGCCTCCGGCCCGGCGCCGAGCCCGGCCAGGTGGCGCGCCAGGCGGTTCGCCAGCGCGTTCAGCTCCGCGTAGGTGAGCGAGCGATCCTCGAAGACCACGGCCACCGCGCCGGGCGTGCGCGCCGCCTGCGCCTCGAAGAGCTCGTGGATGCACGACTCACTCGGGTAGTCCGCCTCCGTCCGGTTCCACTCCTCCAGCACCCGCGCGCGCTCCGGCTCGTCGAGCAGCTCCAGCCGCGAGAGCCGCGCGTCCGGGTCCGCGGCCACCTGCTCCAGCACCCGCTCCAGGTGGCGGAGCATCCGGAGGGCCGTGCCGCGCTCGAAGAGGCCGGTGCTGTAGTTCAGTCCGCCGCGCAGGCCCTGGGGGGTCGCCGCGAGCGTCAGGGAGAGATCGAACTTGGCGCTCGTGAGCTCCGCTCCGGCTCCGCTCACGCTCAGCCCCGGAAGAGCGGCTCCCCCGCCCTCGGCGTTCTGCAGCGTGAACATCACCTGGAACAGGGGCGAGTGGCTCAAGGACCGCTCCGGCTGCAGCTCGAACACCAGCTTCTCGAAGGGCAGCTCCTGGTGCGCGTACGCGCCCAGCGTGGCCTCCCGCACCCGCCGCAGGGTCTCGCGGAAGGAGGGGTCTCCCGAGAGGTCGGTGCGCAGCACCAGCGTGTTGATGAAGAAGCCGATCAGCGCCTCCACCTCCCCGCGCGTGCGCCCGGCGATCGGGCTCCCCACCACCACGTCCTCGCTGCCGGCGTACCTGCCCAGCAGCACCTGGAAGGCGCCCAGCAGCGTCATGTACAGCGTCGCGCCCTCGCTCCGCCCCAGCGCCTGCAGCCGCTCCAGCAGCTCCGGGGAGAGCTCCACCGGGACCGTCGCGCCCCGGTACGTCTGCACCGCCGGGCGCGGATGGTCCGTCGGCAGCTCCAGCAGCGCGGGTGCGTCCGCCAGCCGCTCCCGCCAGTACGCCAGCTGCCGGTCCAGCACCCCGCCCGCCAGCTGCTCGCGCTGCCACGCCGCGTAGTCGGCGTACTGCACCGGCAGCTCGGAGAGCGGCGACTCACGCCCCTCGCGGTACGCCGCGTACAGCGCCGACAGCTCCCGGAAGAGCACCCCCAGGCTCCACCCGTCGCTGACGATGTGGTGCATCGAGAGCAGCAGCACGTGGTCTTCCTCGCCCAGCCGCAGCAGC
>JBJMPM010000183.1:0-14884 GCA_045803205.1 Longimicrobiaceae bacterium
CCTGCTCCAGCACCGCGCGCGCCGGAGGAGGAAGGACCGCGCCGACCGCTTCCAATTGCTCGACAATGGACATGAGCTACAATATGTAGTAGCTCCCCGTCCAAAAAGCTACACTATAGACCAGACCCTGAACGGTTACGCCACCGAAACAGCATTCTCTCACGGAGGCACCGGGGTCACGGAGAGAACCGGCGGGAGATAGTGTTAGGAAAAACCGGGGATCGGCCCGATATTGCCGCACCCTCGCCGGAGCGCACGCGACGCCGTTCCCCGCCCTCGCTCCGCACCTTCGGGCCCACCCGTCAGCCGGACAGCTCCCCATGTCACGCATCCTCGCGCCACCGCGGGCTCCCGCGGTGCTGGCCTTCATCGCCGCCTTCGCCGCGGCCGGCGGGACGCACGCAGCCGCCCAGGGAGCTTACACCCGCGTGTTCGAGCGGGCCACCACCTTCGCCTCGGAATTCGACGGCGTGTGGGCGCTGAGCAGCACGGCGGCGTCCGGGCTGCCGGACCTGGTGTTCGTGAAGACCGCCAACACGCCGAGCGGCCGCGTGGAGGTCCACGTGGCGCCCGGCGCCACGCAGTACCAGACGCGCGGCCTGGAGGTGCCCACGACCTTCGCGAACGAGACCGGCGGCGTGTGGGGGCTGGTGGCGGGCACGGCCGCCCTTCCGGACCTCTACTTCATCAAGACGGCGAACACGCCCAGCGGGCACGTGGAGGTGCACATCGCCTCGGCCGCGTCGAACTACCAGGCGCGCACGGTCGAGACGGCGACCACGTTCGCCAACGAGACCGACGGCGTGTGGGCGCTGGTGCGCAGCGCCGGCGGAGGGCTCCCCGACCTGGTGTTCGTGAAGACGAGCAACACCCCCAGCGGAAGGGTGGAGGTGCACGTCGCGTCGGGCGCGTCACGGTACCAGGCGCGCGTGCTCGAGGTGCCGACCACGTTCGCGGTGGAGCTGGACGGGACCTGGGGAGTGGTCGCCGACCCCGCCGGGAGCTTCCCCGACCTCTACTTCATCAAGACCGCGAACACGCCGAGCGGCAACGTGGAAGTGCACATCGCCTCCGCCGCGTCGCGCTACCAGGCGCGCACGCTGGAGGTCGCGACCGACTTCCGCAATGAGACCGGCGGCGCGTGGAGCCTGCTCCCCAACCTGCCGCGGACGCAGGTTCCCGGCGTCGCCTTCATCAAGACCGCCAACACTCCCAACGGCCACGTGGAGGTGCACCTGGCCCAGTTCGGCACGCGCTGAGCGCACCCTTCGCCGTCGTCCCTGCCTGCGCCTTGCGCGGGTGGACGGCCTTCCCGGGCTTCTTCCGGCGCCTCGGGACGGGCGCCGGGGCGCGGCGATGCGGCTGAAGCGCCCGCGGCGCGAGGAGGGGACGGCGGACCGCCGCTGACCGGCCGTCCGGAGGTCTTTTTCTCTCTGTCCCCTCCGGGCCTCTGTGAGAGCCGATTCCGAGCCTGCGCCTGGACGAATACGGCGGATCGCGTCCGGAAAGGGCGCGGTCCGCCGAGACCATTGCGGGGCGGTGCGCGGCCACGCTTACTATCGGGGCCGCGCACCCCCGCCGCGGCCCATCCTCGTCCCCATCATCCCCAGAAAATCCCGACCCGACGCAGCACCGCAGGCCCCGCGGCCGGCGCCCCGCGCGCCGTCCGCGAACGTCCGTGCAGGGACCCACCCGTCCACCCGTCCGCCCGGAGCCCCCACCCATGGAACTCGCGCTCGACAAGCTCAACGCCGAAGACGTCCTGCACAAGCTGGTCAACCTGGGGGTCGGCCAGCTCCCGTACGGGGGCGGGTTCGTCAACTACCTGGTCGACACGGTGATCTTCCCCACGCCCCAGGTGGACCTCTGGAAGGAGGTGGAGGGGAAGGTGGAGAAGCTGGTCGCCGACCGCATCGACAACATGGTGATGACCGCCGCCGCGAACAGCGCGACGATCCTCTTCACGCGGCTGCGCTCGTTCGGCAACCAGCTCCGCCAGATCGGCTACGTGACCGACCCGGCGGACCGCAAGCAGCGCTTCGCCGCCATGCTCGGCGTGCTCGACTCGGCGCTGGCCGAGTGCTCCGCGCTCCCCGGCGCGTACTGCCTGACCGCGGCCGACGTGCTGCGCCCGCTCTCGCTCGCCCACATCGCCATCCTGCTGGAGCTGAAGGCGATGGAGCCGCACCGCTACGAGCACCAGAGCGCGCTCAACCAGACCGCCATCCTGTACAGCGACCTGGCCGGCAAGCTCTTCCAGCGGTCGATGGCGTGGCGGCGCGCCATGGTGGGCCGCGGCGAGGGGTACCTCCACATCTGGGACAGCGACCTGACCTCGACCTATCCCCGGACCAAGACGGTGCACGTGCAGGTCTACGACAAGTTCTGGAACAACGTCTGGCAGCGGGGGGAGAACGGCGTCTCCATCCTCCACAAGACGGCGACCAGCCTCCGGGCGGACAGCGTGGACAACCGCTACGAGGAGCTGCTCACCGAGGCCCGCACCGCGCTCACCGCGTACGACGCGCAGCTCCAGGCGGACTTCACCGCGCTCTGGAAGAAGAAGCTGCTGGACTACACCGCCGGCCCCGACGGCAAGAGCGGCTTCATGAAGCTGGTGGACTGGCCCGGCGTGGAGCGCGAGAAGCAGGGAACGGCCACCACCGGCATCCGGGTGATGACCTTCCCGGTGTTCCCCACCCCGCCGGCGGAGACCAGCGGCACCCCGGTGGAGCGGCTGGAGCTCTTCCTGGAGCAGCAGATGGACCCGTTCTCCAGTAGCGGCCCGCGCTACTGCCAGACCTACCGCCTCTCGGCCGAGGCGCTGAAGGGGCCCAACGCCATCATGCACACCCGCGCGGACACCTACGACACGTCGGTGGCCTGCATCTTCTTCCAGGAGCGGGGGCGGATGGACCGCGCCGCCGACCTGGCCGACGCGCTGGTGCTGGCCATCGACCACGACGCGAAGGGCGGCGGGCGCGTGATGGCCGCCACCCGCGCCGACGAGCTGCTGGACCGGGGCCGGGGGAACACCACCTCGGAGTTCGTGCACGACGGCGGCCGCCGCGACGTGGGAAACATGAGCTGGGCGGGGCTCGCGCTCACCCGCATGTACCACCGCACGAAGCGCTACCGCTACCTGCAGGCGGCCGAGACCATCGGCCGGTGGATCCTGCAGAACTGCGCGGTCGCCGACGAATGGGGCGGCTTCAGCGGCGGCGAGGACCAGTGGGGGAACAGGTACCTCTGGCGCTCGGTGGAGCACAACGTCGACGCCTTCTCCCTCTTCGGGAACCTGCACCACCTGACGAAGCAGCAGCGCTGGGCCGACGCGCGCGACAGCGCCCGCAGGCTGGTGCTGGCGTGCCGGGTGCAGAAGAGCGCGAACGTGATGTACTACGTCACCGGCACCGGGACGACGAAGGTGCTGAACGCCGGCGTGATCCCCACCGACACGCAGAGCTGGACCTCGCTGGCGGGGATCGACCCGGGGCCGGCGGAGGGATACAGCCTGATCTACATGCTGCAGAACATGCACGCCGAGAGCGCCGGATTCCCGGGGACGAAGTTCGCGCAGCACGGGTCGGAGATCCAGAACGAGGCCACCGCGGGCGCGGCGATGGCCCTCTGGCTGCGCGGCGACGACGCGTTCCGCGGCCCCGCCGGCAAGTGGCTGGACTCGCTGGTGAGGCAGATGACCGACGCGAAGAACGCCGACGGCTACGGCGTGGTGGCCACCCCCGCCGCCGAGGCGAAGACGGGGCCGGGGCTGGGGTGGAGCTACTTCAACTTCCTGCACGTCGCCTCGTCCGCCTGGACGGGGCTCGCATTGATGGCGAAGGAGAACCCCGGCGCCAACCCCTACGCCGCCCTCTCGAAGGTCGCGGTCTGAAAGACTGACGAGGAACCAGACGGAATCCCTCAAGACGTCATCCTGAGGCCGGCCACGCCTCTATTCTCGTCCGCAGAAGACCATGCAGGCCGAAGGATCTATAACCGCGGCGGCACGTGAGTTGGCGCCATGCACCGGGGCTGGAATGCAATGCCAGTCCCGCGGTTCCTCGATCAAGTGCTTTCACAGGCTATAGATCCTTCGGCCTGCATAGAATCGAGAAGTCGAAGCCGGGGCGTGGCCGGCCTCAGGATGACGTCCATGGGGGACGAGGTTTCTCAAGAGGTCTCTCAAGATTACGTCTCGCGGAGGCACGGAGGTGCCCTCTCCCGCTCGGGGAGAGGGCGCCGTAGCTTGGATGGCGTGACCACGCTCCCGACGCACACCGCCACCCGCTACCTGCAGCCGCTCCGCGAGGGCGGCTCGCTCCCCGCCATCGTCGACACCGACGGCGGCGGGCGCTGGGTGGTGAAGTTCCGCGGCGCCGGGCAGGGCGCGAAGGCGCTGGTGGCCGAGCTGCTGGTGGGGATGATCGCGCTGGAGCTGGGGCTCCCCGTCCCCGAGCTGGCGCTGGTCGAGGTGCCGCCCCCCTTCGGCCGGGGCGAGCCGGACCCCGAGATCCAGGAGCTGCTGCAGAAGAGCCACGGCGTGAACGTGGGGCTCCGCTACCTGGACGGCGCCTTCAACTTCGACGCGTACGCGGCGGGCGAGCTGGTCACGGCCGACTTCGCCTCCGCGGTGGTGTGGCTCGACGCGCTGGTCACCAACCCCGACCGCACGCACCGCAACCCGAACCTGATGGTGTGGGAGCGCAGGCCCTGGCTGATCGACCACGGCTCGGCGCTCTACGCCCACCACGACTGGAAGACGGTGGACGAGGCGCGCACCCGCACCCCCTTCCCCCTCACCGCCAGGCACGTGCTCCTGCGCGAGGCCTCCGCGATCGAGGAGGCCGACGCGCGGCTCGCGGCGCGGCTGGGCGCGGACGTGCTCGCCGCCATCCTGGCGCAGCTCCCCGCGGCGCTCCTGCTCGACGAGGTCGCCGGCGCCGACTTCGCCACCGCGGACGAGGCGCGCGACCGCTACCGGCGCTACCTGGCCGCGCGGCTGGAGGCGCCGCGCCCCTTCGTCGCCGAGGCGGCGCGCGCGCACGAGGCGGCGCGGCGCGAGCCCCCCCGCCCGCTCTCCGCCCGCCGATGAGCGCGCGCCCCGAGGTCGCCTACAACTTCGCGGTGATCCGCGCGGTGCCGCACCCGTACCTGGGCACGTTCGTGAACGTGGGCGTGGTGCTGCACGTGCGCACCGCCGGCTTCCTGCAGGCGCGGGTGCAGAGCGACCCCGAGGCGCTCCGCCGCCTGGTCCCCGGCGCGGACGCGGAGATGCTGGCCCGCTACCTGGACGCCTGCCGCGCCATCTGCGAGGGCGACCCCGCCGCCGGCCCGGTGGCGCTCGCCCCCACCTCCGAGCGCTTCCACTGGCTCACCAGCCCCCGCTCCGACGTGATCCAGAGCTCCCCCGTGCACGAGGGGATCTGCCTGGACCCCGCCCTCACCCTCGACGAGCTCTTCGACACCTTCGTGGCGCGGTAGCACCCTCCGGGTCTTCGCGTCTGCGAAGACCCTTGCTAAATGGCGGCGGGAAAGATAAGCGTAGTGCGTTCGACGTGCCGCGGTCCTTCGATGTGTGGCTCACAGCGGGTTCCCTCGCATGCAGCGCCTTCTCCCCACCCTGTTCGTCTGCATTGCCCTCGCGGGCGCCTGCGTCCCCGTACCCATTCCCGCGGTTCTCCCCGGCGGAGGGGGCGGAGGAGGGGGTGGCGGCGGTGCCGGAGCCGTCGGCGCCGCCGCGACAGCGGCGGCGCTCGCCGCATTCGCCGATTCCGCCGGGAGCGCCGGGTGCGAGCCCCTCCTGGTCGGCGCCTGGCGCGACGCCGTGCTGACGCTCGAAGACGAATCGGGACCTGAGCCCGTCTCCGACAGCATCCGACGCCTCGCCGCCGAGGAGGTGGGGCGCGCCATGCCCCGCATCCGCGAGCTCTGCGCGCAGTCCACGCCGCGCGTGGAGCGGCTGCGGCAGATACGGGCGGAGCTCGCCACGCCTCCCACTGACGGCGTAGCCACGCCGCCGCTCTTCGCCGCCGTCTACTTCGCGCGCGGCGAGCGGGAGGTACGCGACGACTCCGTGCGCCTGAGGCTGCGCGCGCTGGGTGCGCGGCTCGCGGCGCGCCCGCTGCCGATGACGCTGGTGGTGGAAGGCTTCGCCGAGGCGGGAGACGAGGCGGCGGGGCTGGGGCTGGCGCGGGCGAACGCCGTGCTCGCCGAGCTGCGGCGCGGGGGGCTCGCCCCCGGCTGCTGCGCCGTGGTGGGACGCCCCGCACCCGCGGACGAGCCGGCGGCCGTCGCGCGCCGGGTGACGTTCTCGCTCGACTACCGGGAGGTGGCGCGATGAGCGCGGGGCGCTTCGCAGCGGCCGCCCTGGCGGGAGCACTCCTGGCCGCCGCGGCCTCGCCCGCCGCGGCGCAGAACGAGCGAAGCGGGATCGCGGGGATCGTCCAGGGGCTGGTGGGGCAGCTGGAGCGGGTGATGGCCGCCCGCACCCCGCCGCCCGACCGTCCGCCCCCCACGCTGCAGCCGTGCAACCGGCTCTACAGCCCACCCGTGCTGGAGGTGGCGCAGGGCCCGGAGCTGGCGGCCACCTACGACGAATGGCTGCTCGGCAGCTACGCGGTGATGCGCGAGGTGAATGGCGAGCTCCCGCTCCCGATCTGCTTCCGCTGGCGCGCCGACGTGGTGGACACGAACCTGGGCCGCTACCTGCTGAACGCGAACAGCCATTTCATCCGCGAGCGCTACAGGCGCCCGCCGGAAACTGAGGCGGAGCGACGCTTCTACGGCGGCTACCTGCTCACGGGCTATCTCGACCCGGCCGAGTCGGATACGGCGCTCGCCCGCCGGCGCGCCGACCTGCTGCTGGCGCGGCTCCCCGGAGTGCCGTGCCAATACGAGGCGCGGGGCGACGAGTCGCGGCGAAGCTCCCTCTTCTACCGGAAGGTCTACTTCACCTACCGGCCGGTAATCCCCACCTGTCCCCGCGCACCCCACTGAGCCATGGCGAAGCTGACCCGCCGCGAGCAGCGCAGGCTGGAAGTCACCGGGAACCTGGTACGGATGTACGTGGCCGTCATCACCTTCGTCTTCCCGATCCTCTGCGTGATGAAGGCCAACGCGCAGTACGACAAGATCGATGATGGCGAAGGACTGGCCGAGATCCCGCGCGCGTCCACCTACGGCAACATCATGGGGATCTACCTCCCGCTCTTCGCGGCGGTCGCGGCCTACGTGTGGGCCACGCGCGCCTTCCCGAAGCGGCAGGCGGCACCGCACGGGTACGCGATGGCGCTCTTCCGCGATGCCTTCACCGTGGTGGTGGTCACCACGGTGCTCTACGTCCCGGTGCTGCTGTACGGGCTGGAGAAGAAGATCCAGGAGGTGAATCCCCTGCTGGTCTGGTACCAGACGATCGTCACGGCCGTGGCGGGGGCGGCGTTCGCGTACTACTTCCACGCCTCGCTCACCCCGAGCACGGCCGCGGGCGCCGGGCACGCGGAGGCTGCGGAACCCGCGTCTCCGTCCGAGGTCAGCCGTTCAGCCCGCGCAGGGCGAGGGCGAACCAGGGAGTGAAGCGCTCCGGGTGCGCCTCGGCCTCGGCGAGCACGGCGTGCGCGTCCTGCCAGCGCCACTCGCCGGCCTCGGCGGGGTCGGGGGATGGATCGGCCTCGTGGCGGCCGACGAAGAGGTGGTCGAGCTCGTGCTCCACCAGCCCGCCGCCCACCTCGGCGCGGTAGAGGAAGGTCCCCGCGGGCGCCAGCGAGCAGTCGAAGCCCATCTCCTCCCGCAGCCGGCGGCGGGCCGCGGCGGCGACGGCCTCGCCCGGGCGCGGGTGGCCGCAGCAGGTGTTCGTCCACAGCCCCGGCGAGTGGTACTTGCCGAGGGCGCGCCGCTGCAGCATCACCTCGCCGCGCGCGTTCAGCACGAACACGCTGAAGGCGCGGTGCAGCGCGCCGTCGACGTGCGCCTGGAGCTTGGGCGCCGTGCCCACCTCGCGGTCGTGCTCGTCCACCAGCACCACCCTCTCCGCCGCGTCGTCCATCCCGCCGTCGTCTCGTCTGGGTTTTCGTTCGATTTGATCTCACGCCGGCCTGGGTGAGCCGGGCGCCCGCAGGCTGGGCACGGCGAATGAATTCGCTGCAACAACCACACGAAGTCCGCCTTCGCGGACTACTGGCCTCGGCGCTGCCGTAGCACACTGGCACGCGATGGAGGAGCGAAGCGTCGGATCCGCACGTCACGCTGCATCGCAGTCCGCGAAGGCGGCGCGAAGGCGGACTTCGTGCTGTTCCAGCGGCGGGTTTTCAACCCGTCGTCGACCACCCGCCCACCCCATCCCACTCCCCGCGGTGCGCGACCAGGTGCTCGTAGAGGCCGGTGCCGCCGCGGTGGCGCATCTTCACCACGGCCGCGGCGTTCGCGTGCTCCACCACGCGCTGCAGCGGCATCCCCGCGAGGAGGCCGCAGCAGGCCACCGCGCCCCACACGTCGCCGGAGCCCGTGGGGTCGCCGCCGTCGATGCGCTCGTGCGGGGGGACGTGGCCGCGGGTGCCGTCGACGATGCGCCGCGCGCCGCGCAGGCCCCGGCGGATCGTGGCGGCACGCTCCGCCGAGACGTAGGAGGCGCCGTCGTCGCCCAGGGTGACGAGCGCGACGTCGGGCCCGTGCTCCAGCATCTCGCCCGCCGGCTTGCGCTTGAGGTCCACGCCGGTGAGCAGCGCGCGCTCCTCGCGGTTGAGCTGCACCACGTCGAAGCAGCCGAGCCAGCGATGCGCCTCGGGGAGGCGCCGGGGCAGCCGCGGCCCGTCACGCGGGGGGCCGAGGAAGAGCGAGTGGAGGTCGGCGTAGAGGGGGCCGGCGAAGGAGCGCGCGAGCGCCTCGGACGTCTCCAGCGACAGTTCCCACCCGGAGAAGAAGTTGACGCAGAGCGCGTCGAGCCCCTCCACGTGCGGCGCGAGCTCCTCCCAGCTCCACCCGGGGACTCCGCCGCTCATCCGCTCGCCGCGCCGGTGCGCGTCCGCGTAGACCAGCTCCACGCGGTTGTTCGGCACCGCGACGGGAACGACGGCGGAACGCGACCCGATCCCCTCCAGCGTGTCGAGGAACGCGTGCGCGCGCTCCGCCAGGTCCTCGCCCACGTGCACGATGGGAACGATCTCCCACCCCTCCGGGCGCGCCGCCGCGGCCGCCGCCAGCGAGAACGCCATCCCGCCCCACGACTCGAACGGCTTCCCCGCCGCCTGGTCGGCGAGGGTCCACACGGTGTCCCACACGAAGGTACCGAGAAGGCCGAGACGGGGCATGCGAGATGTCGGAGTGGGGTGAGACGAGAAGCGGAAGATTGGCTGCGGTTGCGGGAATATGCGAGTGAACTCGCCGCCTCGCCGCTACAAAGGCACACAGTCCGCCTTCGCGGACTTCAACCGCGACATCGCGTGGTTCCGACCAGGTTCACGCCGCGGCCATCCACGCTTCGGCCCTCGCCGGGATCCGGGTTCACCAGCCGGATGCTGTCGAGCATCGCCTCCTCACCCGCCCGTGACGAGGACGATGGCGATGGCCGCCAACGCCAGGCCGAGCCCCTGGAACCAGTGCAGGCGCTCGCCCAGGACGATCCAGGCCAGGAGCACGGTGGCCGCCGGATAGAGCGACGCGAGCGGCGCCACCACGCTCAGCAGCCCCTGCCGCACGGCCAGCAGGTACAGGAGGTTGGCCACCATGTCGAGCGCGCCGCCGGCCAGGATGATGGCGAGCGCGCCGCGGTCCGGGCGCAGCCGCCTCCGGGCGAGGAGCGCCCCGGCGGCGAGCATCGGCACGCTGGCGGAGCGAGCGGCCACCAGCGGCCAGATGCCCGCCGCGGGTGCCGTGCGCTCCAGGGCCACGTAGAAGGCACCGATGGCGAGCCCCGCCATGAGCGCCAGCAGCACCCCGCGGCCGGTGGCGCCCAGCAGCACCGGCCGGTCGGGCGCGGGCTCGCGGCTGATGAGCCCGATGGCCACGGCGGCGAGCCCCACCCCCGCCAGCGCGCCCGCGCCGGGATGCTCGCCCAGCGCCAGCCCGGCCATCACGGGAACGGCGATGGCGCACACGGCGGTCACCGGCGCCACCACGCTCATGGCCGAGACACTGAGCGCGTGGTACAGCAGCCCCACGCCCACGCCGCCCGCCACCCCGCCGGCCGCCCCCCACGCCAGGTCGGCTCCGGCGGGCGTCGCCGAAGGGAAGAGCGGCACGGCGGCGAGCAGCAGCACCAGCCCGGTGAGCTGCGACACGGTCACTACCGCGAAGGTGGCCGTGCGCCGCGCGGCCATCCCGCCCAGGAAGTCGGCCGCGCCGTAGAACAGCGAAGACACCAGCGCCAGCAGGTACGCCATCCCTTCGTCCCACCCCCATCGAGTAGAAGCCGCCGCCGCCGCGAGCATCACCCCATGCGAGACATCGGAGTCGGGAGATGAAGAAGCGGGATCGACCGGCTGTTGCGTGAGAGCGTGAGAATCTGCGAGTAAACTCGCCGCCTCGCCGCTACAAAGGCACGCAGTCCGCCTTCGCGGACTTCAACGGCGGTGCCGCGCCGTTTCCCAGCCCGGCATTCGGACCACAGCCGGAGATGCTTCGGACGCCGCCGAACATGCGGCACGGCGAACCGGGTGGCTCGCGAAGTCCGCGCAGGCGGACTGCGTGAGGTTGTAGCGGCGAGTTTACTCGCATATCCCGCGCGAAACCATCCGCTCAAACCCGCTCAAACCCGCTCGAAACCGCCCGCTCGAACCCGCTCGCCCGCACCCCTCACACGTGCCCGTAGTTCTCCTTCTTGAACACCCCCGCGGCGCCGATCACCCCCGCCGTCCCGGGAAGCTCGCCGGAGACGATGCGGCAGCACTCCTGGGCGCTGCGGAAGGCGCGGCGGCGCACCTCGGCGCGCAGCGGCTCGAAGAGGTGGTCGCCGGCGCGCGTCACCCCGCCCGCGATCACCACCATCTCCGGATTGAGGATGTTGATGATGCTCGCGATGCCGGCGCCCAGGAAGCGCGCCGTGTCGCGCATCACCTCGGTGGCGTAGGGGTCGCGGCTCACTGCGGCCTCGTAGACGGTGGCGGCGGTGATGTCGTCCAGGCGGCCGCCCACCATGTCAATCAGCATCGACGGGGCGCCGGCCTCCAGCCCCTCCACCGCGCGCAGGGCGATGGCCGGGCCGCTGGCGTACTGCTCCAGGCACCCGTAGTTGCCGCACTTGCAGCGGCGCCCGTTGCTGTCGATGGTCATGTGCCCGATCTCCCCCGCCACGTCGCTGCAGCCGTGGAAGATCTCGCCGTTCAGCACGATCCCGCCGCCGATCCCCGTGCCCAGGGTGAGGCCGACCAGCGTCTGCGTCCCCCGCCCCGCCCCCAGCCACCACTCGCCGTAGGTGGCGCAGTTGGCGTCGTTGTCCAGCGTGCAGGGCAGGCGCAGCGCGTTCGCCATCAGGTCGCGCAGGGGAAAGTTGCGCCACCCCAGGTTGGGGGTGTTGATCACCGTCCCCGTCTTGCGGTCCAGCGGCCCGGGCGAGCCGATCCCCACGCCGGCGACCGCGTCGCGGGTGGTGCCGTGCGCGGCGGTCACCTCGCAGATGGCGTCCTCCACCATGGTCACCATGCGGTCCACCACGTGCTTGGCGCCGCGCGAGGCGTCGGTCACCTGGGTGCGCAGCCCCAGCGCCTCGCCGCCCTCGATGGGCACCAGCCCCACCACGATGTTGGTGCCGCCGAGGTCCACCCCCGCGATCCAGCGCTTCTCGGCCGTTCCTGGGGTCATCGGGTCTCCTGGAGCACGGGTTCTCCGTTCAGGCGCAGGGTGGGGTCGGGGCCCAGCTCGGCCAGCCCGCGGCGCGCGCGCGTCTCGCCGCCGCGCCGGAGCGCCGCCAGCCGCGCCCGGTTCTCGCGCAGCACCGCCGGGTCCCTGTACGGCCGCTCGTGGTGCAGGTGCAGGCAGACGGCGCGGTGGCGCGCCTGCACCCCGCGCACGCCCAGGTTGCGCAGCCGGTAGCCGAGCGCCTTGTCCAGCCCGCCGTACCCCATCTCCCCCTCGAAGCCGTTCACCGCGTACAGCGCCTCGCGCCACGCCGAGGCGTTGTTGCCGTGGAACTCGGCCGTGGTGGGGGTGAGCGCGTCGAAGATGCGGCCCAGCCGGCGCGAGCCCGTGAGCCTGAGCGCCCGCCTCCCCGGCCGCCACCCCTGCGCGCGCAGCCAGGCGAGGTCCGAGACGCGGCCGCTGGTCACGTCGTCCACGGTGATGTGGTCGCTCACCCCGGCCGGGAGCTTCAGATAGCCGCCGGCGATGAACCGCCCCGGCCGCGCCAGCGCGCGGTGCACGGCGACCAGGTCGCGCCGGGGGATGCAGTCGCCGTCGCTGAACAGCAGGTAGTCGCCGGAGGAGGCGGCGATGGCGCGGTTCAGGATCTCCGTCTTCCGGAACCCCCGGTCCTCGTGCCAGACGTGCAGCGGCTCGAGCCCCGCCTCGCGCCCGACGCGACGCACCACCTCCGCGGTCTCCGGCCCCGACCCGTCGTCCGCCACCACCAGCTCGAAGCCGCGGTCGGTCTGCGCCGCGTAGCCCCAGAGCACCCGCTCCAGGTCGGCCGGCCGGTTGTAGGTGGAGAGGATGACGGAGATGCGCATCTACGCGCCCGCCGGGGTGCAGAGGAGCTCCGTGGCCGTCTCCACGCTCCCGCCCACGATCGGCGCGAGCGCGTACCCCCGCGCCCGCAGCCAGGCGGCGCAGCGCGCGTGCGGCTCCGCCCCGTGCGTGGAGAGGAAGATCACCGGCCTCGCCGCCTCGATGGTGCGCTCGGCCCCCGCCAGCACCGCCGCCTCCGCGCCCTCGACATCGATCTTCATCGCCTTCGGGACGATGCGGTGCGCGGCGCAGAAGTCGTCCAGCCGCAGCGTGCGCACCTCGATCGCGCCCTCCGCCGCCAGGTGCCCCGTCCCGCTCCCCGTGCCGAAGTCGAAGCGCGCCGTCCCCTCCGCGTCGCTCACCGCCGCCTGCTCCACGTGGACGTGGCGCAGCCCGTTGATCGCCGCGTGCCGGCGGAGGAAGCCCGCGTTGCGCGGATTGGGCTCGAAGGACCAGACGGCGCCGGAGGGCCCCGCGAGGACCGCGGAGAGCACCGTGTAGTACCCCACGTGCGCGCCGACGTCGAGCACCGTGTCGCCGGGCCGCACGTGCGCCTGGAAGAGCCGTGTCTGCTCGGGCTCGTAGGTGCCGAGGAGGATGCGCGCCAGCTTGCCGCGGCTCTCCAGCAGCCACCAGCGCCCGCGCAGCCGTCCCGCCAGGATGGGGGCCCTCACCGAAGATGCGGCGCGCGCCGCGGCACCCCCCCTCCCCCGGCCCCTCCCCCACGAGGGGGGAGGGGTGGGTGAGGGGAGAACTTCATCGACGCCGCAGCGGCGGTGCGGCTTCCGCGGCCGGCCTCGCGGTAGCCGCGGCCAGATCCTTCGGCCCGGCGGGCCTTCGCGCGTCGATCCGCCTCGTCGAGTTCGGGCCTCAGGATGACACCGTGTGGGCCGATGCGGCCTGCACTACGCGGAATGACGCCGTGTGCGCCGACCCTGTCGACCGCTACCGATCCAATCAACCGAAACCCCTGCCGTTGATGTCCGCGCAGGCGGACAGCGTGCCGTTGTAGCCGCGAGTTCACTCGCATATTGCCGCGAAAAAGCCCGCCTCCCGTCCGATCATCACCCAGCACTAGGCACTAGGCACTAGGCACTAGGCACTAGGCACTAGGCACTTTCGTTAATCCCCCACCTGCAGCACCGCCAGGAAGGCTTCCTGGGGAATCTCGACCGTCCCGACCTGCTTCATCCGCTTCTTCCCCTCCTTCTGCTTCTCCAGGAGCTTGCGCTTGCGGGTGATGTCGCCGCCGTAGCACTTGGCGGTCACGTTCTTCCGCATCGCCTTGATGCTCTCGCGCGCGATGATCTTGTTGCCGATCGCCGCCTGGATCGCCACCTCGAACATCTGCCGGGGGATGAGCTGGCGCAGCTTCTCGCTCACGCTGCGCCCATACTCGTACGCCTTGTCGCGGTGGATGATCACGCTGAACGCGTCCACCGGGTCGCCGTTGATCAGCATGTCGAGCTTCACCAGCGGGTTCGCCGTGTAGTCGGCGAACTCGTAGTCCAGCGAGGCGTAGCCGCGGGTGGCGCTCTTCAGCCGGTCGTAGAAGTCCAGGACGATCTCGGCCAGCGGCAGGTCGTAGCTGAGCTCCACCCGCTGCGGGTCGGGATACGTCATCCCCTTGAACTCGCCGCGCCGCTCGTGGCAGAGCTTCTGGACCGCGCCGATGTAGTCGGCCGGCGTCATCACCCGCGCGCGGACGTACGGCTCCTCGATGCGGTCGATGGTGGTCGGGTCCGGCAGCGCGCTGGGGCTCTCGATCCAGCGCTCGTCCCCGTCCGTCATGTGCACGCGGTACTTCACGTTGGGGACGGTGGTGATCAGGTCCAGGTCGTGCTCGCGCTCCAGGCGCTCCTGGATGATCTCCATGTGCAGCAGCCCCAGGAAGCCGCAGCGGAAGCCGAAGCCCAGCGCTACGCTCGTCTCCGGCTCGTACACCAGCGAGGCATCGTTCAGGTGCAGCCGCTCCAGCGCCTGGCGAAGGTCCTCGTAATCGTCGCTCTCAACCGGGAAGAGGCCCGCGAACACCATCGGCTTTACCGGGCGGTATCCTGGCAGCGGCATCGCGGCGGGTCTGCGCGCCGACGTGATGGTGTCGCCCACCTGGCAGTCGCGCACTATTTTGAGCCCCGTGGCGACATACCCCACTTCGCCCGTTCCTAGCTCGGTCTTAGGGGTCATGGTCGGGCTGAACACGCCAAGCTCTAGCGCTTCGGTCTGGGCC
>JBJMPM010000191.1:0-4472 GCA_045803205.1 Longimicrobiaceae bacterium
AGAAGGCAGCGGACCTGCCGAAGGGCCACCGCTATCGCCAGCGTACGCCCGCGATGGCCATCGGGCTGAGCGACCACGTGTGGAGTTGGACCGAGTTCCTGACACACAGAATTAATCCCTGACGTGGGGAGTCACTACCTATAGATCCTTCGGCCTGCAAGTCATTCCGCAGACGCTGATTGCAGCATGGCCGGCCTCAGGATGACGTCGTTTGTTCGAGGTGCGTTAAACACCAGGTGTTCTGGCGGATTTGGTATGACTGCAGGCGGCGCTCGCGCTGAGTATCGAAATTTTTTCGCAGGGGACGTCTGCCGGAGGCGCGGTACTCAGGGCGTGTTCCACATTCCCTGATCGAATCAGTTGACGATCTTCGGCCGGGACGTGACGCGTCGGGCCAGCACCGAGGGCTTCCCGCGCTGCGGGGAGATCGATGCGGGTCGGGCATCGTCAACGGATTCGATCAGATGGAGCTCGCCTCGGCACCGCGACGCCACCGGGGCAGGGTGCCTGGAAAAAAAATTTCGAAAACTCATCACATTCCGAAGCTGCAGCCGTGTTCGGCGGCCATCGGGGCGTTGGAAGGTCCGGTGCGTCCAGGTGCAACACAATCGACGAAGAGCCAGAAAACAAGAAGAGAGCCTCACACAGAGGCGCGGAGGACGCAGAGAGCTCGCGGAGGTTCTCTGCGTCTTCGCGCTTCTACATGAGGTGTCGGTCAACCGGACAAATGTTTGCTTGCGCTGCGACGGGATTCCGATGCAGCGTACCGAAGCTGCCGTTGAGTGGGATTGCACGACCCTTCGAGGAGTATCCTTCATGCGAGAGAACGACGCCAACCCGTCTGCGGCTACGGCCGTTCCCGTCAAATCCAACACGGTCGGTCCGGGAGGCGTGTCGAGCCCCCCCGCGAAAACCGGAGGCCGCTCCGGTGCCGCCACCCCAGCATCCGCCACCGCCGCGCCTGCCGCTCCCGCGGGCGAGCGCCGCCACCGGGCGCGGCCACACCCGTTTTCGCGCGGAGTCTACGGCGTGCTGCTCAAGCTCATCGATGCCGCGAAGCACCTGTCGCCCCGCGACCGCCTCCGGTTGCTAACGGGCGTGCTGCTCGTGGTGGCGCTGATCGTCATCGTGGCAGTTGGCGACCACATCCCCGAGCGAGTCATCGTGCTGTACGCGCTCGTCTCCGCGACCCTGGTGATGATCGTCGGGAAGGAGAAGGACGGCGGCATCCGGCAGGCGGCGCTGATCCTCACCTTCGCGCTGGTGTTTCTCGTGGGCCAGCGGGTCGACAGGCTGCTCGAAGCGCGTACCGTGACGAACCCGGTTGCGGGCCGGCCGCAGCGCCACCTGGTTTCGGGGAAGGTGGTGGACCAGAGTGGAGGCCGTCCGCTCGCCGACGTGTCCGTCCGCGCCAGGGGTGACGGCGAGTCGACGCAAACGGACTCGCTGGGCCACTTCAGGCTGGGGGTGCTCGAGAGCTCGATCCAGGGCGGCGTCGTAGAGTTCCAGCTGGTCCAGGGCTCCCGGGCCGACGTGGTGAGCCACCCGGTGAGCGACGCCGAGATCACCCTGGTGTTTCGGGACAGGGTGGCGCAGGTCGAGCCGGGTGGGACCACCCGCCCGCCGGGTGGGGCGGCGGCGGTCCCGCTCCTGCTCGTGGGGCGCCCCGCCGACACCGGTGCGCGACGACAGGGCGGCGTGCTGGCGGTGATCGTCGACAGCATCCATACACTGAACGACGGGACCGGGTTGTCACGGTCCGAGTGGTCGTTCGATGTAAAGGTCACGGACGCCCCCCCGATCCACGTCAGCAAGGCGGTTTACAGCGAACGGGCACCGGACCGGCTGATGCTGGTGGGGAGCGAGACGGACGTTCCCGCCAGCGACGGCGACACGATCAGGGTCACGGTGAACGGGGTGCGCGAAGTCTTCTTCTGGAAGTACCGGGTGAAAGGATCCGTGCCCGTGGCATACGCAGCGGTGCCCGCCGACCGCCCGCTGCGCCGCGAAGTGCTGGTACAGGGAAACCAGATCTGGGACGGCCAGTTCCGGTTCTTCCTGACCGTCCTGAGGCTCCCGGGCCGGCCCGCGCCGGGTTGAGCCTCGCGCAGAGACGCAGAGGCACGGAGAGGGGCGGGTGAGCCCTCTCCGTGCCTCTGCGTCTCTGCGTGAGATGCCGTTACAGCCCGGCCGGGAGCCGCGCGGGGCCCAGCTCGTCCACGCGGCGCGGCGGCAGCGGCAGGGTGTCGGGAGGGACGGGGCCGACGGGAGAGGCGCCGCGGTCGCCGAGGACGTGGTCGGCGTAGCCGTTGGCGGGGTCGCCGCCGCGGCGGCGGATGCGGGCGACGGTGCCGATGCCGCGGTTGTAGGCGTGCAGCGCCATCTCCGTGTCGCCGCCGTAGAAGCGCAGCAGCCGGCGGAAGTAGCGGAAGCCCAGGCGCAGGTTGGTGTCGCGGTCGAAGAGCCGCGCGCGGGTGATCCCCGGCTGCAGCTCCGCCGCCGTGGGCAGCATCAATTGCGTGAGCCCGACGGCGCCCACGGGGCTCAGCGCGCGCGGGTCGAAGCCGCTCTCCACCCGCACCAGCCGGAACGCGAGCTCCGTCCCCACCCCCTCGGCGCGGGCGGCGCGCTCGATGGCGTCGGCCATCTCCCGCTCGATGCCGTACCGCCGCGCGTACGCCGCCACCTCGCGGTCGCGCGCCTCGGCCGCGCGCACGCTCGCCAGCGCCCGCGTGACCGCCTGCGAGGCGCGCAGGAGCCCGTGGCGCGTCGGCGGATACGCCACCAGCAGCGCGCCGACGATCAATCCCGCCCACCCCCGGTGCCCGATCCGCAGAGGCGGCAGGGTCCGGCGGGCACGGCGCGGGGGCGTTGAGCGGCGGGTGCGGCGTCGAGGCAAGGGGAAGCTCCACGGTGGGGACGCGACCAAGGTACATCGCGGCCCATGCTTTTTACCAGCCTGGCGTGCGCAGGTAGCGCGGCCTCAGAGATGGTCGAGGACCTACACGGAACCCGAAAAGACGTCATCCTGAGGCCGGTCGCGACCCGTTAGCGTCCACAGAACACCATGCAGGCCGAAGGATCTTTCACCGCGGCAGCACGTCAGCCGGTGTGACGCGCCGAGGCCGAGCAGCGATGACTCAAGCGTGTGTCCCCAGCCAAGTGCTTGCACAGGCTATAGATCCTTCGGCCTGCGCGTCCTCTTGCAGACGAAAACGAGGTGTGACCGGCCTCAGGATGACGTCTGGGGGGATTCCGCGTAATGCTTCTCAACCCGTTTCTCAGGGGTTCAGCTTGTTCAGCGAGGCGCGGAGCTCCACGGCCAGGGCGGCGTCGCCGTTGACCATTCCCTCCCAGGTGAGGTCGATCCCCTTGCGCTTCCCCTTCTGCACCAGGTGGAGCCCCTCGGGGTCGATGGTCAGCGTGTAGACGGTGCCGCCGACGGTGACCTCGCGCTTCAGCGGCTTGTCGAGCGGTGTGGGCATCAGCGGCTCCCGGTGAGGGCGGACGCGCCGCGCGGCGCCAGGCAGCGGACGTCCCTGGGGCCGGGGTCGAGCACGAGCTGGTCGATCACCAGGCGCACGCCGTGGACGAGCTCGGCGTTGCGCTCGGCGCAGCGCAGCGCGCCGAAGCCGGCCACGCTGCCGAAGAGCCCCACCTCGCCGCGCTCCACCGCCACGCGCACGCGCCCGGGCCCGATCGACGGCTCGGCGGCGAGACGCGCCTCGACCTCGCGCAGGATGCGGGCGTCGTCGGCCGCGCGGGCGGCGACCTGCGCCGGGGTGTCCTTCGGCTTCGGGTTGAGGAGGCCGCACCCGGCCGCCGCGGCGACCGCGGCGGTCAAAGGAAGCCTCCTCAGCGACATCCCCACTCCGGATCTCCGCACGCGTCTCCACCCGGGCCGACGAAACTTTCCGCCCCTGTTCGGCGTTCAAGAGGACCAGGAAACAGAGTCCCGGCGCGGCCGGAATTCGCAATCGCCAGGCCACGCCGGGCCCGCGCGCCGCATCCGGGCGGGCGCGACCTCCGTCACCACGACCATGCCCCGCTACTACCAGCTCACGCGCAAGCACAGCTACGCGCTGCTCTTCGCCCTGCCGCTGCTCGTGCTGTACGAGCTGGGCGCGGCGCTGATCGCCGGCTCCTCGCAGGGGCTGCGCAACGGCGCCGACGTGCTGCTGCGCACCCTGCTGGCGGCCGGCGGGGTGCACAGCACGCTGGCGTTCACCGCCATCCTGGTGGTGGGCGCCGCGATCCTGGTGGCGCGCGAGCGGCGGCGCGAGAAGGTGCCGCTGCAGGCCGGCGTGTTCGCGGGGATGATGTTCGAGAGCGTGATCTACGCGATGGTGTTCGGCACCGTGGTCGGCACCATGACCGGCTGGGTGGTGAACGGGACGCGGCTGGCGGCGGACCCCGGCGGCACCCTCGACCGCCTTCCGGTGGGCGAGGGGCTGGTGCTCTCCCTCGGTGCC
>JBJMPM010000209.1:0-15090 GCA_045803205.1 Longimicrobiaceae bacterium
ACCAGGATCGGGAGGAGCCCCGGCGCGGGCGCATCGTCGTTCAGCCGCACCGGTCCCGAGCGCACGGTGCGCAGCGCCCCCGCCGCCGAGCGCAGCAGGAGCGCGCCGCCCGGGGTGATCCCCATCGCCGTCCCCACCAGCTCCTCGCCGCCGGTCACGCGCACCCCGCGCCCCGCCAGCGCGTCGCGGCGGGCGACGGCCTCCAGCAGCGCGCCGCCGAGCTGCGCGGGCGGCGCGGCCAGGCGGCGGAAGACCGCCGACGCCACCGCGCCGGCGACGTCGGCGCGCTGCGGGCCCCAGCCGGCGGCGATGCGCACCGAGGTGGCCGCGTCGCGCAGCTCCGGCGGGAAGTCGGCCTCGGCGTGCAGCACGTTGATGCCGATCCCCGCCACCACGAAGCCCGGCCCGCCCGCGTCCCAGCTCCCCTCGCACAGGATCCCCGCCAGCTTGCGGCCGGCGAGCTGCAGGTCGTTCGGCCACTTGAGCGCCACGCGCGCCGGGCGGACGAACGGGTCGAGCGCCTCGGCCGCGGCGAGCCCCACCAGGATCGGGAGGAGCCCCGGCGCGGCGAGGGGCTGGGGACGCAGCACCATCGACATCCAGACGCCGAGCCCCGGCGGCGACGACCAGGCGCGGCCGCTCCTTCCCCGCCCCGCCACCTGCTCCTCCGCCAGCACCGCCGTCCCCGCCGGCGCGCCGCCCTCGGCCAGCGCGCGCGCCACGTCGTTGGTGGAGCCCACGCGCTCGTAGAGGTGCACCGCGGGAAGGCCCCAGCGCGCCGCCAGCTCCTCCGCCGTGGCGCCCTCCCAGCGCGCCGCGCGGCGCTCGATCATGTGCGAGAGCGGGTTGCGCGTAGGTCCGGAGTATGTCGCGCATCCGCAGCCGCGGCGCCCTCTCCCCTGCGCCTTAGAGCGCAATTCCCTCTCCCGTACCGGGAGAGGGTAACGGACGCAGCGGTGGCGGACCCTGCACCGATTCGTGCGAGATCAGTAGTAGCGCTGCCGGTGCGGTTGGCGCAGACGCGAGGAACTTCAACCTCTCCCGGTACGGGAGAGGTGGCGAGCCTGAGCGAGCCGGAGAGGGCGCTGAGCCGGAGCGCACCTCCGTGCCGGGGCCGGCTCCGGAGTGTTCCGCAAACCGTCACGCGGCCGCCTTGAGCCGCAGGGAGAGGTCGAGCGCGGGGGCCGAGTGGGTGAGCGCGCCCACGGAGATGAAGTCCACGCCCGTCTCGGCGAAGGCGCGGATGGTCTCCAGCGTGATCCCGCCGGATGCCTCGGTCTCCGGACGGTGCTCCGCGGCGGCGGCGAGCGCCACGGCTTCGCGCATCATCGCCGGGCTCATGTTGTCGAACATCACCCGGTCCACCCGCGCGGCGAGCGCCTCGCCGACTTCGGCCAGCGTGCTGGTCTCGATCTCCACGCGCAGCCCGCGGTCGTTGCGGAAGCGCACCGCCTCGACCGCGGCCCTGATCCCCCCCGCCGCGGCGATGTGGTTGTCCTTGATCATCACCATGTCGTAGAGCCCGACGCGGTGGTTGGCCCCGCCGCCGGCGACCACGGCCGCCTTCTCCAGCAGCCGCATCCCCGGCGTGGTCTTGCGCGTGTCGATCACCCGCGCGCCCGTCCCCGCGACGGCGTCGACGTAGCGCCGGGTCACCGTGGCGACGCCCGAGAGCTGCTGCAGGAAGTTGAGCGCCGTCCGCTCCGCCGTCAGGATCGACGCCGCGGAGCCGGAGATGCGCATCACCCCATCCCCCGCCTTCACCACCGTCCCGTCGCCCATCGCCACCTCGACGCGGAGCGCGGGGTCGACGCGGCGGAAGACCTCAACGGCCACCTCGCTCCCGGCGATCACCCCCGTCGCCTTGGCCACGATCTCCGCCTCCGCGCGGCGCTCCGCGGGCACCGTCCACAGGGTGGTGAAGTCGCCCGCGCCCACGTCCTCCGCCAGCGCCGCCTCGATCAGCGCGAGCGCCTCGCCCGGCAGCGTCATCGCCCCTCTCCCGCCGCCGCGGGGACCGCGTCCACCGGCCCCGCGCCGGCGCCGTCGAGGATGCGCTGGTAGTAGCGCTCGTACTGCGGGATGATGGCGGCCACGCTGTAGCGCTCGGTGGCGCTCGCCACCGCGGCGGCGCTGAAGCGGCGCCAGGTCTCGGGGTCGCGGAGGATGTGGACGGCGCCGTCGGCCATCGCCTCCACGTCGCCCACGGGGGCCAGGAAGCCCGTCTCCCCGTCGTCCACCACCTCGGGAAGGCCGCCGGCGCGCGAGGCGATCACGGGCACCCCGCTCGCCATCGCCTCCAGCGCCACCAGGCCGAACGACTCGTTCTGCGAGGGGAGGAGGAGGAGGTCGGAGCAGGCCATGATCTCGGCCACCGAGTCCTGCTTCCCCAGGAAGACCACGCGGTCGGTGACGCCCTGCAGCCGCGCCTCGTCGGCGGCCTCGGGGCGGTCGGGGCCGTCGCCGATGAACACCAGGCGCGACGGCACCTGGCGCGCCAGCCGGGCGAAGACCCGCACCACGTCGCGCACCCGCTTCACCGGGCGGAAGTTGGAGACGTGCAGCACCAGCTTCTCGCCGTCCTTCAGGAAGGCCGTCTTGCGGCAGGGATAGCGGGAGCGGGCGTAGAGGTTGGGGTCCACGAAGTTGGGGATCACCTCGATGCGCTCCCCGGGCACGCGGAAGGCCTCCACCGTCTCGTTCCGCAGGTACTCGGAGACGGAGGTGATGCCGTCGGAGCGGAGGATGGAGAAGCGGGTGATCTCCCAGAAGTTGCGCTCCTGCCCCACCAGGGTGATGTCGGTGCCGTGCAGCGTGGTGACGATCTTGAGCGGCATCCGCTCTCCCAGCATCTCCTTGGCGATCCAGGCGCTGGTGGCGTGGGGGATGGCGTAGTGCACGTGCAGCAGGTCCAGCCCCTCGCGCAGCGCCACCTCGTGCATCACCGCCGAGAGCGCGAGCGAGTAGTTGTTGTGCTCGAAGAGCGGGTAGTGCACCATCTCCACCTCATGGAAGAACACCCGCTCCATGAAGCGCGGAAGGCGGAAGGGCTGGGCGTACGAGATGAAGTGGATCTCGTGCCCGCGCTCGGCCAGCTCGATCCCCAGCTCGGTGGCGATGGCCCCGGAGCCGCCGTACGTCGGGTAGCAGGTGATGCCGATTTTCACGGAAGTCCCTGGTGCCGAGTGCCTGGTGCTTAGTGCCTAGTGCCTAGTGCCTAGTGCCTGGTGCCGAGTACTTGAGCCGAAGTGCTAAGTGCTGAGTGCCGGTGACGATGCGAGTAAACTCGCCGCTACAACCGCACGCTGTCCGCCTTCGCGGACATCAACGGCGTGTGTGGTCGTCCCGGCCCGCGGCGCCGTCGCTGCACCGCGGTCGCGACGATGGTGGAGGCAACCCGACGGCCGCGGCCACGGGAAGTCCGCGCAGGCGGACTGCGTGAAGTTGTAGCGGCGGCGCGGCGGCTTCAGCCGCATCGTCGCAAGAGGTGCCAAGTGCCAAGATCGGTACCCTTGGTGGCGCGTAGAGAGCCATGCGTCAGGTTGCCGCGTGCCACGCTTCGATTATCTCGTCCGCCAGCTCGGCGCGGGGGCGGGTGGCGTCCAGGCGCACGACGGGGTCGGAGAGCTGGGTGCGGTTCCAGGTCTGCTGGCGCTTGGTGTACGCCTTGGTGTTGCGCCGCGCCAGCTCCAGCGCCTCGTCCAGCGTGCGCTCGCCGCGAAAGTACGGGAAGAGCTCGATGTAGGCGTGCGCGTTGAGCCCGGGTGCATCCTCGCCGTAGCGCTCCCAGAGCGCGCGCACCTCCTCCACCAGCCCGGCCTTCACCATCTCGCCGATGCGCGCGTCGATGGCGGCGGCAAGGCGCTCGCGCGGCACCTCCAGCACGCAGGCGAGCACGGGAACCGGCGGCGCCTCCGGGGGCGAGTTGCGGTGCCACCAGGAGAGCGGGCGGCCGGTGAGGAGCGCCACCTCCAGCGCACGCATCAGCCGCTGCCGCCCGCCTCCGCCGCGCAGCCGCCCCGCCGTCTCCGGGTCGAGCGGCTCCAGGCGCGCGAGCATCGCCTCGTCCGTCATCGCCTCCAGCTCGCGCGCCAGCGTGGCGCGCCGCTCCGGGTCCAGCTCGGGCTCGCGGAAGATGGGGTCCGTGAGCGCGCGCAGGAAGAACCCCGAGCCGCCCACCAGCATCGGCACCGCGCCGCGGCCGCGGATCTCCGCGATCGTGTCGCGGGCGTAGCGCGCCCACCGCCCCGCGCTGAAGCGCTCCGACGGCTCCACCAGGTCGATGCCGTGGTGCGGAATCCCGCCGCGCTCCTCCGGCGTCGGCTTGGCGGTGCCGATGTCCATCCCCCGGTACACCGAGCGCGAGTCCATCGAGATGATCTCGCCCCCCAGCCGCCGCGCCACCTCGATCGAGAGCGCCGTCTTCCCCGACGCCGTCGGCCCCACGATGGCGAGCGCCCGTGGGCTCACCGCGTCGTTGCTCACCATTCCGAATCGACGGATCTCACGCGGTCCTCGGGATCGGGCGGATGAATCCGCGGCAACAACAGCCCGAAGTCCGCCTTCGCGGACTCCCGGCCGCGGCTCGGGAAGCGCGCGAACGGCCTCGTGGAAGCCCGAGCCCGGCCGTGAAGCCTGCAACGGGCGCCAAAGGCGGGGCAACGAGTCCGCGAAGGCGGACTTTGGGCCGTTGTTGCCGCGGTTTCAACCGCCCTCCCCCAGGAAAGCCGAGACTTCGCGCGCGAAGCGGTCCGGCTCGTCGAGGTAGACGAAGTGCCCGCTCTTCTCGAACTCCACGAACCGCGCGTTCGGCAGAAGACGCGCGAGCTCCCGCAGCCCCTCGCTCACCGCGGCGCCGTCGTGGCGCCCGGAGATCACCAGCACCGGCATGGTGAGCCGCGACATTCCCGCGAAGCGGTACTGCAGCAGCCCGCCGCGGAAGAGCGCCCTCCCGAGCTCCCCGGTGTTTCGCGTCCCCGTCGCCGCCTGCACGCTGTCCAGCCGGATGCGCACGGCCGAGTCGGGGAACATCAACGCGTTGTTCATCGCCTCCCGCTGCGCCTCCGGGAGGTTCCAGAACCAGTCGCACGACTCCCGCGAGGCCGCCGTCACCGTCGAGTCGGCCAGCGCCCGCGCCGCCACCTGCGGGAACGTCGCGACCGTCCGCCGGCAGCGCAGCCGCGTCTGCCCCGGCGCGTCCCACAGCCCGGCGACCACGATGAGCTTCGAGACGCGCCCGGGATAGCGCGCCGCGTACTCGAGCGCCAGCGTGGCGCCGAAGGAGTGGCCGACGAGCGCGATCCGCGGCACGCCCAGCGCGCGCCGCACCCCTTCCAGGTCCTCCACCAGCAGCGGCAGCGAATACTCCCCCGTCCACGGCCGCTCCGAGCGCCCGCTCCCGCGCTGGTCCAGGTAGACCATGCGCAGCGAGCGCTCCAGCCGCGGCCCCTCGAGCGCGGCGAAGTGCGCGCTCCCCTGCCCCGGCCCGCCGTGCAGGAACACCACCGGCGGCGCGCCGGCTGCCGCGCGCCCGGCCACGCGATAGAACAGGCGCACGCCGCCGACCACCAGGTCGTGCGGCCCGTCGCGCAGCCCCGGCGCCGGCTGCGCGGAGGCCGCGGTGACGGAGAATGCGGCGATGGCGACGGCGGCGAGTCGCAGTCTCATTCCGGTCCGCTGGTTCGGTGACAGCATCATCTCACACGGAGGCACGCAGACACGGAAAGGAAGTTGCGTGCCGGGCTCGGAGCCCTGTGTACCGGAAGCGATGCAGATGACTCGATTCCTTTCCCTGGCCCTCGCGCTCGCCGTGTGCGGCTGCGCGCCGCGGACGGCGCCGGCGCCCGCGGCGGACGGCGTACGCTGGAGCCCGTTCCACTGGGTCAGCGCCGACCTGGCCGGACGCCACTACGACCACGTCGCCATCTACGTCCCCATCACCAGCCCCGGCCTGGGCGGCCGCTACTGGCTGCAGCTCGACACGGGCGCGGAGTCGGCCCTCTGGATCTACCGCGCGCCCCTTACGCAGCTCCTGTCGCGGCGCGGCGCCGCCTACGACTCGACCCGGGCGGTGAGCATCGACGGCACCCTCGGCGCGTACCCGCTGCGGCAGGCGCGGGTGCAGGTGCAGCGCTACGCCGGCGACACCGTGCAGGCCGGCGACACGCTGGCGAAGATCGGCACGCTCGGGCTGGGGTTCCTGCAGCGCCGCGTGCTGCTGCTGGACCTGCCGCGCGCCCGCTTCGCGCTGCTGGACAGCGCGGAGGCGCTCCCGGCGTGGATCGAACGCGCGGCGAGCTGGGTGCCGGTGGACCACCGCAACGGGAAGATGTTCATCCCCCTCACCATCGGCGGCAGGGTGCACCGCGGGTTCTTCTACGACTCCGGCGCGAGCCTCTTCGCCCTTTCCACCACGCCGGAGCTCTGGCGCGAGATGACCGGGAGAACGGGCGGCGAGCCGGACAACACCGTGCTGCGCGGCCCCTCGTTCGGGCAGGAGATCGTGTTCCGGGGCGCGCCCGTGCGCGGCCGCGTCTCGGTGGGCGCGGCGGCGCTGGAGAACCCGCTGGCGTTCTACGTGGCCGAGGGCCCGGAGCGGCTCGACTTCCACACCTGGGGGTTCCCGGTGGAGGGGCTGATCGGGAACGCGCTCTTCGCCGACCGCTACCTGGTGATCGTCGACCTGCCGCGCCGCCGCTTCGGCCTGGTCCGCTCGCGGCTGGAGTAGTAGCGACCTCGCCCTGCGCGGAATCCTCGCCCCCACGAAATGTCATCCTGAGGGAGCCGCCGCGCCGAATCGCGTCCTCGAAAACGCCCGGCGGCGACCGAAGGATCTATAACCTCGGCAGCCACACAGCCAGCCATGTTGCATCCGCGGCTACAGATCCTTCAGGCGCCGCCACGGTTCGGCGCAGGAACAGCATGGAGCAGCGGCGCCTTCAGGATGACATTCCGGTAGAATGCGGCCTCTTCGCTGACGAACGACGTAACCTCAGCCGCTGCGGCCGAAGCGGCGGTGCAGCTCGGCGAGCGAGAGCTGGATGACCGTCGGGCGGCCGTGGATGTCGTGGTAGGGGAGCTCGGTGGCGAAGAGGCGGTCGAAGAGCTCCGTCATCTCCCGCTGCGTCAGCTTCTGCCCCGCCTTGATCGCCCCCTTGCACGCCATCGACAGCGCGATCCGCTGGTGCTGCGTGCGCGCGCTCTCCACCAGCGGCGAGCCGTCGGTGAGCTCCGCCACCATCTCGCGCAGGCAGCGCTCCGCGTCGAAGTACGGGTGGGGATTGGGCACGGCGTGCACGATGATCGCCCGCCCGCCGAAGGGCTCCACCTCGAACCCCGCGCGCTCCAGCACCCCGCTCACCTGCTCCACCAGCGCATACTCCGCCGGCGACAGGCGCAGGGTGATGGGGAAGAGGAGCCGCTGGCTCACCGCCTGGCCGCCGTCGAAGCCGCGGACGATCTCCTCGTACAGCACCCGCTCGTGCGCCGAGTGCTGGTCCACCAGCACCAGCCCCGTGCGCGTCTCGGCCAGGATGTAGGTGTTGTGCACCTGCCACATGTGCGCCGCCGAGCCCAGCAGCTCCGCCCCGGGAAGCGGCTTCGCCTCCACCGGCTGCGGCGGCCGCGGCGCCGCGCCCCCGGCCACGAACAGCGCCATCTGCGGCTCGAAGGGCTCCACCGGCGCGGGCGCCTCCTCCGGCGCGGTGGGCGCCGCGCCGTAGGGGCGCGCGGGCGTCTCGCGCACGCGGTGCACGCCGTAGCCGTGCGGCAGGGTGTAGGGGATGGGCGGCGGCTGCGCGCCGCGCAGGCCGATGCTCGGCGTGCTCTCCAGCCCCGCCAGGGTGGCCCGCACCGCCTCCTCGATCGCCCGTTCGACGCCGATGCGGTCGCGGAAGCGCACCTCGGCCTTGGCGGGGTGCACGTTCACGTCCACCTCGCCGTCCGGCACCTCCAGGAAGAGGAAGAGCGAGGGATAGACGCCCTGGGGGATGGTGGTGCGGTAGGCGCGGTCCACCGCCCGCACCAGCGCGCGGTCGGTGAAGGCGCGGCCGTTCACGAAGAGGTAGGCGCGCCGCCCCCCGGGGCGCGAGCTGTGCGGGCGCTGCACCAGCCCGGTGACGGCGACGCCGCCGTCGCGGTGCGCGACGGGGATGAGCTCGTCGGCCGCGTCGCCGCCCCAGATGGCGGCGACGCGCTCGGCCACGGTGGCGGTCGCGGGGAGGGTGAGGACGTCGCGCCCGCCCGAGTCGAGGGTGAAGGCCACGTGCGGCTGCGCCAGCGCCAGCGTCGCCACCACCTCGCCGATCGCCCGGTTCTCCGCGGCGGTGGAGCGGAGGAACTTGGCCCGCGCGGGAACGTTGAAGAACAGGCTGCGCACCGACACGGTGGTGCCGCGGCGCCGCGCGCACGGCTCCACGCCGGCCATCTGCCCCGCCGTCACCAGCACGCGCGTGCCGTCGCCCTCGCGCTCCGCCGTCTCGATGGCGAAGCGCGAGACGGAGGCGATGGAGGGGAGCGCCTCGCCGCGGAAGCCGAGGGTGCGGATGGCCGCCAGGTCCGCCTCCGAGCGGATCTTGCTGGTGGCGTGGCGGTCGACGGCCAGGAGGGCGTCTTCCTTCCCCATCCCGTGCCCGTCGTCGGCCACGCGGATCTCCGTCTTCCCCCCGTTGCGCACCGTCACCTCGATGCGCGCGGCGCCGGCGTCGAGCGCGTTCTCCACCAGCTCCTTCACCACCGACGCGGGGCGCTCCACCACCTCCCCCGCGGCGATCTGGTTGGCGAGCTTCTCGGGGAGGATGTGGATCCTGCGCGGCATTCCGGTACCGGCGTCCGTTCGGGCGAAGTTCGGTTTCAGGGCGGCAAGGTAGACGCTGGCGGCGGACGGGGCAACGGCTTGACGCCACCGCCACGCGCGCACCACGACGCAGGAGCGCCCTCCGACACGAAGGTTCCGCGTGGAGGGCGCTCGGGACCGATCTCTCGGAGTGCGGATCAGGCCGCGTGCGGCCTCCGCTGGGCGTCGTACCAGGCATTCACCGAGTCGACGATGCGTCCAAGCCCGGCGTGGTCGAGCTCGTTCCAGCGTGCCTCGTCCACCGGGCGCAGCACGGGTACACGAGGGTCGGCGACGTCGGGTTCCTTCAACCAGGCGTAGTACCCCCTGTCGTCGCTCATGGTGAAGACGAACAGGCACAGGGGCAGGAGTACGTCCGCAACCTCGCGGATCGAGAAGTCGCCGGCGGAGTGAAGATCGCATGGGCGCGCGACGGAGCCTTCACGCGCGCTCACCTGTACGCCGAACATCCTCCCGGTCGGCACTCCCCCCTGCACCAGGGTCACCAGGAAGTCGACTCCCGAATCAGACGACGCGAGCCGGTCAACGGCCAGGTCATCGCGCCGGGTGAGGTGGATGAAGGCGAGCAGTTCGGCGCGCTCGGCAAAGAACTGTCGCATGTCGCGCTTCATTGCTCCCTCCAGTCGGAGTCGACGAAGGCCGATGCGAAGGCCGGACGGGCCGCCTCCCAATATGCCTCCACCTCGCGGTGGAGCCGGGCGAGCACGTCGGGCGTCAGCGGAAACTCGGTGCACATCCCTGAGAATCCAGAGGTGCTTTCGCCGTTCGCGGATACAATGTAGCCGCGTTGGGCCGGTTCATCGATTCCCACGACGTAGGTCGGAGCGGGGTATCCGGCGAGCCGCTTCAGCTCTTCCCCTCCGATGCCGACCTTGAGACGCCCGCCGGGGGTGTATCCCGTCCGCGTCGTCTTCACCTGGACCAGGAAGTAGGGTACCGTCTCTCCAGTCGAGAACAGTTCCACGAAAAAGTCCACGCCGCGCTTCTTCTCGCCGAGATGGCGTGGAAGCTCGAAGAGGAACCCGTGAACCGGGTGCTCTCGCGTAACCAGCAGCGAGAAGCTCGCCTCCCCTCGCGCGCCGATCAGATCGTGTATGCCGGATCGACGAATGATCACGGATGCGGCTGGTGGGAATCGGCGAGCGCGGGGGAGAACTGGACAGGAAGGTAAACGTCGTAACCAGAACCACAAGAGGGCTGCTGAATATCGCCACAACTGGTCAGCGTACGTCCATCTTCCCGTAGAACCGGCGGGTGTTCTCGAGCGTGCGGGCGGCGAAGTCGTCCGGGTCCTCGCCGCCTTCCCCATCCGCGCGGGCGGGGCATGCAACGGCTCGGGGCGGAGAAAAAGAATGGCGCCGCGCCCCCTCCGTGGGAGCGCGGCACTGGTGGCGGAACGCGGAAAGGTCAGCAGACCTGGTTCGTGCAGTTGGGGATGCAGGTGACGTAGTAGGTATCCGGACAGGTCCCGCCGTAGCACGTGTCCTGGCCGTTGCAGCTGAACGCGTTCGGGTCGCAGGTGTTCCCGCAGGTGACGAGGCGGGGACAGGACTGCTCGGTGAGCTCGTTCCCCGCCACGGTGCCCCGCTCCGGCGCGTCCGCGGCCGCCTCGAACGAATCCACGCGCAGGTCCGCCAGCTCGAGCTGCAGCTTCTTCTTCATGGCAGTTGCTCCGTGACAGGTGAAGGAAGGGCGTCGAATAGATTGTGGCGTTAAATACATAAAGGCGCAAGGAAACTGTTCTGGATCTCTCACCGAGGAACAGAGAAGGGCTACAGCGCGATCTTTCGATAGAAGCGGCGGGTGTTCTCGAGCGTGCGGGCGGCGAAGTCGTCCGGATCCTCGCCGCGGATCTCGGCGGCGCGGCGGGCGGTGTGGACCACGAAGGCGGGCTCGTTCGTCTTCCCCCGGTGCGGGACGGGAGCGAGGTAGGGCGCGTCGGTCTCGACCATGATGCGGTCCGCGGGGACCATGCGGACGAAGTCCAGGCCGTCGAACTTCTTGAAGGTGATCATCCCCGAGAACGAGGCGTACCATCCCAGCGCCAGCGCCTCCTCCAGGAGCGCGCGGCCGCTGGAGAAGGAGTGCAGCACCCCCACCGTCCCCCGCCCCGCCTCGCGCAGCAGCGCCCGCAGGTCGTCGTCGGCCTCGCGCGCGTGCACGATCACCGGGAGCCCCGTCTCGCGCGCCAGCTCCAGGTGCCGCGCGAACGCCTCGCGCTGCACGTCGCGCGGGGAGAAATCGTAGTGGTAGTCCAGCCCCGTCTCGCCGAGCGCGACGACCTTCGGATGCCCGACCAGCTCACGGACGGCGGCGAACGCTTCGTCGGAGGCGGTGGAGGCGGCGTGCGGGTGGATGCCGGCCGTGCTCCAGACGCCGTCGAAGCGCTCGGCCAGCCCCAGGCTGGTGCGCGCGTCCTCCGCGTCCGTGGCGATGCTGACGATCCCCACCACCCCCGCCTCGCGGGCGCGCGCCACCACGCCCTCCACCCCGGGGAGGAGGCGCTCGTCGGCCAGGTGCGCGTGCGCGTCGATCAGCTCCATCGAACGAAATGACACCACTTCCGCAGATTGCCTGTGCATTCGGATCAATCCCTGGCTCCCTGGCAACGAACGCGGCGAATGAAATTCGCAGCAACAAAGGCCCGAAGTCCGCCTGCGCGGACTCCCTGGACGGCACTCGGGCGGTTACCCACGCACGAGAGCGCCTCGGGCCTGGAAGCAGGCTCGCGGCGTGTGTCTGGACGTGCCGGTGGAGGTCCTGCGCAGATCTCGACAAAGGAGTCCGCGCAGGCGGACTTCGGGCCGTTGTTGCCGCGGTTTCCAACCGCCTGTTGCCGGTGGAAGATCTCGCGGAAAGCAACGGAGCCGCGGAGAGGGTCTCTCTCTGCGGCTCCGCGTTCTCTGCGTGAGGCGCCGTTCGCAGTTACCGCGAGCGCACCTCGGCCGCGGGACGCGCCAGCTTGGAGCGCTGCGCGGAGCTCGAGCGCACCGCCTGCTCGCGCTTCTCCGCGCGGGGGAAGCGCCGCTCGATCTCGTACAGCACCGGGCTCGCCACGAAGATCGACGAGAAGGTCCCGATGGCGATGCCGAGCACCAGCACCAGGGTGAAGCCGAAAATCACCGGCCCGCCGAAGAGCAGCAGCGAGGCCAGCGTCGCCATCACCGTGCCCACGGTGAGCAGCGTGCGCGGCAGCGTCTCGTTGATCGCCTTGTTCAGGATATCGACGAAGGTGCGCCCGTGCCGCGGCTTGGCCAGGTCCTCGCGCACCCGGTCGAACACGATGATGGTGTCGTGCATCGAGTAGCCCAGCACCGTGAGCACCGCCGCCACCGTGCCCAGCGAGATCTCGGTGCGCGTGACCGCCAGGAAGCCGAGCGTCACCAGCACGTCGTGCATGGTGGCGATCACCGCCGCGGTGGCGAAGCGCCACTCGAAGCGCAGCGCCAGGTACCCCAGGATGGCCACGAACGAGAGCAGGATGGCGATCAGCGCCCGCTGCTCCAGCTCGCTCCCCGCCTTGGGCCCCACCGCCTCGGTGCGCGCGATGCGGAAGTCGCCACCCGGCCGCCCCGGCACCACCTCGCGGAAGCGGGTCGAGAGCGCCTGCCTCACCCGCGACTGCGCGTCCTGCCCGGCCTCCTGGGCGAAGCGGGGGGTGCGCACCACGTAGTCGTTGCCGCTGCCGAAGCGGGTGATCTCCCAGTCGGAGTGGCCGGCGGCCGCGCGCACCTGCTCGGCGGTGACGGGATGGGTGAAGCTCACCTGCACCACGGTGCCGCCGGTGAAGTCCACCCCGTAGTGCAGCCACCCCTCGCCCTTGGCCGCGTGGTAGATCATCGAGCCGACCCCCACCAGCAGGAGCGCGGCGGTGACCAGGTAGGCGCGCTTGCGCCACTGCAGGAACGGATAGTTCGCGTTCTGGAAGAATCTCATCGTTTCGCGCCCCTCAGATCGACAGGCTCTGCACCGACTTGCGACGCTCGAGGTAGAGCGACATCAGGGTGCGCGTGGTGAACACGGCGGTGAAGAACGAGGCGACCACGCCCACGGCGAGCGTGACGGCGAAGCCGCGGATCGGCCCGGTGCCGGTGTAGAACAGGATGGCGCAGGTGATCAGCGTGCTCACGTTCGAGTCCACGATCGCGCGCAGCGCGTGGTGGAACCCCTCGTTCACCGCGGCGCGCACGCTGCGCCCGCGGTCCAGCTCCTCCCGGATGCGCTCGAAGATCAGCACGTTGGCGTCCACCGCCATCCCCACCGAGAGGATGAGCCCGGCGATGCCGGGGAAGGTGAGCGTGGCCCGCAGCGCCGCCAGCATCCCCAGCGAGAGGATCACGTAGACGGCGAGCGCCGCCACCGCCAGCGCGCCGGAGAAGTGGTAGATGCCGACCATCATCAGCACCACCAGCCCGATCCCCACGATCCCGGCGATCTTCCCCTTGTCGATCGAGTCGGAGCCGAGCGAGGGGCCCACGCTGCGCTCCTCCACGATGTGCAGCGGCGCGGGGAGCGCGCCGGCGCGCAGCACCAGCGCGAGCTCCGAGGCGTCCTCCATGGTCGACTTCCCCAGCTCGATCTGGCCGCGCGTGTTGATGGCGCCGTTGATCACCGGCGCGGTGAACACGCGGTCGTCGAGCACGATCGCCATCTTGTCGCCCAGGTGGTCGCCGGTGGCCTTCTCGAAGCGGCGGCCGGCGCGGCGCGAGAGCTCGAAGGTGACGATGGGGCGGTTGAACTGGTCGGTGGTCGCCTGCGCGTTCTGCAGGCTCTCGCCGGTCATCATCGGCTGGCTGTCGACGAAGTACAGCGACGAGAACCCCGGCTGCGGCTCGGCGGCGGGAACGCCCCAGAGGAACTGGGTGCCGCGCGGGAGCAGCGCCCTGACCGCCGGCAGCCCCAGGTAGCGGCGCACCGCCGGGGTGTCGGCGTTGGCCACCAGGAGCTGACCGCCCGGGCCCTGCCCCGCGATCTTGCTCTCGAACGGGTGCGCCGCGGCGGCCGTGTCGGTGCGCGTCGCGGCCGAGTCGGTGCGCGACCCGGCCGAGTCCTGCTTGCTCTGCAGCAGCCCGCCGGCCGGGGTGGTGCCCGGCGTGCCGGGCGCCCGCCTCGCCTCGCTGGGGAAGGCGGCCGCGATCGCCTGCTCGACGCGCGGCATCACCCCCTGCAGGTCGCCGTAGTCGTGCACGATCTGGAACTCCAGGAAGGCCGACTTCTGCAGCACCTCCTTGGCCCGGCTCTGGTCCCCCGTCCCGGCCAGCTCCACGATGATGCGGTCGCTCCCGGACTTCTGCACCACGGGCTCGGACACGCCCAGCTCGTCCACGCGCAGGCGCACCACCTTCAGGGCGCGGTCGATGGCGTCGGCGCGCTCCCGGTCGGTGAGCGCCGCCTTCGACTCGTCGATCTCCATGGCGTAGTGGGCGCCGCCCTGCAGGTCGAGGCCGAGGGTGACGATCTGGCGGGACGGCTGACCCCTGGCGTCCTTGCGGTTGTAGTTCGCGGCCAGGACGGCGATGCTCGCCAGCGTGAGCAGTGCGATCAGGCCCAGGCGGACCTTGAGGTTCTGAAACATCGGAAGCAGGGAACTCCCGGAGAGGGGTTCGCGAAGGACCCGGTGACGACAGCAAGAGGATGTCGCTGGGAAACTTGCAAAGCTATCCCCTCCGGCGGTGGGTTGTCAACCGCCGGAGGCGACGCTTCGGGATACTATAAACCCGCTCGCGACAGGAAGATCCGCTTCGGCCTCGCGGGTCCTCTCCGCGCCCGTGCCAGACGCGTATGCCGCGCTCAGAGCCTGGGAAACCTCAATGGTGTCATCCTGAGGCCCGGCCTCGCATGACCCTGTGTTCCCGGCAGGCGTCGCAGGGCCGAAGGATCTAATTACGGCCGCCACGGGGCCTGCAGCGGAAGCCGCACGGCAGCCGCGGCAGCGTCATGCGTCGACCGATGCGGGGCTGCCGTTCGCGACGCTGCCGCGCCCGGGCCTCGTGGCGTCCCCGGCAAGATCCCTCGGCTCTGCGGACATCGTCGCAGCGGCGGTTCACCGTGGCCGAGCCTCGGGATGACACATGGTGCGGCTGATGGACCTTTCTCGACCGTCTCTCAGCCGGTGCGGCCGGTGTTGATCACGTTCACCTTGCGGAAGCGGGCCGGCGGGCAGCCGTGCGACACCGCGTTCGACTGCGAGGGCTGCCCCTTCCCGTCGTTGAAGGAGCCGCCCACGAAGTAGGTGC
>JBJMPM010000238.1:0-39148 GCA_045803205.1 Longimicrobiaceae bacterium
AGGACCACGCCCGACCTTTACGGCCGGTGGCTATGGCGCGGGGGATCCACCCGATCCCATCCCGAACTCGGAAGTGAAAACCCGCTGCGCGGATGGTACTGCCGGGGCCACCCGGTGGGAGAGTACGGCGCCGCCGGCCAATTCAAAGACCCACGCCCGCTTCGATCGCGAGATCCGAGGCGGGCGTGGGTCTTTTCGTGTTTTCCCGGAGGGGGCATCCTGGTTCGTAGCGGGCGTTGTCGGCGCGGCTACCGAAAGGCGTCATAATTGCATTGACACACGCTCTGGGCACACGCACATTCCAATCCCCAATTGATGACGCGGGCTGCTCGACCCCGACACACAGCCGGTTTTCAGAACACACCGTAGCTCGCCAGACTTTGCCGGGCCGGCGCTTCCGCCGGGACCGTGCAGGATTCCCCCTTCATCGGGAGTTGAAAACCATGGCACTCACCAAACAGGTCACCTTCACGGTCAACATCGGCGGCGGCACCTACTCACCGACCCCCACCAATGACCAGGCGAGCGTGCAGGTGCTGAACGGCGCGCCGGCGTGGACGGTGACGCCGTACGGGAACGGGATGGTGATCTCGATCAACGGCCAGTACCTCTCCACTTCGACGGTCTTCCTCCCGTACAAGAACAACTGCCTCACCACCACGCCCGACATCAACTACGCGGCGATCATGATGCCCTACTGGAGCGGACCGAACGTGGGGTACCTGAGCCTGGTGGGGACCAACCTGGTGCTGACGCTCGACACGCGTGGCTACGTCACGAATTTCGAGCCGCTCCAGCCGGGGAACGGGTACCCGTACTTCCAGTACCTCACGCAGCAGTCGGTGGCCACCGAGGAGGCGGCGCCGGAGGGGGCGAACTACGTGGAGAATCCCGCGCTCGCCGGCGCGGGTTGACTTCATCCGCCGGGCAGCCGCCCCGCCGGCCGCGCGCGCCGCTGGCCTGATCCAGAGACCCGCGCCCGCCTCGATTCACTCGAGGCGGGCGTGGGTCTTTTCGCGTCCCTGGCTTTTACGGATCAGGTCTCACGCAGAGACGCAGAGGAACGCAGAGGTTACCAGTCGCGCTCCGGCGCCGAGTCGCGCATGGACTCGCGCTCCACGCCGTCGCCGCGCATGGGCTCGCGCTCCGTGTCGTCGCCGCGCATCGAGTCGCGCTCCATGCCCTCGCCCTGCATCCGCTCGCGCTCGACGGGACGGTCGTCGCCGTAGCCGCCCTGGTGCTCTACGCTGTCGCCCTGCATCGAATCGCGCTCCATCCCCTCGCCCTGCATCCCCTCGCGCTCGACGGGATGGTCGCTGCGCTGCAAGTGGTCACGATCGAGTCCGCGGTCGAGCTCGGTGTCGCTCGAGGAGCGGCCCTCCATCGGGGACTCGTCCATCTGGCGCTCGACCATCCCGGGGTTGCTCTCGTTCATGCGGTCCATCTGCTCCCTCCATTTGCGAGTTCCGGCGTCGCTCCATGTTCCGCAACTCGCGTTCCAGCAATCATTTAACCAGCCACTTCACTGCGAGGTCGGCCACGCGGCGGGCGAGGCCGCCGGAGTACTTCGCGCGCAGGAATGCGTCGGCGGCGCGCTTGAGGGACTCGGGGTAGGTGGGGTAGACGTGGATCATCCCTGACAGGTCGGAGAGCTTCAGGCGCTGGCGGACGGCGAGGACCGCCTCGTGGATCGTCTCGCCGGCGCGGGGGCCGACGACGTGCGCGCCGGCCACGCGGCCCTTCGGGTCCAGCACCAGCTTCGTCAGCCCGTCGGGCTCGCCGTCGCAGAGGGCGCGGTCGAGGGAGTCGTGGGCGTAGCGGTAGACGGCGGCCCTGTCGCCCCACGTCTCCCGCGCCTCGGCCTCGGTGAGGCCCACGCGCGCGACCTCGGGGTCGGTGTAGGTGCACCAGGGGACCACGCGGTAGTCGACCTTGCGGCGGAGCGGGAAGAGCGCGTTGGGCGCTGCGATGCGCGCCTGGTAGTCGGCCACGTGGGTGAAGCGGTAGGGGCCGACCACGTCGCCCGCGGCCCAGACGTTGTGCGCGGACGTGCGCAGGGTGCCATCTACCGAAACGCCGTTCTCCGTCACCTCCACGCCGATCGCATCCAATCCCATCTCCTCGACGTTCGGGCGGCGGCCGGTGGCGACGAGGATCTCGGCGGCGCGCAGCTCCACATCTCCCGATGCCGCGGAGACGGTGACGACGCGGGCGCCGGCATCCATCCGCACAGCCGTCGCGCGGGCGCCGAGGAGGACGCGGATGCCCTCGCGTTCCAGGTGGCGGGCGAGGACGGCGGCGATCTCGGGATCCTCGCGCTCCATGATGCGCCCGGCCGTGTCGAGCACCGTGACGGATGAGCCGAGGCGGGCGAAGGCCTGCGCCATCTCCAGCCCGATGGGGCCGGCGCCGAGCACCACCAGCGATTCGGGGAGCGCGCGCAGCTCCCAGAGCGATTCGTGGGTGAGGTAGCCGGCTGCCTCCAGGCCGGGGATGGGCGGGACGGCGGTGCGCGAGCCGGTGGCCAGGATCCACCGCTTCGCGCGCACGCGGCGGCCGCCGACCTCGACCTCCTCGGGGGAGAGGAAGCGCGCGCGGCCCTCGATCACGTCCACGCCCATCCCCCGGAAGCGCTCGGGGGAGTCGTGCGGCTCGATGGCGCGGATGATGGCGTGCACGCGCTCCATCACCCGGCCGAAGTCGGCGCGGCCGCCCTGCACGTCGATCCCGAACTCCGCGGCGCGGCGGAGGGTGTGGAGCACCGAGGCGGAGCGGATGATGGCCTTCGACGGCACGCAGCCGGTCCACAGGCATTCGCCTCCGAGACGGTGCTGCTCGATGAGCGCCGTCCTGGCCCCGATCCCCGCCGACACGGCCGACGACACCAGCCCCGCCGTTCCGCCGCCGATCACCGCCAGGTCATAGCGCTCCACCCGGTCCTCTCTCATTGGCTGGCACCCTGGAATCTCACACGGAGTCAACGGAGTCAGCGGAGTCCAACCGGCAGTTCTCCGTTGACTCCGTTGACTCCGTGTGAGGCCTTCCGTTGAAGTGGCATGCGGGGCGTGAGCAGTGTATCTATATTGCTTCCCAGGCGAAACGGGGTCTCACCGGGACAGGGTCTCACCGGGACGAAAGGTCGATGGCGATCGACTGGAGGGAGCGGCTGGAGCTGGACAGGTCGCGCGACACGCTGGTGGAAGGCTGGTCGCGCCTCAAGGCTGCGTGGCGCGCCGACCGGCGGCTGGTGATCCTCCTCTCGCTGCTGGCGCTGGGGAGCTGCAGCACCGGCGCGCTGGCGGCCGCGTGGACGCACGCCTGCTCGGGAACCTGCCCCACCGCCGCGCAGGTGCAGGACTTCTCGCCGCGGCAGGCGAGCCAGGTGCTGGACGCGCGCGGCGCGCTGCTCGGCTCGTTCTACCGCGAGCGCCGCGTGGTGATCGGCATCCGCTCGCTGCCGCGCTACGTGCCGCTGGCGTTCGTCTCCATCGAGGACTCGCGCTTCTTCTCGCACCGGGGCGTCGATCCCGTGCGCGTGGTGGGGGCCATCCGCGACAACGTGATCGGCGGCTTCGGGAGCACGGGCGGGAGCACCATCACCATGCAGCTCGCCCGCAACCTCTTCCCCCAGCAGCTCCCGCCGGGGGAGAAGAGCATCCGCCGCAAGCTGGCCGAGGTGAAGCTGTCGCTGGAGATGGAGCGGAAGCTCTCCAAGGAGCGCATCCTGGAGCTCTACCTCAACCACATCTACCTGGGCGCCGGGGCATACGGGATCGAGGCGGCGGCGCGCACCTACTTCAACAAGCCGGCGGCGCAGCTCTCCATCACCGAGGCGGCCACGCTCGCCGGCCTCCCGCAGGCGCCCAGCGCCTACAACCCGCGCGAGCACCCCGAGCGCGCCCAGCGCCGGCGCGACCGCGTGCTGGACCGGATGGCGGAGAACGGGGTGATCAGCGCCGAGCAGGCGGCGCGCGCCAAGGCCGAGCCGCTGGTGCTCCCGCCGCCCAGAGGGGCCATCCGCGCGCCCTACTTCGTGGAGGCGGTGCGGCGCGAGCTGGAGGGGCGCTTCGGCGAGCTGCTGTACACGGGGGGGCTGAAGATCTACACGGGGATCGACCCCGTCCTGCAGCAGACCTCGGAGCAGGCGCTGGAGGCGCAGCTCCGCGCGGTGGAGGGCGGGACGTACGGCGACTACCGGCACCCCACCTACGAGCGCTTCTCGCGCTCGCTGCAGCCGGGGGAGCGGGTGGCGACCACGCCCTACCTGCAGGGGGTGGTGGTGGTGATGGACCCGGGGACGGGCGTGGTACGGGCGATGGTGGGCGGGCGCGACTTCAGCCAGAGCCAGTTCAACCGCGCCACCCAGGCGCTGCGGCAGCCGGGCTCCAGCTTCAAGCCCTTCGTCTACGCGGCCGCGCTGGAGAAGGGTCGCTCGCCGATGTACGAGGTGGCCGACGAGCCCATCTCCATCCCCATGGGCGACGGCACCGTCTGGACGCCGAAGAACTACGACGGGCGCTACAGCGGCTACATCCCCATGCGCACGGGGCTGAAGTTCAGCAAGAACATGGTGGCCATCCGGCTGGGCCGCGAGGCGGGGATCGAGGCGGTGCGGAGCGTGGCCTCGCGCACGGGGATCGGCACGCGCATCCCTGGCTACCCCTCGGTCTACATCGGCGCGGCGGCGGTGTACCCGGTGCAGCTGGTGGCGGCGTACGCGGCCTTCGCCAACGGCGGGTACCGGGTGGCGCCGCGCTACGTGGTGCGGGTGGAGGACCACAAGGGCCGGCTGCTCTGGGAGCCGCCGCGCTACCCGGAGCCCGCGCTGGAGCCGGGGATCGCGTGGATCATGACCAGCATGCTGCGCGAGGTGGTGGACCACGGCACCGGCTACCCGGCGCGCGACCCCTCGGTGGGGGGGCTGAGCTACGACATTCCCGCCGCGGGGAAGACGGGGACCACCAACGACAACACCGACCTCTGGTTCGTGGGCTACACCCCCGAGCTGCTGGCCGGCGTCTGGATCGGTCTGGACCATCCGCGGACGGTGATCTCCGGCGGCACCGGCGGCACCCTGGCGGTGCCGGTGTGGGCGCGGGTGATGCGCCGCTACTACCTGGGCCGCAAGCCGCCGAAGGAGTGGGCGCGCCCCTCCGACGTGGTCGTCCGCCGGGTGAGCGGCGGGCGGGTGCTCTCCGCGAGCTGCGGGTGGGGCGGGGTGGAGGACTACTTCGCGGCCCGCTTCGCGCCGGAGCCGAGCTGCCCGCAGCGCGCGGTGGAGCCGCAGTTCGTCGACCCGACGCCGGAGCTCCCGGGGCGCCCGGTCTTCCCCGGGCAGCCGCGGGTGCCGCGCCCGGAGGACATCATCGGGCCGGCCAAGCCCGAGCCGGCGCCGAAGCCCTGATCTGACTCACGCAGAGACGCGGAGACGCGGAGAGAGCCACGGCGGCCCTCTCCGCGTCTCCGCGTCCTGGCGTAAGCTGAAGTTGGGCACACCTTTGGCAACCCGGCACGGAACGCGCATTGGGAGGGTCCCGGGGTTCCCTTCGACCCGAGCGACCCACATGAGACGCAAGATCCTGATCGGGCTTTCCGTCCTGGCGACGCTGGCGGTGGTCGCCTTCGCCTGGATATGGTTCGCGCCCTGCGGCCTGGGCGGCTGCGCGCCCGTGACCGAGCTGGAGAAGTACGAGTCCGAGGGCTCGCAGCTCCTGGACATGGGCGGCCGCCCCTTCGCCACGCTGGGCACCGGCAGCCGCCGTGTGGTCCCCGTCGACTCGCTCCCGCCCTACCTGCCCAGGGCCTTCCTGGCGGTGGAGGACCGCCGCTTCTACGAGCACGGCGGGGTGGACTGGAAGCGCTTCCTGGGCGCGCTCTTCAAGAACGTGAAGTCCGGCGGGGTGGAGGAGGGCGGGAGCACCATCTCCATGCAGCTCGCCCGCAACCTCTTCCCGCGCTCGCTGCCGTACCGCGAGCGCTCCGTCCGCCGCAAGTTCATGGAGATGCGGGTGGCGCGGCAGATCGAGCGCCGCTTCGACAAGGACAAGATCCTGGAGCTCTACCTCAACCACATCTACCTGGGGCAGGGTGCCTACGGGGTCGACGCGGCCGCGCAGGAGTACTTCGGCAAGCCGGCCACCCGGCTCACGCTGGCCGAGGCGGCGGTGCTGGGCGGCCTCCCGGTGTCGCCCTCGCGCATCAACCCGCGCGAGGACCTGGAGGCGGCGCTGCGCCGGCGCAACCTGGTGCTGCGGGAGATGGCGAAGGCCGGCTTCGTCTCGCGGCAGGAGGCCGACGCCGCCATCCGCGCGCCCCTCAAGCTCTCGCGCCGGGCGGGGGGGACCCGCGCGGTGGCGGGGGCGTGGTTCATCGAGCGGGTGCGGCGCGAGCTGGCCGAGGCGCTGGGCGGGATGGACAACATCGCGGGGCTGCGCGTCTTCACCACCTACGACCCCGCCGCCCAGCGTGCCGCCGAGGCCGAGCTTGCGCGCCAGGCCGCGGCCATCGAGTCCGGCGCCTTCGGCGCCTTCCGCCACCCCACCTACGCGAAGACGAAGGGGACCGTCACGGAGGAGGGCGACACGCCCTACCTGCAGGCGGCGGCGATCGTGATGGAGGCGGCGACCGGCGAGATCCGCGCGCTGGTGGGCGGGCGCGACTACACCGACTCCAAGTTCGACCGCGTCTTCCAGGCGTCGCGGCAGCCGGGGTCGGCGTTCAAGCCCTTCGTGTACCTGGCCGCGCTGGAGCGGGGGATCCCGCCCAGCCAGGTGTACCAGGACCGGCCGGTGCGGATCACCCTCGCCCGCGGCCGCGTCTGGTCGCCGCGCAACTACACCGGCGAGTTCTCCGGCCCGGTGACGGTGCGCGAGGCGCTCGCCCGCTCCAAGAACACGGTGACGGTGCAGCTCTCCCAGGAGGTGGGGATGGGGAGCGTGATCCAGGCCGCGCACGACCTGGGGCTCACCACGCCCATCCCCAACGTCCCCGCCACCGCGCTCGGCGCCGCCGAGGTGAAGCCGATCGAGCTGGTGCGCGCCTACGCGGCCTTCGACAACGGCGGGAGCCTGGTGCAGCCGCACGTGATCCGGCGGGTGGAGGACCAGAACGGCGCGGTGGTCTGGGAGCCCGAGCTGCAGCCGCAACGGGCGATCCAGCCGGAAGAGGCGTTCGTGCTCACCAGCATGCTGCGCGACGTGGTGGACCGCGGCACCGGCACCCCGGCGCGCGCCGCCGGCTTCCGCGGCCCCGCGGCGGGGAAGACGGGGACCACCAACGGCGCCACCGACGTCTGGTTCGTGGGGTACACGCCCGAGGTGGTGGCCTCGGTCTGGTTCGGCTTCGACCGGCCGGAGACCATCGTGGCCAACGCGTCGGGGGGAACGCTGGCGGCGCCGGTGTGGGCGCGCATCATGAGCGCCGTGTACCGCGGCCGCCGCATGCCGGCGCCCTGGTCGCCCCCGGGGGGCGTGGTGACCGCGCAGGTGGACCGGCGCACGGGGATGGCGATGGACGCGAGCTGCCCCGGGAGCGGCGACGTCTACACCGAGTACTTCATCCACCGCCTCCCCCCGGCGCAGATCTGCTATCCCACCGCCGCCTACCCGCCCATGGCGATGGGCGACACGGGGTGGATCGACGACGAGGGGGGCGCCTGGTCGTACGTGGACACGGTGGGGACGACGGACCTGCAGCGGCGGGGGATCGACTGGCCCGAGCTGGAGGAGAAGCGCCGCCGCGAGGCCAGGGGCACCCCCCCGTCCGCGCCGCTCCCCGGGAGCGTGGAGGACCCGTACGGCACCGCTGCACCTCCCCCGCCGCCGGCGGCTCCCCGCCCACGGCCGCGCCCGGCCCCGCCGCCCGTGGCGAGCGACGGGCGCGACGGAGGCCGCGACGGGTCCACGGGGAGCCGGCAGCCGCGGGTGATCGGGCGGCCGGTGGACGGGACGACGGAGGGTGGCTCGACCCCGCCGCCGGCGAAGCCCGACAGCGCGGGGCGCCTGCGCTAGGCGCGACCCGCGAAATTGAAACACACGGCGCGTTCCGGGGTTGTACAGGCGCCGCATCCGCAGGGCGGGTGCGGCGCCTTCGCTCGCAGCGGCGGGCGGGCTTCCACAGCAGGGAGACCCACGCTTTTGACGATCCGACTCACGCGGGCCGCGGCCATGGCCGCCGCCCTGACCCTTCCCGCTGCACTGCAGGCGCAGCGGGCCCGCCCCGTCGACGCCCGCGCCACCCTTCCCGCCACCTCGGCGGAGACGAGCGCGCGCGCGCTGTTCGTGGAGCTGCAGCAGATCCAGGCGCGGCTGCAGGCGGCACACAACCGGGTGATGCAGGACGCCGGGGTGCGCGGCCAGCAGGAGGCCTTCATGCGCGACGTGAAGGCGGCCATGCTGCGCGTGGACCCCGGGCTGGACGCGCTCGCCACGCGGGTGGAGGGGATGCGCGGGCAGGCCGAGGCGGCGCAGCGCAGCGGCGACAGGCAGACGCTCCAGCGGCTGAACGGCGAGCTGGTCACCATCCAGCAACGCTTCGTGCGCGCGCAGCAGCAGGTGCTGGGGCAGCCGGCGATGATGCAGCGGGCGCAGCAGCTCGAGCAGACGCTGCACGCGCGCATGCTCCAGGTGGAGCCCGAGACGGACCGGCTGCTGGCGCGCGGGCGGGCGCTGCAGGCGCGGCTGGTCGCCATGCAGCAGGCCATGCAGGGGCGTTCGCAGAACTGAGGGCGCTGCGCGCAAGACGCGGAGGAACCGAGAGAGCGCAGAGGCCCGAACCTCTGCGCTCTCTCAGTTTCTCCGCGTCTCGGCGCGAAGCGCCCCCCCCAGCACGTCCAGCGCGGCGTCGGCCTGCTCGTCGGTGATGACGAAGGGCGGGGAGAGGGAGAGGACGTTGCCGTGGATGCCGCCGCCGAGCGTCAGCACGCCGCGGCGCAGCGTCTCCACCACCACGCGGCCCGCCAGCTCCGGCGCGGGCGCGCGGCTCTCGCGGTCGCGCACCAGCTCGATCCCGATCATCATCCCCAGGCCGCGGACCTCGCCGACGTGGGGGTGCTCCGCCGTCATCTCCCGCAGCCGGCTGATCAGCCGCGCGCCGAGCCCGGCGGAGCGCTCCACCAGCCGCTCCTCGCGCAGCACCGCGATCGACGCCAGCGCGGCGGCGCAGCCGAGCGGATGGCCCAGGAAGGTGGAGGTGTGGATCGCCTCGCCGGTGGAGCGGGGCCACGCTTCCATCACCGCGCCGGTGCCGATGCAGGCGGCGAACGGCATCCCCCCCGTCATCCCCTTCCCCACGCAGAGCAGGTCGGGCACCACGCCCCAGTGCTCGCAGGCGAACCATCGCCCCGTGCGGCCGAAGCCGGTGTAGATCTCGTCCAGCACCAGCAGCAGCCCGCGTGCGTCGCAGATGCGGCGGAGGCCGGGGAGGAAGCCGTCCGGCGGTACCACGTCGCCGCCGCGGCCCTGCACCGGCTCCACCAGGATCGCGCCGACGTCTTCCGATGCGTCCAGCAGGCTCTCGACCTGGCGGAGCGTCGCCGCGCACACCTCCTCCGGGTCGTGGCCGAAGGGCGAGCGGTAGACGTACGGATAGGGCGCGAACACGGCGAGGCCGCCGAGCTGCGCGGCGAAGGGGGCGCGGAAGTCCTCGCGGCCGGAGGCGGCGAGCGCGCCGTAGGTGAGCCCGTGGTAGGCGCCGTGGAAGGCGAGCACCCGCGGCTTCCCGGTGGCGACCGCCACCGTCTTGAGCGCCGCCTCCACTGCCTCGGCGCCGGAGCTGGCGAGGACCGCGCGGCCGAGCCCGCCCGGCGCCACCTCCGCCAGCGCGCGGAGGAGCTCCACCTTCACGGCGGGGGGATGGACGTCGCCCATCCCGTGCATCAGCCGGGCGGCCTGCGCCTGTACCGCCGCCACGATGCGCGGGTGCGCGTGCCCCGGCCCCGCGACGGCGAAGGCGGCGGTGAGGTCGACGTAGACGTTGCCGTCCACGTCGCGCACGTTGGCGCCCCGCGCCTCGCTCCAGAAGACGGGGAAGTCGTCCGCCAGGTAGGTGACGTTGGGGGATTCGACCCGCGCCAGCTCCGCCGCCAGCCGCCGCGACTCCGGCCCCGGCGGGGGGACGCGGATGGAGGGCAGGAGGCGGCCCAGCTCCTCGCCGCTCACGCGATCCACCGGCTCATCATGTGCCGCTCCTGCAGCGTGAAGCCGAGGCGCCGGTAGAGGTCGCGCGCGCGCGTGTTGCCCACGTCGACCTCCAGCCGCAGCGCGGAGAGGTCCAGCTCGCGGCACGCCTCCGCGGCGAGCTCCAGCGCCCGCGTGGCGATGCCGCGGCCGCGGTGCGCCTCGCGCACGTAGAGCTCGTCCACCAGCGCGTATCGCCCCGCGAACTCCAGGCTGTAGCACACCGTCACCGCCAGGTACCCCGCCGCCTCGCCGTCTACCCGGAAGATCCACACCCGCCCGAGGTTCGGGTCCGCCGCCAGCGTGCGGAACGCGCCGAGGGTGCGCGCCTCGTCGAAGGCGAGCCCCTCGTGCGCGTAGAACTCCGTCATCAGCTCCCGCAGCACCGCCTCGTCCGCCAGCGTGGCGAGGGTAAAGCGGATCTCGGAGTCCGTAGAACCGTCCATCACCGGGATTCGTGCTCGGCGAGAATCCGGATAAGCGCGTCGCGTGCCTCGGGGGCCTTGTTCACGGCAGCATCCCAGATAATCTCGCTCTGCAGCGAGAGGTAGCCGTGTGCGAGCACGTCCCTGAAACCAATGATCTTCCGCCAGTCCACATCCGGGTAGCGGGAGCGGATCTCCAGCGGGACGTACTTGGCGGCTTCGCCTGCGATCTCCATCGGCCGCGAAACGGCAAGGTACTTCTCCGTGTTCTCTTCGAGAGCTTCCAGTAATACCATCTTTTCAATTCGATTGTGCATTCTTCGACAGCTGCTACAGCAATGGCTCTCACAGAGGTCACGGAGGTCACAGAGGAAAGCACTGCTGTTCCTCCGTGACCTCTGTGACCTCTGTGAGAGATTGCAGTTTGAATCTCCTGGCCGAATGCACAGTTAATCCACGAAATTGGTATGATACGTCGCGGGTGAAGCTGATCGCATGCCCGAGATACTCGATCATGTCCTCGACGTATTCGCGCCAGTCACGCTCCGACATCGACCGCCTCCCTGAGCACCCGGTCCCGCATCCGTGGTCTCAGCGAGCGAAGCGTGGCGAGATCCACGGGCCGGCCGAGCAGGTCTTCAAGAAAGAACTTGAGGCCCATGTAGCCGTCGAACGTCGCGCGTCCGAACTCCACCAGCACGTCCACGTCGCTGGCAGCGGTCGCCTCGTCACGGGCCACCGAGCCGAACACCGCGATGGAGCGGACGTCGAAACGCTCCATCTCTGGCAAGTGCTCCCGGATAAGACGGACTACCTCACTTCGGGTCATCTCACACTCCTCATCCCCGGTCGCCGATCCAGCCGCGGCGGTAGAAGAACACCGCGAGGCCGAACGCGACCAGCAGCATCACCCCGATCGCGAAGGGCCACGCCCAGTACCACGCGTGCTCCGGGTGCCGCAGGTTCATGCCGTACACCCCGGTCACGAAGCTGAGCGGGATGAAGAGCGCGGCGAAGATGGTGAGCACCTTCATGATCTCGTTGGTGCGGTTCCCCACCGTGCTCACGTACAGGTCCGCCAGCGATCCCGCCACCTCGCGGAAGTTCTCCACCAGGTCCAGCACCTGGAAGGCGTGGTCCTGGCAGTCGCGCAGGTACACCACGGTCTCCGGGTGCACCAGGTCGCCGGGGTCGCGCACCAGCGCGCCCAGCGCCTCGCGCAGGGGCCAGACCGCGCGCCGGAGCGCCATCAGCTCGCGCTTCACGTCGTGCAGGTGGTGCAGGCAGGCGTGGCTGGGGCGCTCCACGATCTCCGTCTCCAGCGCCTCCAGCACGTCGACGAACTCCTCCACCACGGGGAAGTAGTTGTCGATGATCGCGTCGAGGAGCGAATAGGCCAGGTAGTCGGCCCCCGCGCCGCGGATGCGCACGTGGCCGGCACGCAGCCGCTCGCGCACCTCGCTGAAGACGTCGCCCGGGTGTTCCTGGAAGGTGATGACGAAGCCGCGCCCCAGGAAGAGCGCCACCTGTTCCAGGTCCAGCCGGGGGACGCGCCGGGCCATCTTCACCACGATGAAGAGGTGCCCGTCGAAGTCGTCGACCTTGGGGCGCTGGGCCACGTGCATCACGTCTTCCAGCGCCAGGCTGTGGAGGGCGAAGGCGTCGCCGATGGCCTCCACCGTGCCGGCGTGGCCGACGCCGTCGACGTTCACCCACACCACCGGGTAGTGCTCGCGCAGCCGCCCCAGCGCCGGCAGGTCCTCCGCCTCGAACTCGGTGAGGTCGTGCGGGCCGTAGGCGAACACGCTGACGCGGGGCGGCACCGCGCCCGGCAGCGACTCCAGCGTGCGGGGCGCGGTCCCCGGGGGCGGCCGCGTGGCGCGCTCCAGCACCGGCGCCACGCCCTCGAGCGCCGCGTTCACGGGCATGCGGAGGAGATCGCGGCGCTTCAGGCGGCCTCCGGGGAAGAGTGCGGGAGTGCGGAAGTGCGGGAGTGCGTCAGCCTGCCGGCGCGGCGTCGTCGGCCGCCGGGGCCGCCGCGGAATCGCCGGACGCGATGGAACCGGCGGGGAAGGTGCCGCCCACCTCGCCGGCGGCGGCGACCATCGCGCTCGCGGCCTTGGCGTACTTGGCCAGGGTCATCAGGCTCCCCTTGGTCAGCTTGAGCTTCCCCGCCATCACCGCCGCCACGGGCTCGACCTCGCCCGCGAGCAGCCGCTTCCAGGTGGCGGCGTCGGCGCGGAAGACGAAGGCCGCCGCCTCCATGTCCGCCTCGGTGGCCACGCGGGCGCCGTTGCAGTGGCCCCGGTGCGCGTCGACGAACACCGCGCGGTCTTCCATGATGCCGTGCGCCGGGTCCGCGGACATGGAGAGGACGCTGGCGCCCTCCTCCCACCCCGCCGCGGCCACCGCGTAGACGCCGGCACGGTTCAGCGCCTCGCAGCAGGCGCTCGCCCACTCTTCCGTGAACACCTCCATCGACCCTCTCCTCCGGTTCGGGCGGGACTTCATGATGTGGGCGGAAAACGCCGCGACAACGGTACGCTCCGCCGCCAGCGGCGGCAACGCCCCCGTGCTTCCGCATCCATCTGTGGGAACTGAATCCTGAAACAGAAAGGGCCTTCTATGAGCACGCGCCGGTGTCAAGGACCTGGAGGAGGGCAAAGCCCGCCTCAGGGGCAGTCGTAGGTATTTCTCTGCCCCTCCTGCAACTGCATGGCACCGCCGCACTGCGGGCTGCTCCCTTCAGGCGCCCGGGGACTCTGTCCCCGCGGTCCACCTTCTATCCGTGCCGGCTCAAGGCCGGACACCTCATTCTCTATTCGCCGCGAAGCGAGTCTGGGAAGCACGGGGCGAGGGACCCCATCTCACACGCGGACAGACTTAGCCGCCCCGGCCTTGCTCCGGGCCCTCGCACCCGCTCGTGCGGTGCCTGCTCTACACATTCGTCTCTCGCGACTTTCCCGACGCGTCCGGCTACGCTGCCTGCGCCTGCTTCTTCAGCACTGCCCCCGCCGGCGGCTCCCCCGTCTCCAGGTACTTCCACAACTCGATCAGGAGCTTACGGGCCAGCGCCACGATTCCGATCTTCTTCAGTCGCGGGCTCCCGTGGCCGTATCGCTCCTGGTACCACTGGCTCAGCTGGCTCTCTGGCTGGTAGCGCAGCCATCCCCAGGCGATCTCGATCGCGAGCGCTCGCATCCACCGGTTGCCTGCCTTGCAGATCCCCTGCTCCCGCCGGTCCGCTCCACTCTGGTGGGGTGTCGGCGTCAGCCCCGCCAGCGCTCCGATCTGCCTGCGGTTCCTGAACGCTCGCCAGGCGAAGAACTCCAGCGAATACAGCCACGACGCGTTCGGCCCCATCCCGCGCAGCTGGTGAAGCTTCCGCGCGCACTCCGAGCCGCTGTCCTTCCCCTTGCGGAGCAGCTCCCGCCGCTGCTTCTCCAGCACGGCGATCCGCTGCTGCAGATGCTCCCGCTCCTGCCACTCCCGCTCCACCCGTGCTTTCAGCCACTGCGGCAGCGGATCGCCGTTCCGCAGCCGCGCCCGCTCCAGAACCCGCGGCAGCTCCGCGATCTCCTTCACCCGCACGCCCACGGTGGCCAGCAGCCCCTTGATCCGGTTCGTCACCGCCGTGCGCGCGCCCTTCACCGTCTTCAGTTCCCGGTGCAGGTGCCGACGGTCCTCCTCTTCCTGCGTCGGGACCCGCACGATCTTCAGCGCCCGCTTCTCTCCCGCCAGCCAGCGCAGCAACTGGCTCAGCAGCTTGCCAGCGTCCAGCCGGTCCGTCTTCGCCCGCCTGGCCTGCCGGTTCACCTCGATCGACGCCGAGTCCACCACCTTGTTCTCCACCCCGAGCATCTCCAGCGCCCGGTGCAGCCAGAACCCATCCCGCCCCGCCTCGTAGCAGCTGACCACCCGCACGTCGGCGGGTAGCTTGAAGCGCACCTTCGCCGCCGCGATCTCCTTCCTCACCGCCTCCAGGTCGCCTGCGGCAACCGTCCGAAGCCGCGGCTGTTGCCCCAGTCCGGGGCTGAACGCCATCTTCCACTCCGAGGCGCCGAGCTCGAAGCTCATCGCCAGGTACTGCTCGTTGCGTGCGGTCGCGTTCTCCGAGGCCGTCGTGGTGCTCATAAGCTCCTCCTGGTTGAGTGATTTCCTCCAGGTTCAGCTTATCACCTCGGCGGCCTCGCTACATGGAATCTCACACGGAGTCAACGGAGTCAACGGAGTCGATGTTTACCGTTAACTCCGTTGACTCCGTGTGAGACCAGGCAGTTTCCCCGTCGTCATCCGCCGGATTCGGTGTGAGCGTGAGGCCCCATTCTTTTTCAGGGCGGGCGGCGCTACCCTGTAACCGCGGAGGCGCCACGCGCGTCGAATCGCGCGATGACCTCTCCATACGAGCCCCATCTTCCGCCCGGCCAATGGAAGCCTCTCCAGCCACACCGCATCGTTCCGAGAAGCGCCACCACTGGATCGTGCGCGCCACGCACTGGGTGAACGTGGTGGCGCTCACGCTGATGGTGGCCAGCGGGCTGCGCATCTTCAACGCCTACCCGGCGTTCGCGCGCAAGGGCGAGAGCTTCTGCTGCTGGCCGTGGGAGGGCACGGAAGCGCCGGGATGGCTCACCTTCGGCGGATGGCTGGCGGGCGCGCGCAACTGGCACTTCGCGATGATGTGGGTGCTGGCGGTGAACGGGGCCATCTACCTGGCCTTCGTCTGGCTGCACGGCGAGTGGCGCGACCTGGCCCCGCGCCGCGGCGACATCCGCGACGCGTGGGAGATGATCAAGTTCTACCTCTTCGTGCGGAAGACGCATCCGCGCCAGGGGAAGCACAACGCGCTGCAGAAGTCCGTCTACTTCGTGCTCCCGTGGCTGGGCTTGCTGGCCGTGCTGACCGGCTTGGCGATCTGGAAGCCGGTGCAGCTCGCGCCGCTCACCAGCCTGTTCGGCGGATACGTCTGGGCGCGCTACTGGCACTTCGTGGTGATGCTCGCGCTGGTGCTGCTCGGCGCCGGCCACGTCTTCATGGTCTTCGCCGTCGACCCCCAGTCGCTCCGGTCGATGGTGACCGGCGACTACGACGAGTCCCGCTCCCCCGAGGCGCTGAACGCCCGCCCCTTCCTGCGCGGCAGGCCCAAGCCCGTCCTCACCATTGCGACGCCGACGCATCCGTCCGCACCGATGCCTGCCGCCACGACCGACGCGCATTCGGCGGAGATTCCATCCGCGGAATCTCCCGCCGCGGCGGTGCCATCTACATCGACCGAAGCAGTTCCTGCCGAGGACGGAGCCGCCGGGAAGGATGAGGTCGCGGCCGTCGCCAATCCGCGCGTCGCCCGGGAGGATGCGGCGGGCGGTGTGGATCAGGGAGAGGAGGTGGGTCGATGATGGACCGGCGGCAGTTCCTGGCCCTGGGAGGGCTCTCCACGGCGGCGCTGGTCGCGGAGGCGTGCGACTCGCGCGGGCCGGGGGGCGCGCTGAAGGTGTTGCGATGGGCGGAGCGCCGGAACGAGTCGGTGGAGCGCTTCCTCTTCCGGCACACCTCGATGAACCACGCCTCGTCGGAGCGGCTGGCCGGCAACCGGATGCCCTCGTACTACATCTCCCGCGGCCCGCCGGTGTGGGACGAGGCGGTGCGCGGGAAGTGGGCGCTGGAGGTCTCCGGCGCGGTCAGGACGCCGCTACGGCTCACGCGGGAGGACCTGGCGAAGCTGCCGACGGTGACGCAGCGCATCGACCACTTCTGCGTGGAGGGGTGGACCGCGTCGACGCAGTTCACCGGCGTGCGGGTGAGCACGCTGGCGCGCCTGGCGGGGCTCAAGCCCGACGCGGGGTACGTCGACTTCCAGAGCTTCGACAGCGGCTACCACGAGAGCTGGGACCTGGAGAGCGCCATGCACCCGCAGACGCTCGTCGCCTTCATGCGCGAGGGCCGCTTCCTGAGCTCCTGGTACGGCGCCCCGGCGCGCGTGCACTCCCCCGTGAAGCTCGGCTACAAGAACACCAAGTACCTCACGAAGGTCGTCTTCATGCCCCAGCGCAACGGCGGCTACTGGAGCGACAAGGGGTACGAATGGTATGGGGGGACGTGACTTACGCGTAACGGCAGTGTTCACGCAGAGACGCAGAGGCACAGAGAACCGCTCTCAGTGCCTCTGCGTCTTTGCGTGAGACGAATCTTTTCCGGATCGGTATTACAGCTTTATGCGGAACTCAAAGCACTCGATCGCCATGCCTTCGCGGAAGTAGAAGCGGTGGGCCTGCTCGCGGGTGACGCGCGAGATCAGCTGCAGCTCGCCGCAGCCCTGGTCTCGCGCTTCCGCCTTCAGCCAGTCCATCATCTCCTTGCCGTAGCCCCGCGAGCGCACGCGGTCGTCGGTCACCAGGTCGTCCACGTACAACAGCTTGCCGCAGTACAGCATGTGCATGAAACGGTAGCCGGCCACTGCCCGCACCTCGCCGTCGTCCAGCACCGCCGCGAGCCGATATCCGTCGCTGTCCATCATCCCCCGAACGATGGAGACATACTCTTCTCGAGAGATGTGCGGGCGAAGCTGGCGCATGACCTCCCACGTGGCGAGAATCTCATCGTCGGACCGCGGCTGGGTGATCGGCATGGGGATCGGAGGGAGGGGGAAGATGAATGGGGTGCGGGCGGGTGGAAGGTAGGTGGACGAATCCGTGGCAACAACGGCCCGAAGGGGGATCTTCCTCCCGGCGGCGACACCGTAATCGATCGGAGCCCTGCATGAACGCATCCTTCTCCGCGCCTCATCGGGCCGGCCTCCGCTTCGCCCTCGCGCTGGCCCTCGCCGCGGCCGCCCCCCTTGCGGCGCAGGAGGTCATCCCCGGGCTCGACGCCGCCGGGATGGACCGCTCCGTGCGCCCGGGCGACGACTTCTACCGCTACGCCAACGGGGCGTGGGACCGGCAGACCCCCATCCCCGCGGACCGGAGCTCCGTCAGCGGATGGGCCGTCGCGTTTCGGCGCGCGGAGGAGCAGGTCACCGCGGTGGTCCAGGGGGCCGCGGCGGCGCAGGCGCCGGCGGGCTCCGACCTCCGCCGGATCGGCGACTTCTACACGGCCTGGCTGGACAGTGCGGCCATCGCGGCGCGGGGGATGGCGCCGCTGCGGCCGCTCCTGGCGCGGATCGAGGCCATCGGCGACCGGAGGGCCCTCGCCCGCTTCCTGGGCGAGACGCTCCGCGCGGACGTGGACGTGATCAACGAGGGCGACCTCTTCACCGACAACGTCTTCGGCCTCTGGGTGGACCAGGACTTCAACCAGCCCACCCGGAACTCCGCCGCGCTCCTGCAGGGCGGGCTCGCCATGCCCGACCGGAGCTACTACCTGGACCCGTCGCCGCGGATGGCGGAGATCCGCGCCACCTACCGGGCGCACGTGGCGCGGATGCTGACGCTCGCCGGCATCCCCGGTGCGGCGGAGAAGGCGGACTCGGTCCTCGCGCTGGAGACGCGCATCGCCCGGGTGCACGCCCCGGTCGAGGACACCTGGGACGTGGTGAAGGGGAACAACCACTGGGCGCGCGCCGACCTCGCGGCCCGGGCGCCCGGGCTGGACTGGGACGCCTTCCTCTCCGCGGCGGAGCTGGCCGGCCTGGACTCCATCGTGGCGTGGCACCCCGGGGCGATCCGGGGGATCTCGGCGCTGCTGGCGAGCGAGCCGCTGGCGTCGTGGAAGGCGCTCCTGGCCTACCATGCGATCGAGCACCGGGCCGCCGTTCTCCCCCCCGCCGTGGACCGGGAGGCGTTCGAGCTCTTCGGGAAGACGCTGAACGGCGCGCAGGAGCGCTCCGGCCGCGCCCGGCGCGCGGTGCAGGCCACCAGCGCCGCCCTCGGCTACGCAGTGGGGCGGGAGTACGTGCAGCGGTACTTCCCCGCCAGCGCCCGGGAGCGCGCGCGGGCGATGGTGGCGGGGATCATCCAGGCGTTCGACCGGCGCATCGACGCGCTCGACTGGATGGCGCCGGCCACGAAGGCGGAGGCGAAGGCGAAGCTGCGCACGATCCGCGTGAGCGTGGGCTACCCGGACCGCTGGCCGAGCTACGACGGCCTGGAGCTCCGCGCGGACGACGCCTTCGGCAACGACGAGCGGCTGGAGCGCTTCGAGTACCGGCGGGCGCTGGAGAAGCTGCGCCGCCCCGTGGACCGCGACGAGTGGACGGTGACGCCGCAGCAGGTGAACGCGTTCAACCTCCCCGCCATGAACGCGCTCAACTTCCCCGCGGCCATCCTCCAGCCCCCGTTCTTCGACCCGGCCCGCCCCGACGCCATGAACTACGCCGCCATCGGCGCCGTCATCGGCCACGAGGTCAGCCACAGCTTCGACACCGTCGGCTCGGCCTTCGACAGCCAGGGCCGGCTGCGCAACTGGTGGACGCCGGAGGACTCCGCCCACTTCAGCGCGTCGACCACCCGTCTCGCCCGGCAGTACGACGCCTATCGCCCGCTTCCGGACCTGGCGATCAACGGCAATCTCACCCTGGCCGAGAACATCGCCGACCTGGCGGGGCTGGCCGCGGCGTACGACGCCTGGCGGGCCTCCCTGGGCGGCCGCGAGGCGCCGGTGGTGGGCGGGCTCACGGGCGACCAGCAGTTCTTCCTGAGCTTCGCCCAGACGTGGCGCGCCCGGTTCCGCGAGCCCCTGCTCCGCCGGCTCATCCTCACCGACGGACACTCCCCCGCCCCGTTCCGCGCCTTCACCGTCCGCAACCTGGATCCCTGGTACGACGCGTTCTCGGTGCGGCCGGGCGAGGCCCTCTACCTCGCCCCGGCCGACCGCGTGCGGATCTGGTGAAAGGCGCCTCACGCAGAGACGCAGAGCCACGGAGAGGGGCCAGGTGGTTCTCTCCGTGCCTCCGCGTCTCCGCGTGAGCCGATCTTTTTCCGGAAGTCGTTCGCGGAGTTGGAGTTGAAACCGCCGCTGCGACGGCTTCGTATTTCGTTCGAGATCGAGATCCCCGCTTGTCGCGCATCGGCGCGCCGGGTATGTTGACGCTCTCGTCACCCTGCGGATGACACTCCATTCCGTGCCTCTCCTCGATTCACCGTCCCGGCCGGCCCCTGCGCATCCGCGGCCATGCGATGCACGCGCCATGAGCGGGTGCGAGTGGCTGGTCGAGGCGCACGGCTGCCGCCCCTCCGCGCTGGCGGACCCGGCCACGCTGCGCGAGCTCTTCGCGCGCATGGTCGCGGAGCTGGGGCTGCACCCGGTGGCCGAGCCGCAGTGGCACCAGTTCCCCGGCCCCGGCGGCATCACCGGGCTCTGCCTGCTGGCCGAGAGCCACCTCTCCGTGCACACCTTCCCCGAGCACGGGTCGCTCTGCCTGGACCTGTTCTGCTGCCGCCCGCGCCCGGAGTGGGACTACGCGTCGCGCCTGGGCGAGCTGTTCGGCGCCACGGAGGTGGTGGTCCGCGCGGTCGAGCGGCCGTACGCCGGGGTCCCGTGACCCGCGCCGCGGCGTCGTGCCCCAGCTGCGGGGCGCCGGTGGAGTTCGTCTCCGCCGCCAGCGTGCAGACCACCTGCCGCTACTGCACCTCGGTGCTCGTCCGCACCGACCTGGACCTGCGCGCGGTGGGGGTCAAGTCCAGCGTGCCGCCCACCGTCTCGCCCATCCGCCTGGGGACGCGGGGGAGCGACGCGGGCCGCCCCTTCCAGGTCGTCGGCCGGCTGGTGTACGCCTACGAGCGGGGCCGCTGGAACGAGTGGCACCTGGCGTACGACGACGGCGGCACCGGCTGGCTCTCCGACGCGCAGGCGGAGTACGCGCTGACCGCGCAGCTCCCCGCCGGCCCCCTGCCCGCCGCGGGCGCGGCGCGGCCCGGGCTCGTGGGAGAGATCGGCGGCGAGCGCTTCACCGTCACCGCCGTCACCCGCGCGGCCTACGCGGGGACGGAGGGCGAGCTCCCGTTCGAAAAGTGGGAGGCGGGGGAGATGCTCTTCGCCGACCTGCGCGGCGAGCGGGGGCGCTTCGGCACCATCGACTTCAGCGAGGACACGCCGCTCCTCTTCGTCGGCCGCTCCGTGTCGTTCGACGAGCTCGCGCTCTCGGAGCTGCGCGAGCCGGAGGAGGTGAAGGCGGCGGCGCGGACGCTGGCCTGCCCCAACTGCGGCGGGAGCGTGATCGTCCGCGCCGCGGACCGCACCGTGAACGTGGTGTGCGCGCACTGCCGCTCGGTGCTCGACGCGCGCACGCCGGCGCTCGAGCTGCTGCAGACCTTCCACTCGCGCCTGGAGCGCCAGCCCAAGATCCCGCTGGGCACGGCGGGAACGCTGGTCGGCCACGCCTGGGAGGTGATCGGCTTCCAGGTGCGCTCCATCCGCTCCGAGGGGCGCGACTACCCGTGGGACGAGTACCTGCTCTTCTCGCCCTCGCGCGGCTTCCTCTACCTCACCGAGTACCAGGGGCACTGGAACCGCGGCGCCCCACTCCGCGAGGTGCCGCGGGCCATCCGCGGCCTGCGCCCGAGCGCGGTGCTGGACGGGCGCGCGTTCCGGCACTTCCAGCGGGCGCAGGCGGAGACCACCTTCGTCCTCGGCGAGTTCCCCTGGGAGGTGCGCGCCGAGGACCGGGTGACGGTGAGCGACTTCGTGGCGCCGCCGTTCATGCTCTCCGCGGAGGAGACGGAGGGCGAGACCACCTGGACGCTCTCGGAGTACGTCCCCGGCGCGGAGATCTGGAAGGCGTTCGGGCTCCAGGGCGCGCCGCCGTCCCCCCGGGGCGTGTACGCCAACCAGCCCGCGCCGCCCAGCCGCGTGGGCCGCACCTGGGCGGCGGCGGCGGCCATGCTCGCGCTGCTCGTGGTGGTGGCGATGGTGCGCTACGGCCAGGGCGGCCGCGCGGTGGGGGCCGAGCAGCGCTTCGACTTCGACCCGCTGAGGCCGGAGGAGGGCCAGGCGCAGGTGATCGGGCCGCTGGAGCTCGGCGGGCGCACCAGCAACGTCGAGGTGGGCGTCGAGGCCACGCTGCAGAACAACTGGGCGTACTTCGACTTCTCGCTGGCGGACTCGGCCGGGAACGCCACGCGCTTCGGCAAGGAGCTGAGCTACTACCAGGGCGTCGAGGGGGGCGAGAGCTGGACGGAGGGGTCGCAGCGCGGGAAGGTGCGGATCCCCGGCGTGCCGCCCGGCCGCTACTGGCTGCGCGTGGAGCCGCAGGGCGACGAGTCGTACACCTACCAGGTGCGGGTGCGGCGCGACGTGCCGGCGGGGTGGATGTACCTGGTCGCCGGGCTCCTCCTGCTCCTCCCCCCGGGGCTGGCGACGCTCCGCAGGGGGATGTTCGAGTCCGCCCGCTGGGCCGAAAGCGACTACGCGACCGGCGAGGACGACTGATCCCGGTCCCCAGGTAGAGTTGGTGCGCCTCGCCGACTCACGTGCGAACGCGGTGATCGATCCTCCGGCCTGCAAGCGGTCGCGCGATTGTTGGTCGCAGCGTGACCGGCCTCAGAGACTGTTGAGGAACGTCGAAACGGCCGAAACACAAGTGTCATCCCGAGGCTCGGCCCTGACGAACCCGATGCCGCACTGGTGTCCGCAGAGCCGAGGGATCTGGCCGGAGAAGCCGCGAAGCCCGGGCGCGGCAGCGTCGCGAATGACGGGCCTCGCAGCGGTCGAGACACGACGTTGCCGCGGCAGTCGTGCGGCTTCCGCAGCGGACCCCGTGGCGGCCGTGGTCAGATCCTTCGGCCCTGCGAAGCTCATCGCAGACACAGGGTGAGGTGAGGCCGGGCCTCAGGATGACACCATTTGGGCGGGTGCTCGACCGTCTCTCAGGATGACATCTGCGGGGAGTGCGCGGTGGTATGACGCCGAGGATGCCTGGAGCGGCGGGGCAGGGGTGAGGGAAATCGATCCACGCTCTGCGGGGGTGACGGGAATGCTGCGAGGTGTGCGGGGATACCTGCTGTACGGGGCGGCGGTGCTGTCGCTGCTGGGGTGGGCGGAGTACCGCGGCTGGTCGCCGTTCGGGGTGCCGCGGCCGGGCGCCGCCGGGCCGCAGTCGGTGCGCGACAACCCGGGCGCGAGCCGGCCGCACTACTCCGGCCCGGGGCGCTACGTGGGGGGCAAATGACCAGGGGAGGCACATGGACGACCTGATGCAGCACCTCGTGGCGGCGCTCGTGTACGCGCTGCTGGGGATCGTGATCTTCGTGCTCGCGTTCGTGACCGTGGACCGGCTCACGCCCGGGTCGATGTGGAAGGAGATCATCGACGAGCACAACACGGCGCTGGCGGTGATGATGGGCGCCATCGCCATCGGCATCTCCATCATCATCGCCGCGGCGATCTGGTAGCGCGGCACGGCGTGGACACCGAAGCGACGGGTGGCGGCGGGCGCGGCGTGCAGGTCGCGCTCTTCCTCACCGTGCTGCTGATCGCCGCCTGCGGGCTGGTGTACGAGCTGGTGGCCGGCGCGCTCAGCAGCTACCTGCTGGGCGACAGCGTCACCCAGTTCTCCACCGTGATCGGCACCTACCTCTTCGCCATGGGCGTGGGGAGCCACCTCTCGCGCTACGTGACGCGCGGGCTGGCCTGGCGCTTCGTGACGGTGGAGGTGATGGTGGCGCTGGTGGGGGGCTTCAGCGCCACCGCGCTCTTCCTGGCCTTCGCCTGGACCGATTCGTTCCGGCTGGTGCTGTACACGCTGGTGATCGTGATCGGGGCGCTGGTGGGGCTGGAGATCCCCCTGCTGATGCGCATCCTGCGCGACCGGTACGACTTCAGGGACGTGGTGGCCAACGTCCTGACCTTCGACTACCTGGGCGCGCTGGGCGCCTCGCTCCTCTTCCCCATCCTCCTGGTCCCCCGGCTGGGGCTGGTGCGCTCGGCGCTCGCCTTCGGCGTGGTGAACGCGCTGGTCGCGCTCTGGAGCACGCACCTCTTCCGCGACACCCTTCCCCGCCGCCGCGCGCTGCAGGCCCTGTGCGTGGGCGCGCTCGCCGTGCTGGGGGCCGGCGTGGCCGCCGCGGAGCGGATCACGCGCTCGGCCGAGGCCGACATCTACGCCGACCCGGTCATCTTCTCGCGCAACTCGCGCTACCAGCGGATCGTGCTGACCGCCTTCCGCGACGACCTGCGGCTCTTCCTGAACGGCCACCTGCAGTTCAGCTCGCGCGACGAGTACCGCTACCACGAGGCGCTGGTGCACCCCGGGCTGGCCGCGCTCCCCGGCGCGCGCCGGGTGCTGGTGCTGGGCGGCGGCGACGGGCTGGCCGTGCGCGAGATCCTGCGCTACCCCGGCGTCTCGGTCACGCTGGTGGACCTGGACCCGGAGATGACCCGCATCTTCCGCACGAACCGCACGCTGGTGGGGCTGAACCGGGGCGCGCTGAACTCGCCGCGGGTGCGGGTGATCAACGCCGACGCCTTCGTCTGGCTGGGCTCGAACCGCGAGATGTTCGACTTCGTGGTGGTCGACTTTCCCGACCCCAGCAACTACGCGGTGGGAAAGCTGTACACCACCGCCTTCTACCGCGCGCTGCAGGCGCACCTCTCGCGCGAGGGGCTGGTCGTGGTGCAGGCCACCTCGCCGATGTTCGCGCGCACGGCGTTCTGGAGCATCGAGCGCACGCTGGCGGCGGCGGGGCTGCGCACCTGGCCCTACCACCTCTACGTGCCGAGCTTCGGCGAGTGGGGGTTCGTGCTGGCCGGGCGCGGCGACTACGCGCTCCCCACCGCGCTCCCCTCCGGGCTGCGCTTCCTCTCCCTTTCCTCCCTTTCCCCGCTCTTCCAGTTCCCGGCCGACCTGCAGCCGGTGCCCGCCCGGGCCAACCGCCTGGACGACCAGGCGCTCGTGCGCTACTACGGCGACGAGTGGAAGCAGATCGAGCGATGACACCCGATCAGGCAAATGACTGTGGATTCGGAGACACCAGCACAGAAGACCTCACACGGAGTCAACGGAGTCAACGGAGTGCCGGCCTGCCCCCCGTTGACTCCGTTGACTCCGTTGACTCCGTGTGAGCCCATTCTGTTGACTGGAACGCACAGCCAATCAGTCGAAACGGTATGACGGGGGATGGCGAGGCGGGGATGTCGAGGCGCGGGTTCGTGGCGGCCGCCGCGGGGATCGCGGCGGCGGCGATCGTCGGCTGCGCGTCGAAGACGGAGCGGGCGCTCGCCGGCGCCTTCGCGGACGACGGCGGCGCGCGCGGGCACCGGCTCCGCGACGGCGCGCGCTTTCCCGCGCCGCGGCGGACGGTGCGCCTGCCGCTGGTGGTCGTGGGGGGCGGCGTGGCCGGGCTCTCGGCCGCGTGGCGCCTGGCCGGGCGCGGCTTCACCGGCTTCGTGGTGCTGGAGCTGGAGGACCGCGCCGGCGGCAACGCGCGCTGGGGCGAGAACGAGGTGTCGGCGTATCCGTGGGCCGCGCACTACGTTCCCGTCCCCGGCCGCGAGACGGTGCTGGTGCGCGAGCTGTTCGAGGAGCTGGGCCTGTGGAAGGACGGCGGGTGGGACGAGGCCGTGCTGGTGCAGGCGCCCAGGGAGCGGGTGTACCGCTTCGGCGCCTGGCGCGAGGGGCTGCGCGAGCCGCTGATGGACTCGGCCGCCGACCGCGCGGAGTTCCAGCGCTTCGACGCGGAGATGGCCGAGCTGCGCGCTACCGGCGCCTTCACCCTCCCCCTCTCCGCCGGCGCGCGGCCGTCGCCGCTGGACGGGGTGACGATGGCGCGCTGGCTGGACGAGCGCGGCTTCCGCTCGCCCGCGCTGCGCTGGTACGTGGACTACGCCTGCCGCGACGACTACGGCGCGCTCGCCCGCGACGTGTCGGCGTGGGCGGGGGTGCACTACTTCGCCAGCCGCCCGCCCGAGGACGACGAGCTGGGCCCGCTCGCCTGGCCCGAGGGGAACGGCTGGATCGTGCGCCGGCTGCTGGAGCGGCTCGGCCGCTTCGTCGCCACCGGCGCGCCCGTCCACCGCGTGGAGCCCCGCGGGCGGGGGATGCGGGTGCTGGCCGGGGAGGCGGAGTACCTGTGCGACGCGGTGGTGTGGGCCGCGCCCTCGTTCGTGGCGAGCCGGGTGGTGGAGGGCGCGCCGCGGGCGGATTTCACCTATTCACCCTGGCTGACGGCGAACCTGACGCTGGACCGCTGGCCCGCCGAGAGCGGCTTCCCCCCGGCGTGGGACAACGTGATCGCCGACTCGCCGGGGCTCGGCTACGTGGTGGCGAACCACCAGTCGCTCCGCACCTTCCAGGACCGCTGGGTGTGGACCTACTACCGCGCGCTGGCCCACCAGGCGCCGTCCGCCGCCCGCCGCGCGCTCCTCGCCGGGAGCTGGCGCGACGCGGCGGACGGGATCCTGGCCGACCTGGAGCGCGCGCACCCGGACCTGCGCCGCTGCGTGTCGCGCATCGACGTCATGCGCATGGGCCACGCGATGATCCGCCCCACCCCCGGGTTCCTCGCGGACCCGGTGCGCGCCCGGCTGCAGGCCGCCGCCGGCCCCGTCTTCTACGCCCACTCCGACCTGAGCGGCCTCTCGCTCTTCGAGGAGGCGCAGTCGCGCGGCGTCACCGCGGCGGAGCGGGCGCTGGCGTACCTCGGCGGCGGCACGACGGATGGCCCGGGGCCAGGAGAGCGGGCCTTCGCACAGGCTCCGCCGGGAGAGGGATGAACGGAAGGGGAGAGGTGGGTGCGGCGGGGACATCCTCGCGGCAGCGCTCGGAAAGGGGGGACGAAGCCGCCGCTTCCGAGTCGCCACCGCGAAGGATTCACGCCGTCATCCGGATTCCATCACGCCGCCCGCCCGGATGCTGCACTTTACGCGCATCGGAGGCACTCCCGGTTGAAGGGTGGATCTCCTCCGGCTCGCGACCGCGGGCCGGCTGACGCGCGCTCGGGACTCTCCGACCTCGATCGGAGGGCACGACCCCGCGCCTCTCGGTGCTCGCCCTGCATCTCCCGTGCGAGCCCCGGAGCTACCTCTTTTCGCTGTTGGAGACTCGTCGCGATCAACATGGAGGGGCGTGACACGCAAACCACGTTGAACCAAACGAAGCGGACTGGGGTCCGGCACCCCAGCCCGCGAGCGCAAGCTCTGGACGGCGAGGAGTCTCTGGCTGCTAATACCGCCTCTTAAGAGTGGTTGTGCAAAGAAAAGACGTCATCCTGAGGGAGCCGCCGCGCGGAATTCGCGTCGTCGAGAAAGCTTGGCGGCGACCGAAGGATCTATAACTTCGGCAGCGACACGGCCGGTCCTGTTGCGTCCGCGGTTATAGATCCTTCGGACTGCCGGCTGATTCGCACGCCGCAAGTTCTGCGTGGCCGTCCTCAGGATGACGTCCTCTGAGAGGCGGGTCTCGCCAACGTCGTTCAGGGCCGGCCACGCCCGGCGCGCTGCTGCTCGTGCTCATCCGTCTCCTTACACTCCGATCGCCCCCTGGCCCGCGCCGGCGAGCCGGGCGGGTGGCGGTGAGGTCCGCCCCCTCCCTGGTCCATCTGGCCATCGCCCGAGGCCGGCTGGTCACGGCCAGGTGGCAGCGCGAGCCGGCAACGCGGAAGATGGAGCCGCTCCCTCGGCGATCCGCACCCTCTCCGCGCGAGGCTCATCGTGGTCCGACACTCCTCCACCCGCTCGTTCGCACTCCTCCTTCCCCTGCTCGCCGCCGCGTCGTTCGCCGCTTCGGCAGCGTGTGGAGCGGGCGACGGCCGCGCCCCGGCCCCGCCGCGGAACCCGCCGGCCGGCCGCATCGATCCGGCGGCGCTGGCGCAGCTCGTCGACTCGGTGATGCGCGCGGGGATGGCGGCCGAGCACATCCCCGGCGCGGCGGTGCTGGTCCTGGACCACGGACGCGTGGTGCTCGACCGGGGCTACGGCTTCGCCGACGTGGACGCGCGGCGCCCGGTGGACCCGCACGCCACGCGCTGGCCGTTCGCCTCCGTCACCAAGGTGGTCACCGCGACGGCCCTGATGCAGCTCGTGGAGCGCGGGCGCGTGGACCTGGACGCCGACGTCGGCCGCTACCTGAAGGTGGCGCGCGTGCCGGAGCGCCCGTACGCCGCGATCACCCCCCGGCACCTGCTCACGCACACGGACGGGCTGGACGAGCTCCCCGGCCGCCGCGCCGAGCCGGGGGAGGCGCTGCAGCCGCTGGAGACCTTCCTCTCCACCCGCCTGGTCCGCGCGGCGGCGCCGGGAGGGGTGACGCGGTACGGGAGCTACGGCATCGCGCTGGCCGGGGCGATCGTCGAGGACGCGAGCGGCCTTCCCTACGCCGAGTACGTGCGCCGCGAGATCTTCGCGCCGCTGGGGATGACGGCGAGCACCATCGGGACCCCCGACCCGGCGGCCGCGGGCGCGGCGACGGCCTACGAATGGGCGGACGGGTCGCTCCGCCGGGTGGCGTACGAGCGCTATCACACGCTTCCGACCTCGTCGCTGGTCGGCACGGTGGACGACCTGGGGAGGTTCGCGGCCCTCCACCTGGGCGCCGGGCCGCCGGCGGGCACGGCGCGCGTGCTCGCGCCGGCGACGATCCACGACATGGCGGCGCGGCATGCGTCCGTGCACCCGGAGGTACCGGGGTGGGGCTACGGATGGCAGCTCGACGACGCCAACGGGCAGCGGATCGTGGAACACGGCGGCGACATCGGCGGGTTCTCGTCGCTGGTGACGCTGCTGCCCGATTCGCAGCTCGGGATCGTGGTGGTGCACCACCTCGAGGGGAGCAGCCTTCGCTTCAGGCTCAGGCAGGCGATCCTCGACCGTTTCTTCGCGGACGGCCGGCGGCCCGCCGCGTTCGAATCCGCCCGCCGGGAGCTGGGCGCCTTCGCCGGCACCTGGCTGGCGAACAACTACTGCCGGAGCTGCCCCGGGGCCGCGGAGGAGGCGCAGCGCTTCGAGATCACCGACAACCGCGACGGCTCGCTGACGCTGTGGGAGACGCGCTGGCGCCCGATCGGGCCGCTGCTCTTCGCCGACGAGAGCGGACGGCGGCGGATCGGGTTCAGGCGCGATGCGGCGGGGCGCGTCTCCGCGGTGTCGGCCGGCTCGTGGCGCGTGCTGGAACGCGCGCCGCGGGAGCTCGCCGCGCGCTGAGCCGCCCGCGAAGGCTTCATGCCCCGATCCGCAGCTGAAAGGTGAGAGGAAATTCTGCTGGATCTCTCACGGAGGTCACGGAGGTCACGGAGGAACGGCGACGCTGTCCCCTGTGACCTCCGTGACCTCTGTGAGAGAATTTCTTTTGCCGTTCACTTCGGCTACTTCCGTCCGCTCGGGCGATCCGTTAGTCTTCCCTACCCCGCTCATGATCTTCCCCCCCGATCGTTCCTCGACACAGGACGAATGACCGCGTATTGCCCTGAAAATCCGCTGATCGTGCAGGGTGACCTGACGGTGCTGGCGGAGGTGGCCAGCCCGCGCTTTTCCGAGGCGCGCGACCGGCTGGCGCGCTTCGCCGAGCTGGTCAAGAGCCCCGAGCACGTGCACACCTACCGCATCACCCCGCTCTCGGTGTGGAACGCCTGCGCCGCCGGCGCCCCTCCCGACGAGATCGTGGGCGCGCTGCGCGAGTACGCCAAGTACGCCGTGCCCACCAGCGTGGAGCGCACCATCCGCGACGCCGCCTCGCGCTACGGGCGGCTGCGGCTGGAGCGCGACCCCTGCGGGCTGGTGCTCGCCTGCGACGAGCCGGAGGTGATGGAGGAGGTCTCGCGCATCCACCGGGTGGCGATGTACCTGGGACCGCGCCTCTCCGCCACCGCCTTCCGCGTGGAGACGGGCGAGCGCGGGCGGCTGAAGCAGGCGCTGGTGAAGGCCGGCTGGCCCGCCGAGGACCTGGCCGGCTACACCCCCGGCGAGCCGCTCCCCATCGCGCTGCGCGGCACCACGCTCGGCGGCGCGCCGTTCACGCTCCGCGCCTACCAGGCGGACGCGGCCGACGCCTTCCACGCGGGCGGGAGCGAGCGCGGCGGGAGCGGCGTGGTGGTCCTCCCCTGCGGCGCCGGGAAGACGGTGGTGGGGATGGAGTGCATGGCGCGCGCGGCGAGCAGCACCCTGATCCTCACCACCAGCGTGACCGCCGTGCGGCAGTGGAAGGCGGAGCTGCTGGACAAGACCACGCTGCACGACGACCAGGTGGGCGAGTACACCGGCGAGACCAAGGACGTCCGCCCCGTGACCGTGGCCACCTACCAGGTGCTCACCCACCGCGACCGCGCGGACGGGCCCTTCCGCCACCTGGAGCTCTTCGACCGGCGCGACTGGGGGCTGATCGTCTACGACGAGGTGCACCTCCTCCCCGCCCCCGTCTTCCAGGTGACCGCCGGGCTGCAGGCGCGGCGGCGGCTGGGGCTCACCGCCACCCTGGTGCGCGAGGACGGCCGCGAGGACGACGTGTTCGCCCTGATCGGGCCGAAGAAGGCGGACGTGCCCTGGAAGGAGCTGGAGGGGCAGGGGTGGATCGCGAAGGCCGCGTGCACGGAGGTGCGCGTCCCCCTCCCGCCGGAGCTGCGGATGCCGTACGCGGTGGCCGAGCAGCGGCAGAAGTTCCGCATCGCCAGCGAGAACCCCGCCAAGCTCCCCGTGCTGCGAGAGATCCTGGCGCGCCACGCGGGCGAGCCGGCGCTGGTGATCGGGATGTACGTGGAGCAGCTCGACGAGCTGGCGCACGAGCTGGGCGTGCCGCTGCTCAAGGGCACCACGCCGCAGCGCCGCCGCGACCAGCTCTACCGCGAGTTCCGCGAGGGGCGCATCCCCGTGCTGGCGGTGAGCAAGGTCGCCAACTTCGCGGTGGACCTCCCGGACGCGTCCGTTGCGGTGCAGGTCTCCGGCACCTTCGGCTCGCGGCAGGAAGAGGCGCAGCGGCTGGGTCGCATCCTGCGCCCCAAGCCCGGCGCCAACCAGGCCCACTTCTACACCCTGGTGAGCGCGGACACCGACGAGCAGGAGTACGCGCTCAAGCGCCAGCTCTTCCTCTGCGAGCAGGGCTACGAGTATCGCATCGCCGACGCGCACGAGGTGGCGGGGTGAAGGTGCACGAGCTCGACTGGCAGGTGGTGCTGGGGGCGCTCCCCCGCTGGGAGGCGCTTTCCCCGGGCGGCCGGCGCGCCTTCCTGGGGATCAGGCCGGGACAGCCGTTCTCCCTGGAGTCGCTGGGCGGCGCCGGCCCCGAGCTGGAGGCCGCGGGGCTGCTGATCGCCCCGACCGGACGCGGCACCCTGTACGGGCTGGACCCGGCGCTGCGCCCGCTGCTGGTGGCGCTCCGGGCGGCGCAGCGGCTGCACCCGCTGCACGGCGAGGGCGGCGCGCTGCGGATCGAGTACGTGCAGGACCAGCTCTCCTCTCCCCAGGCGCAGGCGATCGGCGCGCCCGCCCAGCGGGGCTACTATCACTCGGCCGACCGCCGGCTGGCCGCCGAGGCGGCGTCGTCGGTGGCCTGGGTGCGCGAGTTCCTGGCGGCCGGCACGCACGCCGAGCTGGTCCGGTGGGAAGGGCGGCGGCTCCCCGAGGCGGAGCGGCCCCGGCTGGTGTTCCCCCTGGTCGCCGAGGCGCTGCGGGCGCTGGTGCAGGCGCTGGCGCCGCACCGCGGCGGCATGCCGCTGCGTGCGCTCCCCGAGCTTCTCCCGGCGGCGAGCCCGGCGACGCGCGCCGCGGCGCTGGCGGCCGGGCTGCGCTACCTGCTGGTGTTCGTCTCCATCGGCGGCGACGCCGAGGCGGTGGTGGGGCTCCTCCCCGCCGTGGCCGCGCGGCTGGCGGGCGCGCCCTCGCCGCCAGGGCCGGTGGAGGCGCGCGAGCCGTTCGCGGCCCCCTTCCGCGTGGGCGACGTGACGGCCCTGCTGGTGGAGGCCGCCACGGAGCCCATCGCCGTCCGCGCGGCCGACCACACGCTCTACGTCCGCGCGCAGCGCGCCATCGCCGCGCGCCTGGCCTGGACACCGCCCTGGGTGGAGCGCTTCGCCGACACCGGCAGCGTCGCCGGCGCCGGCGGAGCGGACGAGGGCGATTCCGCGAGGCTCGCGCGGGTGGAGTGGGCGGCGCACCTCGCCTCGATGCTGCGGCTGGTGAAGCTCCGCTCCGCGGGCGACCGGCTGGCCCTGGCACCCACCCCCGCGGGGCGCGCCTGGCTCAACCGGAGCGAGGACGAGCACCTGAAGGAGGTGCTGGCGACGCTCCGGGCGCTGCCGCAGCGCACCCCGGCCGCACACGGCGACCCGGAGAAGCTGGACTTCTTCGGCGCGCCGCTCCCGTTCCAGGTGGAGGAGAAGAAGCACGACCTGCGGGCGGCGCTCTCGGCCGCCTTCCTCTCCGCCCCGCCGGGGGCGCTGGTCTCCGTCGCCGCCTTCCTGCGCTTCCAGGCACAGGAGCGCAACCCCTTCCTGGGGCCGGACGGGCCCACGCCGCACGTCCGCGCCTGGTGGAGCAGCCTCCCCCGCACGGTGGAGGGGTGGGAGGAGGCCTGGGGCAACCTGCTGCTGACGTTCCTGGCGCGGAGGCTGGTGCCGCTGGGGTGCGCCACGCTGGCCCGCGCCGGAAACGGCCTGGCGTTCGGCCTCACCGACGCCGGGCGCTACCTGCTGGGCGCGGCGGACGACTTCGTGCTGGCGCCCGCGGGCGCGGAGGGCGAGGTGGTGGTGCAGCCCGACTTCGAGGTCGTGTTCCTGGCGCCCGCGCCCCGCGCCGAGGCGGAGCTGGGGCGCATCGCCGAGCGCACGGGGGCCGGGGTGGGCGCGCTCTTCCGCCTCACCCGCGCCTCGGTGCTGCGCGCCGCCGAGCAGGGGATGTCGGTGGGCCAGGTGCTGGAGACGCTGGAATCCCTGGCGCGGAGCGGCGTGCCGGCGAACGTGGCGCGGCAGGTGCGCGACTGGATGCAGTCGGTCCGCACCGTCCGCATCGCCCCGGCCGTGCTGGTGGAGTGCCCGGACCCCGAGACGGCGGGGCGGGTGCGGGCGCTGGGCGGCGCGGGCGTGAAGGAGGTGACCCCCACCCTGCTGCGGCTGGAGGCGGACGCGAAGACCCGCGCCGCGCTGGTCAAGCGCCTGCGCGAGCGCGGCATCTTCGTCGCGGCGCAGGACGCGCAGGCGACGTCATGATGGTCCGGGCGGGGAGCGGCACCCTGCTCACGGGGCGGAGAACTGCAGGAACCTCGGCGCCGGGGCTCTCGTACCGCCTCTGACAACATGACTGCGCATTCGTAGAGACCAGCACAGATGGGTCTCACACGGAGTCAACGGAGTCAACGGAGGACTGCCTCGCTTCTCCGCTGACTCCGTTGACTCCGTGTGAGGCCATTCTGCTGGTTGAATGCACATTCGATCAACAGAAATGGAATCACGGAGGCACGGAGGACCGGAGCCTCGGCGTCGTGCTATCTGCCCATCCCGGACATCGTCGGGTGCGATGGAGAACGCACGTCGCTCATCCCCCGCAGGGTGGCGGCGAGGTCGGGGCGGAGCGCGACGGCGGCGGCGAGGGCGAGGAGGGCGGCGCCGACCACGCGGGTGGTGGCCGCGCGCCCGGGGAGGACCTTCTCGGCCGAGACGGCGAGGGCGATGAGCAGGACCCACGGGAGGCTCATGGCGCCCGCGGAAACGAGCACCAGCATCAATCCCCAGCAGCAGCCCAGGCACCAGGCGGCGTGCTCCGCGGCCAGGCGGAGGGTGGCGCGGTAGCCGCTGCGCCACCTGCGCATCAGCAGGCCGAGGGGCGACTCGCAGTAGCGGAGGCAGGCGCGCTTGGCGGCGGTGAACTGGTAGATCCCGGCCGCGGCGAGCGTCAGCGCGACGAGGTAGGGGGTGAGCGCGCCGAAGGCCGGCCATCGCGCCGCGGCCCACGCGACCGCCAGGTAGCCGGCGTACACCGGGACGCCCATCAGCGTCCACGCGCCCAGGTACACGCCCGCGAACGCCCACGCCGGGACGACCCGGTTGCCGATCGCCGCCAGCTTGAGGCTCACGGTGCGGTAGAGCAGGATCATCGGCGCGGCGCCGGGGAGCATCATCGCCGCCATCATGATCCCCCACGCGGCCGTGAACGCCGCGCCCCCGGAGAGCGAGGGCGCGGGTCCCGGCGTGTGCATCGGCATGGCCGCGGCGCGGAGCACGCCGGCCCATGCGGCCGCCGCCAGCGCCGCGAGGGCGAGCATGGAGACGAGCGCGCCGCGGTCGACCGCTCGCGCGGGGAGGGCGCGGGCGCTCACGGGCCGGCGTAGTCGAACGGGCCGGTGGCGGCGTAGCGGCCGCTGTGGTCGAAGCTCACCGGCCCCGCCACCGCGAACTCGGTCGAGGCGCCGAGCTGCGCGTCCTTGCAGACGAAGCCTTCGGGGAGAATGGCGCGCGGATGCACCTCGGCGCCGGTGACGGGGTTCTTCACCGGCGCCATCTCCACGCGCAGGAGGTCGCCCGCGCGCACGCGGCTGCGGAAGTCCTCCACGTGCACCTCGAAGGGCACGAACTCGGGGCCGTGCAGGCGGCTGACGGTGGCGGAGATGATCTTCCACGGCCCGCCGGCCCGGCCGCTCAGCAGCGTCTGCAGCGCCTCGCGCTGGCGCGCGTCGGCCGCCTCGTCGATCACCACGATCCCCTCGCCGTTGCCGTGGTGGATCGCGCCCGGCCAGTTCACCGCCTCGGAGAAGGTGAGGCCCGAGAGCGTCACGTCTCCGAACTCCCCGTCTTCGACGTGCCAGCTCCAGCTCCCCTCGCACTTCCCCTCGCTCGGCAGCCCGTTGAAGTTGCACGGGCAGCCGTAGTCGCAGTTGCACGCGATGATCACCTGGCCGCGCAGGTGCCAGGGCGGGATGGCGGCATCCTCCGACGTCGACATGGCTGGGCTCCGGGGATCGAGGATGGACGCGCACGCCGAGGTGCGCGCGGACGGCCTCGGTTCGACGCGCCGTGAGGCCGCGGGCTATCGGTACACCGCCACGATGACGCTGGCGATACGGATATCGGTCGCGAAGTTGCCGAGCGGGTTGCGTTCAGCAGGACCTGTCTCGCGCACGTGACCCTCAGTCGGAGCAAGAATCCACATTCTCGTCCCATGGAGCGAAGCTATGCCAACAGTCAAACGTTCACTTGACGGAGAACAGAGAGCAAAGCAGTGTAAACGAGAACGGCCTCTAGAGGCAAATTAATTGATTCTTTCCCCAGGCAATCATTCTTTCCCAGGCAATCACATCTCGCACCTGGCCCATGCTGGATGTTTGTTCCGCTCCCTTTCACAGGAGGACCGACATGCACCTCTCTTTCCGCTCGCTCGCGCCCACCATACTTCTTTCAGCCATCGCCTTGGCCTCGGTGTCGCATGCTGAAGCGCAGAACAATCGCGAGCCGTTTCGGGATCCATTTCCGGCAAGCCGCTGGTGTGAAGATTCGGGAACCGCGTGTTGGAGAAGTCCGGACGAAAGTGACTGGTTCAACGGGATACGCATCATCGCCGACTTCGACGTCCGATTTCTGTTCCAGCGTGGACGGAACCGCTTCGTACAAACCGGCTTCTTGAGCCTTCCAAAGTTGGCGTTCGAGGTAAACCTCTACAAGAGCTGGGTGGCTTTCCAAATTGCCATTCGCGGTCCAGGAGAGATCGAAATCGACTCGCTGTCTGCCACTCGCGGCGTCGTCCGGGGAAACCGGGGCATTATCCCGAGCGACATAGGGCTGTCGGCCGGGTTTTCGTTCCTCGACAGTTCGGTGGCGCTGCTTTTCGGGCGGATGGTGTATGACCGCCGATACTTCACCATCCCGAAGTGCGCTGACCGAGCGGCGGTAGAAGCTGAAGTAAACAGGCGCAGGACAGCCATTGCCCCCGTCCAAGCCAGTTGCCTCGTTGCCGCTGACCTGCGGGACTCGTACGTGTACCTCACGTTTCAGCCCCTATCCGCGATCCGCTCCGGGATCAAACAGGGCGACGAAGAGCGATCGGACACGACTGGCACGGCCCAAGCTTCGCGCTCACTGTGGATACTCCCGCGCCTCCCATAACGGAGCAACCGTTCGCAGGTGCAGGTACGGATCTGTATTCGCCGCAGCCGGAAGGTTGGACCCGTTCCGGATCGACCCTCCCTGAATGCGCACCGCCCGTTGCGGGCGTGTCTCCGTGCATCCTTCTGCGCGAGCGCCGGCCCGTCCCGCGCGTGGGACTGGGCCGGCGCAGGCGCGAACTGGTCGCCTACCGGTACGCCGCGGCGATGCGCTCCAGGCCGGCGTCGATCTCCGCGCGGGGGACCCAGCGGCCGCGCGCCATCACGCCGGCGATGCGGGAGACGTTGGCGACGTCGGCAAGCGGGTTCGCGTCGAGCAGGATGAGGTCGGCGCGCTGGCCGGCGGCGACGGTGCCGAAGCGGTCCTGGCCGCGGAAGTACTCGCCCACGCTGCGCGTGCCCGAGGCCAGGATGTCGAACGGGCTCATCCCCGCCGCGCGCATGTGGCCCAGCTCGCGGTGCAGCGAGAAGCCGGGGACGCTGAACTGCTGCGGCGCGTCGGTGCCCATCAGGATGCGCGCGCCGCCGCGGTGCAGCGCGCCCAGGATGCGGATGCGGTTCTCGATCACGTTCGCGTTCGCGATCGCGTTGAACTGCGGGCTCGCCGCGCGTTGCCGGTACGCGTTCGTCCACGCCTCCACCTGCTGCCGCGGCACGTAGCGCAGCTCGGGATAGGCGCGCAGCGAGTCCAGGTTCGCCGTGTTGTAGATCACCTCCCAGAGCGCCATCGTCGGCACCACCCACGCCCCCGCCTCGCGCGTGCGGCGCACCACGTCCGCCAGCCGCGCGCCGTCCACCGGCCCCGCCTCGCCGTTCAGCGCCTCCACGTAGCCGTCGATGTGATCGAAGGTCTCCTGCCCCATCTCGATGGCGTGCAGCAGCCCCACCTCCTCCGGCACGTGGCCGCCGAAGCGCATCCCCACCTCGCGCGCGGTGCGCGCCATGGCGTCGTACTCCGGGCGGGTGAGGCCGGGGTGCACCTTCAGCAGGTCCCACCCCTCGGCCTTCTGGGCGCGGACCATCTGCACCGCCTGCTCGGGCGAGCTCACCGAGTTGCCGTTGAAGCTGGGCCCGGCCAGGTAGAGCGTGGGCGAGAGGATCTCTCCGGCCGCCGCCCGGCGGCGCAGCTCGAGCTGTCCCGGCGCGCCCAGCATCCCGCGCACGGTGGTGATCCCGTTGGCCAGGTAGAGGAAGAGCACGCGGTCGGTGTACTCCGGCGGCGCGTTGGGCGGCGGCACGTGGCCGTGCATTTCCGCCAGCCCCGGCATCAGCCACTTGCCGCGCCCGTCCACGCGCCGCGCGCCCTCCGGCACGCGCACCGAGCGCGCGGGGCCCACCTCCACGATGCGGTCGCCGCGCACCACCACCGTCTGGTCGGCCAGGATGCGCTCGGCGTCCATCGGCACCACGGAGACGCCCACGAAGACGGTGACGGTGGTGTCGGCGGATTCGGACGGCGCGCACGCCGCGAGGGAAAGGGCGAGCGCGGGGATCAGGGCGCAGAGCATGGTGGGTGTCCACTCCCGGTGCGAGGCAGGGTGACGGGGCTGGAACGATGATGGTGTACGCGGCGCCTGGCAGCAAGGCGATCAAATGCGGGCACCAGGGATTCGACCGCGAGTTCGTCCCCCATCGAGGTTTCCGGGTCCGAGGGTGTTTCGCGGCGACAAGGCCCGGCCCCTTTCCCCCTCCGCTCGTGCGTCACCGCCGGCCGGCTCGCCGGGGAGCGAAGGTATGGTTACGACGACGGAAACCCCGACGCCAGAGGCGCCGGGGCTCGCCGGTCAGGTCCGTTCCTTTCCGCCCGTCCGCGGGTCCGCCACCGGCGAGCGGCGGCAGATCCACGGACCTGGACACACGGCCTCAGGGGACCGGCCTGCAGGGATAATAGCCACAGGTGCCGTAGCCGAAGCAGGTCGCGTCGTTACAGCTGCCGCCGACAGTGACTGCGTCGTCGTGCCCAAGCACGGTGCCACTCCCGGCCTTCTCCACCCCCTGCGGCTCGAACGATTCCACGCTCAGCTGGTCCACGTCCAGGTTCAGCTTCTTGCTTACCATGGTCGTCCCTCCGGGTGGTGCGGTGGATGGATCGGCCCCGCGGACGCGGCGCCGACGTGAACGGCCGAGTTCCACGCGGAGCCGGCCGCCGAAGTGTCACATCGTCGACCCGACACAATCCATCTTGCGGCACGTGTCATTATAACGGAAAGGCACAAATAGATCCATGCCGGTTGCAGGAGGTGCCGGTGGGGGCGGATCATGCTCGCTCTCCTCGTCATCCCGCGGCAAGGCGATCCACGTCGCGAATCGGTCCGGCCGTCCCATCCGGCCCCGTCTTGAAGCGCCGCCGCAGAACGAGCGCGTCATCGGCGCCGCCCGCTTCGCGAAGGCGGCTTCGAAGCGCGGCGAGCGTTACCGCCATACGACCGGCGTCCACGACTGCGGGCTTCGCTCGACACGCTGAGCAGGCGTTCCCGACGGCGGCAAAGGCCAGCTCCACCATCCACTCGGCTGATCATTGTACGTGCGGAACGCGATGCGCGGAGTGCCTGCGCCCGGTTTGAACACCGGTTCGGAGATGCGCAGCTCGACCGTCCACGCCGCCGGCGGTGAGCTCGAGGCGACGTGCCAGTCGCCGTGCTGTCGAGTGGCTCCGAGCGCAGGCGTCGGTTGGCCGGGAGCGGCCCAGCGGCCGCTCGCGGCGGTCGAGACGACGCTGCTGTCGAGCATGCGGCGGAGGTACCATTGTCGGTCGCCGGTTTGCGGTGCGGCGTCGGCGCTGCCGTCCGGGTCGAGGCTCACGACGAAGTCGTCGCCCCAATAGAAGGTCGAATCGCTCATCACCGCGGCGATGTAGACGAAGCGGGCGTGTCGCGTGATCCAGACGCGCGTTTCACCGCCCGCCGTGGGAATGCGAACTGCGGGCGCCCCGTATTCGCCATCATCGACATGACCGTCGAGCACGGGCGTGTTTGCCGCGAGAGGAACGGTCAAAGTGTCGGCCCCGGCAGACACGAAGCCCGTGGCGGTGGTGCAGGAGGATGCATCCGGCGCGCAGGCGGCGAGGGCGAGCGCGAGCGCGCGGATCAGGGCGCCGGGCATGGATGGGCTCCCGGGAGAAGGGACGGGGCAGAGGGAACGATGATGGCGTCCGCCGCGCGCCGCAGCAAGGCGATCCACGTCGCGAATCGGTCCGGCCGTCCCATCACCAGTAATACCGTCCCCAGAATGACTACGGATAAGGATGTCATCCTGAAGGCGCCGCTGCTCCATGCCAGATGTCGCGCTGAATCATGGCGGCGCCTGAAGGATCTATGATCACGGACGCGACACGGCCGGCTGCGTCGCTGCCGAAGTGATGGATCCTTCGGTCGCCGCCAGGCTTTCTTCGACGACGCGAGTCCGGCGCGGCGGCTTCCTCAGAGGGTGTTGCTGAACGCGCATATTCCGCGGCGCCACAAGTGTCATCCTGAGGCCCGGCCACACGATCCTGGCGTCAGCGCTGCAGACGGCAGGGCCGTGAGGATCTGGCCGAGGAATGCGCAGGAGCCCGCCGCGGAAGCCTGCACGATCGCCGCGTCCACGCCGGCGCTCGTCGATGC